>JBLMYD010000100.1:0-37362 GCA_050258095.1 Chloroflexota bacterium
ATGCGACGGAAATCGGCCCGTCGGCGGGTGGGGGGTGGGTTGCCGCGCACGAGCTGGTAGGCGAGGGCGCCGACCGCCGCGCCGACGACGGGGGCGACGATGTAGAGCCAGAGGTCGTGCAGTTCGCCGGAGACGAGGGCGGGGCCGATCGAGCGCGCCGGGTTCATCGAGGCGCCCGTGATCGGCCCGCCGAAGAGGGCGTCGAGGCCGATCGTGCCGCCGATCGCGATTGCCGCCCCGGCGCCGACCGCGCGCGTGTCGGTGGCGACGGCCATGATCACGAACATCAGGAAGGCGGTCAGCGTCGCCTCGTAGACGAGGGCGCTGCCGGTGCCGACGCTGGGCAGGGTCGTCCCCAGGTCGGCCGGCCGGCTGGGCCAGACCGCGAGCAGCAGCGCCGCGGCGGCGATCGCGCCGAGCAGCTGGGCCGTCAGGTAGGCGAGCGCCTCGCGGCGCGGGAAGTGGCGGGTGAGGGCGAAGGCGAGCGTCACCGCCGGGTTGAGGTGGGCGCCGGAGAGGTGGCCGGTCGCGTAGACCATCGCCATGATCACCAGGCCGAAGACGAGCGAGACGCCGACGGCGCCGAGCACGCCCGCGTGGACCGTGTCGGTGACGATCGCCCCGCAGCCGGCAAAGACGAGGGCGAAGGCGCCGAACGCCTCGGCGGCGGCGCGGCGCGCCAGGTCGGGTCGCTCTTTCACAAGGCGATGAATATCGCGAAATAGCATGATCAGGGCGTGAAGATCTCGTCATTTGCACTGCGCCGCCTCGCCGCGATCTACGTCGGCGGCGTTCTCGGCGCCCTCGTCCGCGTCGGGCTCGCCCAGGCGACGCCGCACGGTCCGGCCGGCTGGCCCTGGGGAACGTTCGCGGTCAACATGGTCGGCGCGCTGATGCTCGGCTACTTCGTCGCCCGCCTGCACGACCACCCCGAGGACAGCGTCGCCCACCCGTTCCTGACCACGGGCATCGCCGGCACGCTGACGACCTTCGCGACGCTGCAGCTCGAGCTGTTCGAAATGGTCGCCGACAGCCACCTCGGCCTCGCGGCGAGCTACCTGGTCGTCACGCTCGGCGCCGGCTACCTCTGCGTGCGGCTGGGCAGCGGGATCGAGCGGCGCCCGCGGGAGTCGGCCGGTTGAGCCCAGCGGCCTGGGTCGCGGTCGGACTGTTGGGAGGGGCCGCCGCGGCGGCGCGCTTCCTGATCGACTCCGCCTTCGCCGGCCGCAGCGACCACCCCTTCCCGCTCGGCGTGCTGGCGATCAACCTCCTCGGCACCCTCGCCCTTGGCCTCGTCGCCGGCGCCGCGCTCAGCGGCCAGGCCCTCGTCATCGTCGCCGGCGGCGGCATCGGCTCCTTCACCACCTTCTCGACCTGGATCCTCGACTCGCACCGGCTCGCCGAGGCCGGTCACACTCACCTCGTCTGGCTCAACGTCGGCCTCTCCCTGGTCGCCGGCTTCGCCGCGATCGCCCTCGGCCACTGGCTCGGCACCGCGCTCTAACCAATTTCCCTTTCGCTGACTTCGTCTTTCTTCGCCGTAACGGCGAAGAAAGACGAAGTCAGCGAAATCGTCCGGGGGCGGGATTACCTTGGATCGCAGATGACGCAGGAAGCACTCGCCGGCTTGGCAGGGGATGCGGTTTCATCGAACGGGAACGGCCCGGCGCCCGTCTGCGTCCCGCTCGCGGACCTCGAGGACGGGCAGCACATGGAGGGCGTCTACGCCGTCCGCGAGCGCGAGCTGCGGCGCAAGCGCAACGGCGAGCCCTGGCTGCGCCTCGTGCTCGGCGACGCCGGCGGCGTCTGCGAGGCGGTCGCCTGGGAGGACGCCGAGGCGCTCTACGCCGCCGCCGACCCCGGCACCGCCGTCCACGTCAGCGGCCTCTTCGAGGTCAGCGAGCGCTGGGGGGCGAAGATCAAGCTCAGCGCGCTGCGCGCCGCCGCCGACGACGAGTACGACCCGGCCGACCTCGCTGCCGAGTCCGAGGTCTCGCTGGAGCGGCTGGAGAGCGACCTGCACGCGCTGCTCGCGACCGTCCAGGACCCGCAGCTGGGCACCCTCCTCGACCGCTTCTTCGGCGAGGGCTCCGACATCTGGCCCCGCTTCCGCGACGCCCCGGCGGCCAAGACCTACCACCAGGCCTACCGCCACGGGCTGCTCGAGCACACGCTCTCGGTCGCCCAGGCGGTCAGCGCCGCCGCCGCCTTCTTCCCCGGCATCGACCGCGACGTCGCCGTCACCGGCGCGCTCCTCCACGACGTCGGCAAGACCGAGGCCTACAACGACGACCCGCTGGCGATCGACCTCACCGACGCCGGCCGCCTGCAGGGCGAGATCCCGCTCGGCTACTACCTCGTGCGCCACCAGATCGAGGAGATCCCGGGCTTCGACCCCGGGCTGGCGCAGGCCGTCCTCCACATCATCCTCGCCCATCACGGCTCGCTCGAGCACGGTTCGCCCGTCCTTCCCGCAACCCGCGAGGCGGTCCTCGTCCACATGATCGACAACCTAGGCGGCCGCCTCGGCAGCTTCGACCGCCTTGAGCGCCAGCTCGCTCCCGGCGAGTCCTGGTCGGGCTTCGACCGGGCGCTGTCCGGCTCGGCGTATTTCGGTACTAGAGAAGCCGCCTGAGAAGCCCAAAATGCGGCAATCGCGGCGAGCCCGAATCGGCTCCGCGACTATTCTGCGCACGTGGCGAAGGACACCGAGAAGCTGATCCGCCAGCTCTCGTTGATCTCGTTCCTGATGGCCCAGGGGAGGCCGGTTTCGGCACTCGAGATCAAGCGCGAGGTGGAGGGCTACAGCGACATGAACGAAGACGCGTTCGCGCGCCGCTTCTACGCGGACCGCGCCGAGCTCGAGAGCCTCGGCATCCAGCTCGGGGTCGAGAAGCCCGGCGAGGGATTCTTCGAGGCCGAGCTCTACTCGCTGCCGCCGGAGAACTTCTACCTCGACGCGATCAAATTCGACGAGGACGAGCTGGCTTCGCTGAGCACGGCGCTGCTGCTGCTCTCCGAAGGCGAGTTCGCCTACGCCGAGCCGCTGCGCCTCGCCCTGCAGCAGGTCGCCTGGGGCCATCCCAACCCGCTCAAGGAGGGCGAACGGGCGCCGGTCGAGATGGCGATGACGGCGTCGGCCGGCGGCCGCGACCTCTCGCAGCGGCTCTCCAAGATCGAGACCGCGATCTCGCGCCGCAAGACGATCGAGTTCACCTACTACACGATGGAGCGCGACGAGACGGCGAAGCGCAAGGTCGACCCCTACCACCTCGTCTTCCGCGCCGGCCAGTTCTACCTGATCGGCCACTCGCACGAGCGCGACGCCGTGCGCGTCTTCCGCCTCTCGCGCATCCAGGGCAAGGTCGGCTACGCCTCCAAGGCCGAGCACGACTTCACGCCGCCGGAGGACTTCGACCGCCGCGACTACGGCCAGCGCGCCGACTGGCAGCTGGGCGAGATCCGCGGCACGGCGAAGGTCTTCGTCCGCGACCGGATCGCCTGGCTCGTCGAGCGCGACTTCGGCGCCTACGGCACGCTGCGCCCGGCGAAGAAGGCCGACGGCGCGCCCGGCAAGGGCTCGGTCTTCGAGACCGACTACGCCTCGCCGCGGGAGCTGATCGCCTGGGTTCTGCGCTGGCGCCAGAACACCCAGGTGCTGGCGCCCGACGAGCTGCGCGAGGAGGCCGAGAGCCGCCGCGGCCTGCTCCACGAGCGCCACCACAACGGCTTCAAGCCGGCGAAGATCGTCGACCGGCCGCTGCGCGAGGCGCCGCGCCGCAATCGCGCCAACGGCCGCGGCGAGGCGGCGATCCGGCCCGAGCGCTTCGCCCGCCTCGTCACCCTCGCCGGCCTGCTGATCGAATCGGCCAAACGCGGCGAGCGCCTCGAGGTGGCGGACCTGCGCCAGCGCCTCGAACTGACCGACGAGGAGCTGCAGGAGGACATCGACCTGCTCAACGTCGTCAACTTCGGCGGCGGCACCTACGTCCTCTACGCCGAAATCCAGGGCGGCGAGATCGAGGTCGACTCCGAGCCCTACGGCGACAACTTCGCCCGCCCGGCGCGGCTGCTGCCGCTGGAGGCGAAGGCGCTGGTCGCGGCGATCGACCTCTTCGGCGACCACCTGCCGCAGGGCGGCCTGCAGAGCGCCCGCGCCAAGATCGTCGAGGCACTCGGCCACGATCCCTCCGAGGAGGGGCTGGAGATCGCCGCCGGCAGCGGCGGCGACGCCGAGGTTGCGCGCGTCGTCAACGAGGCGATCGCCGCCCGCCGCGTGCTGGAGATCCAGTACTACAAGGAGAACGAGGATCAGTTCACCAAGCGCTCGGTCGAGCCCTACCGGCTGGAGAACGGCAAAGAGGGCTGGTACGTCGAGTGCTACGACCTCAACAAAGGCGGCATCCGCCACTTCAAGCTCGACCGAGTCAAGGAGGCGACGCTCTCCAAGGAGACCTACGAGCCGCGGCCGGAGGTCGAAGAGATCGCCGGCGTCGAGGGCTGGATGACGCACGGCGAGGTGCCGACCGCCCACGTCGCCCGCGTTTGGGTCTCGCCGGAGCGGGCGCGCTGGCTGCGCGAGGAGCGCACCGTCGTCGAGGAGCTGGCCGACGGCGCCGTCGTCGTCGAGCTGCCCTACGCGGGGACCTCTTGGCTGGTGCGCGAGATCCTGCGCGGGGCCGGTGATCTCGTCGTGCTCGAGCCCGAGGAGGCGCGCGAGGCGATCGCGAAAGAGGTTGGTGGGTAGCCCATCCCGGTAGGGGTTCCACTTAACTTTTTCGTCGGGCGGGGATTGCTGGCGCCGCAGGCGAGCGGTCGCGAAAAAGTACAAGACGTTTCACCCCTACCGGGATGGGCTTCGACGTGACCTGCGCTCCGGGACGGGCTCGAACGTGACCCGCTCCGGGACGGGCTCTGACGTGACGCAAGCTCCTGGGCATCCGGAGATTTTTAGGCTTGTGGCTCCCAACCCGGGGCCGATGACGCTGGAAGGGACGAATACCTACCTGTACGGGTCTGAACCCTGTGCTGTAATCGATCCGGGGCCGGACGACCCCCGACATCTCGACGCGGTGCGGGCGGCGGCGGACGAGCGGGGGGGGATCGGTCTGGTCATGCTCACCCACACCCACGCCGACCACGCCGAGGGGGCGCATCGCCTGGGCGTCGAGGCGATCCTGCCCGGCGACGGCGAGGAGCACGCCGGCCTGCGGGCGCTCGCCACTCCTGGGCACGCGCCCGACCATGTCTGCCTGTTGAGCGGCGACGGCGTCTGCTTCAGCGGCGACCTCGTGCTCGGCGCCGGCTCGACCTTCGTCCCGCCCGACGGTGGCTCGCTCGCCGCCTACATGGACTCGCTGCGCAAGCTGCAGGCCGAGCCGATCGAGCTGATCTGCCCCGGCCATGGGCCCTGGATCGAGGACCCGGCCTCAAAGCTGACCGAGTACGTCGAGCACCGCGAGATGCGCGAGCGGCGCCTGCTGGAAGCGCTCGAGCGCGGCGAGCGCTCGCGCGAGGCGCTGCTCGACGGGGTCTGGGACGACGTCCCGGCCGAGGTCCGTCCCGCGGCGGCGATGGTGATGCAGGCCCACCTCGACAAGCTCGCGGCGGAAGGAAGGCTCGAGGAGGACCTTCTGCCCTAGCGCGGCACTAGCTTTGGCTGCGCGGCCAGTACCCTTGCCGGATGGGCCGGGCCGCGAAGACGGGACTGCTGGCCGGCGCTGCCGGCACCGGGCTCGCCGCTGCGACGACGGCCGCGGCCTGGCACTGGCTGGCGCGGCGGCCGCTGCCCAAGCAGAGGGGGACGATCGTCCTCGACGGGCTCGAAGGGCCGGTGCGGGTGCGGCGCGACCGCTGGGGCGTTCCCCACGTCGAGGCCGGGAGCGCCGCCGACCTCTGGTTCGCCGAGGGCTTCTGCCACGGTCAGGACCGGCTCTGGCAGATGGACTTCTACCGCCGCGTCGTCTCCGGCCGGGTCGCCGAGATGGCCGGCGAGGAGGGCCTGCCGGTCGACCGCCTGATGCGCACGCTCGGCATGCGGCGCACCGCCGAGCGCGAGGCAGCGACGCTCGACCCCGAGATGCTCGCCCTGCTCGAGCGCTTCTGCGAGGGGATCAACGCGGCCGCCGCCGGCGCCAAGGCGATGCCCTTCGAGATGCAGCTCCTGCGCCTCGCCTGGAAGCCGTGGCGCCCCGTCGACATCCTCAGCCTCGGCAAGCTGCTCGCCTTCGGCCTCTCGACCAACTGGGAGCGGGAGCTGCTGCGGGCCGACATGGTGCGGGCGCTCGGCCCTGAGCTGGCCGCCCGCCTCGACACCACCTACCCCGCCGACAACCCGGTCGTCACCCAGGAAGCCTGGTCCGGGGAAGGGCTGCCGATCGTCGAGCAGCTCGACGCCGTGCGCCGCTCGATCGGCCTCGCCGCCGAGGCCAGCGGCTCCAACAACTGGGCGGTCTCCGGCGCCCGCAGCGCCACCGGCGCGCCGCTGATCGCCGGCGACCCGCACCTGCCGCAGAGCATGCCGGGCATCTGGTACCAGGTCGGGCTCACGCTCGGCGACCGCTTCGTCCGCGGCGCCTCGCTGCCGGGGATGCCCGGCGTCTACATGGGCCAGAACAACGACGTCTGCTGGACCTTCACCAACGTGATGGCCGACGTGCAGGACCTCTTCGTCGAGCGCATCGAGGGCGATCGCTACCTCTTCGAGGACGAGTGGCGCCCGCTCGAAGTCGTGCGCGAGGAGATCGCGGTCAAGGGGCGCGACGCGCCCGAGGCGCTCGACGTCCGCATCACCCACCACGGGCCGATCGTCAACGACGCGCTCGGCACCGACGAGGCCGAGCCGCTGGCGCTGCGCTGGCAGACGCTCGACCAGCCGACCTCCTTCCGCGGCATGTTCGAGCTGCACGGCATCTCCTCGGGCCCGGAGCTGGTCGCGATCCTCGCGGGGCACACCTCGCCGGCCTCCAACCTGATCTGGGCCGATCGCCACGGCTCGATCGGCTACAAGCTGATCGGCCGCCTGCCGCGGCGCCGGGGCGGTTGCCCGGACCTGCCGAAGCCGGGCTGGACGGGAGAGTTCGAGTGGGAGGGGACGATCCCCTACGACGAGCTGCCCGCGGCGGTCGACCCCGAGAGCGGCTTCCTGGTCACGGCCAACAACCGCATCGTCGGCGACGAGTACCCGCACCACATCACCAGCGAGTGGCTGGACGGCTTCCGCGCCGCCCGCATCGAGCAGCTGCTGCGCGCCGGTGACGCCCACGACATCGAGAGCTTCGAGGCGATGCAGTCCGACAACCTCTCGCTGCCGGGGATCGAGGCCGCGCGGCGCCTCGGCCGGCTGACGCCGGGCGGGCAGCGCGAGCGCAGCGCGCTCGAGCGCCTGCGCAGCTGGGACGGGCGTCTCGACCCCGACTCGATCGCCGGCACGATCTACCAGGCGTTCCTGCTGCGCCTCGCGCGCGAGGTGGCGCGCGCCGCGATCGGCGACCGCGACCTCTGCGAGCGCTGGCTCGACCGCGCCGACAACGGCTTCACGCCGCACGTCACCTCGCCCTGGCGCTGGCACTCGCACCTGATGGACCTCTGGGAGGAAGCCGACGAGGAGCTGATCGGCCGGCCCTGGGACGACCTCGTGCTGGAGGCGCTGAGCGGGGCGCTCGACGACCTCACGGACCGCTTCGGCCCCGACCCCGAGGGCTGGCGCTGGGGCGACGTGCACGAGATGGAGTTCCCGCACCCGCTCGGCGCCGCCCACCCGCTGCTGCGCCGCCTGCTCAACCGCAGCCTCAAGGCGGGCGGGGCGCAGGAGACGGTGAGCCAGATCGCCTACGACCCCAACGACCCCTACAAGGCGGTCTGGGCGCCGAGCTGGCGCATGGTCGCCGACCCGGTGGCGCCGGAGCGCTCGCGCTGGCAGATGTTCACCGGCCAGTCGGGCCACCCGGCGAGCCCCCACTACGACGACCTCCAGCAGGACTGGTTGGAGGGACGCACGCAGCCGATGGCCGGCGAGGGCCCCTGGCGCGAGCTCGACCTC
This sequence comes from Chloroflexota bacterium, assembly GCA_050258095.1. Lineage (GTDB taxonomy): Bacteria > Actinomycetota > Thermoleophilia > Solirubrobacterales > 70-9 > VRUE01. The sequence continues at coordinate 8,042 of JBLMYD010000100.1, forward strand.
GTCCCGGCCTGAGTGACTGAAGGCGAATCGATCCGGACCGCGAACGGTTGACGCAGGTATGCGCCTGCTCCGTGCAGCGATAGCGGTTGCCGCGGCGCTCGCGGTCCTCGCGACGCCGGCGGCGGCCCGGACCGTCCACTTCGACGGGCGGGCCGTCCACGTGCCCGGCGGCTGGCCCGTCATCCGCCTCGCCGGGCACCCCCGCATGTGCGTGCGGCTCGACCGCCGCGCCGTCTACCTGGGCCGGCCGGGCGCGAGCCAGCGCTGTCCCTCGCGCGCGATCGGCCGCCGCCGCGCGATCCTCGTCGCGCCCGCCTCGCCGCACCGCGCCGGGGCGAGTGCGCTGGCGGCGCCCGGCCCGGAAGCGACGGTCGCCGGCGCGACCTGGCGCGGGCTCGGCTTCGACGCCTGCGCGGCGCCGTCGGCGCGGGCGATGAGCGCCTGGGGGACGTCGCCCTACCGGGCGATCGGCGTCTACATCGGCGGCATCAACCGCGCCTGCTCGCAGCCGAACCTGACCGCGACCTGGGTCGGCGAACGGGTCGCCTCCGGCTGGCACCTGATCCCGACCTACGTCGGCCGGCAGGCGCCGACGAGCAGCTGCACGAGCTGCGCCAAGCTGAGCGCCAGTCGCGCCGCGGGGCAGGGCGCCGCGGCCGCCCGCGACGCGGTGGCGAAAGCGCAGAGCATCGCGATGGGACCGGGCAGCCCGATCTACTTCGACATGGAGGCCTACAGCCGCAACTCGAGCGCGAGCGCGGCGACGCTCACCTTCCTCTCCGCCTGGACGACCGAACTGCACGCGCAGGGCTACGTCTCCGGCGTCTACAGCTCGAGCTCGTCGGGCATCGCCGACCTGGCGCGCGCGATCGGCAGCAGTTACGCCCTGCCCGACGACGTCTGGACGGCGAACTGGAACGGCTTCCAGAACACCAACGACCCCTTCCTGCCGGCGAGCGCCTGGGCCAGCCACCAGCGCATCCACCAGTACCGCGGCGGCCACAACGAGACCTACGGGCTGGTCACGATCAACATCGACAACGACTACGTCGACGGCGCGACGGTCGGCAAGTCGGTGCCGCCGCCACTGCTCGTCAAGCACGTGCGACCGGTTGCCGCGACGGTCAAGGCCTGGGTCCGCTGCGGCCGGACCGAAGGCGAAGCCTGTGCCGGGCACATGGTCGTGCGCCGGGCCGGGCTGGGGACCGGCAGTCGCGCCTTCCAGCTCGCCGGCGGCATGTCGCACACCTTCCGCCTGGCGCTCAACTCGCGCGGCCGCCGGCTGCTCGCCCGGCGCGGCTCGCTCAAGGCTCGGCTGCTGGTCGCGATCCCCGGCGCGCGCACCACGCGCCCGGTGAGCTTCAGCCGCTCCCGCTGACGGGCCGGTCCCACTCGCCCTCCTTCGGGCCGGTGAGGGAAGTGACCAGCGTGACGACCTGCTCCGGCGCCTTGCTCGGCGAGCCGGCGTCGAAGGGCGGCTGCGGGTCGTACTCGATGCCGAGCTGGACGGCCTGGGCGACCTCCGGGCCGGCCTCGCGGCCGACGAGGTGCAGCGCCATGTCGATCCCGGCGGAGACGCCCGCCGCCGTCACGACCTTGCCGTCCTCGACGAAGCGGCCGCCGACGGGATCGGCGCCGTACTGGCGCAGCTGCTCGAGGAAGGCCCAGTGGCAGGTCGCCCGCTTGCCCGTGAGCAGCCCGGCGGCGCCGAGGACGAGCGAGCCGGTGCAGACCGAGGTCGTCCACTTCGTCGTCCCGTCGATGTCCCGCAGCCAGGAGAGAACCGCCTCGTCGTGCAGCAGCGGCCGGTTGCCTTCGCCGCCGGGCACGAGGACGACGTCGGCCTCGCTCACCTCGTCGAGCCCGTAGTCGGCGCTGAGGCCGAGCGCGCCGCTGTCGGTCCGCAGCGGCCCCTTCTTCGGGCCGACGAACTTGACCTCCCAGCCCGGCACCGAGCGCAGCACCTCGTAGGGCCCGATCGCGTCGAGCGCGGTCAGCTTCTCGAAGATCAGGATCGCAATTCGCACGCGAGGCGATCGTACGCGGTCCGCACCGGCTTGGCGGACCGGTCAGTCCCAGGTTGCCTGCGGCAGGTGCTCGAGCAGCGTGCGGTCCGCCGTGACGAGCGGGACATCGGCGACGATCGCCTGCGCGGCGATCAGGCGGTCGAACGGGTCGCGGGTCCAGGACAGGCGTTCGGCCGCGTGGGCGAGCTCGGCAAGCGATGCGTCGACGACCTCGAGGCCGATGCTCTGACGCAGGGCGGCGAGCATCGTCGGCACCGGGTCCCGCGCCCGCCCGATTTCGTGCATGTAGGCGAGCTCGAGCGCGCTGACCGGCGAGACCCGGCAAGCGCCGGCAGCGCCGATCAGCTCGCGTGCCGCCGGCGTGAGGCGCTCTCTCAGCCCCGCGTACAGCCAGAGGGCGATATGGGTGTCAATTAGGATCAGGGTTCCACTCCGAGGACCAGTCCATGTGGATCAGCTCGTCCGGGTCGCCGACGATCGCCCCCTCGCGACGGGGGAGGCGGTCCCAGATCGACTGCTCCTCCTTCGGGGCGATCACGAGGATCTTGCCTTTGCGCTCGATCTCCAGCGGCTGCCCGGATTCGAGGACCTCGTCCAGGAGCCGGTAGACGTCGGCTCGCAGCTTGGATGCGGTGATTGCCATGGTCAGCTCCTCAGACAGCGTACGTACGATGAAAGGATAAGTCGTACGTACTTTATGGTGGGGAGCGGCGGCAACTTGGGTTTGGGCTTGCAGCGTCATCGTGCAAGCGAGGCTACGGGCCGCCGACGCACGCGTGGTGCGCAAAATCGAACGAGTCTGGAAATTCTTTGCCGCGCGATCCGTCACCCTTGTACTCCGTGAGCCGCCGCGACCAGATCAAGCTCAGCGAGGCGGAGCTGGCCGAGCTGCTCGAGGGGGAGCGGATCGCGGTCGTCTCCAGCCTCGGGCCGCGCGGCTGGCCGCACTCGATGCCGATGTGGTTCGTGCCCCGCGACGGCGAGGTCTGGGTCTGGACCTACGCCAAATCGCAGAAGGTGCGCAACCTCGAACGCGACCCGCGGGCCACGGTCCTGGTCGAGGCCGGCCACGAGTACGGCGAGCTGCGCGGCGCGACGATCGAGGCCGAGGCCGAGATCCATCGCGACCCCGAGACCGTGCTCGCTTTCGCCGAAGAGCTGACCCTGCGCTACGCGGAGGGGATCTCCGCGGTCGAGGGCGACGCCAAGGCGGCCCTCGAAGCGCAGGCCCCGAAGCGCGTCGCGATCCACTTCAAGCCGCTGCGGGTCGCGACCTGGGACCACCGCAAGCTGGGGGGGACGTATTGAGGGCCGCCAAGGCCATCGCTCTGCCGGCGTCGCTTCTGGCGGTCCTGCTCATCCCCGCCGCGGTGCGGGCGGTGCCGCCCTCCTTCTTCGGGATCGCGCCGCAGACGCCGCTGACCGACGCCGACGCCGCCTACATGAAGGCGGCCCGGATCGGCACCGTGCGCTGGCCGATCGACTGGGCGACGGTGCAGCCCACCGCTGATGGGGGCTACGACTGGAGCAGCGTCGACGCCGCGGTCGCAGCGGCGCGCAAGCGCGGTCTCCAGGTCCTGCCCTTCATCTACGGGACGCCGAGCTGGATCGCGCGCAGGCCGACGACGCTGCCGATCGACAGCGCTCGCGCCCGCCGCGCCTGGCTCGCCTTCGTCGGCGCCGCGGTGCAGCGCTACCGGGCGCGCGGCATTCACGCCTGGCAGGTCTGGAACGAGGCCAACTTCTTCTACTTCGCCTACCCGGCATCGCCCCGCCGCTACGCGCGCCTGCTGAAGCCGACCTACAGGGCGATCAAGGCCGGCGACCCCAGCGCCAAGGTGATCCTCTCCGGCCTCTTCGGCAGCCCCGACGAGGGCGGCAGGCGGGGGATGGACGCCGTCAAGTTCCTCGCCGCCCTCTACCGGGTGCCGGGCATCGAGCGCTATTTCGACGGCGTCGCCCTGCACCCGTACGCCTTCCACGTCGACGAGCTCGAAGCGCTGACCGAAGAGCTGCGCGAAGTCGTCGTCGCCAACCGCGATCGCCGCGCCGGTCTCTACGTCACCGAGATGGGCTGGGGCTCGCAGAACGACCCCGGCGTCGTCGCCTTCGAGCAGGGCGTCCGCGGCCAGGCGCGCGAACTGCGCCGGGCCTACCGCTTCCTGATCGCCAACCGCCGCCGCCTCAACCTCAAGGCCGCCTACTGGTACTCGTGGAAGGACAACCCCGAATACACGGCTTGCGCCTTCTGCGACTCGGTCGGCCTCTTCCGCGCCGGCGAAGGCTTCAGGCCGAAGCCGGCCTGGCGAGCCTTCGTCGCCCTCAGCGGCGGCCGTCCGCGGCCCTGATCAGGCCCGCACAACGGCGCCGACCACTCAACGCTACGCGGCGTGCTCCTCACGGAGGAAGAACACGTTGACCGCGGGCTGGTCCGTATAGGGACGGAAGTCCTTGGAGCTTGCGTCGTACACGAACGGGCGGTAGCCCTCGCCGGTGAGGAGCTCGACAGCCTGGTTGATTCGCTCCGATCGCTCGATCATCAGCGCCGGGTGGCAGCGCGCCAGGGTTTCCCGCAGTCCTTCGAGCACGCCGAGCTCGGCGCCCTCGACGTCGATCTTGACGAAGGCGGGGGAGAGCTCGAGCTCGTCGAGGCGGCGCAGCTCGATCTCGACCTCCTCGAGCCACAGCCTCGATCTGCTCCCCCCCTCGGACTCGAGCCGGTCGAGCACCGAGGCGGCGTCCTCGCGGTTGAGCGATGCTTCAGCTGGCAGCGCGTAGGCCCCGAGCATCGGCACGAAGAGCGTCGCCCGGCGCGTCTCCTCAGCCGCCCCCACGGTCATGAAGCGGTGGCCGCGTATCAGCCGGCGCACCAGCTTCAGGTCGCCGCGGTGGGACGGCAGGGGCTCCAGTGAGAGGATCGGGGAGTCGCGGTTGAAGATCCGGAAGGAAAGCGCCGACTGACCGATGCTCGCCCCGACGTCGAGGAAGAGGCCGTCCCCGGGTAGCCGGCCGAACGCGGCGAAGTCCGGGTCATGCGGTCGTCCCCTCGCGTACCGTGCCGCTGCCCGCCCTCGTCGCGCCCAGCGGTAGAGCGGGCCGAGGCGGGCGAGCGCCGCCTTGGCCCGGTAGGGCGCCTGCGAGCGGGAGGGTCCCTGCGCCTTCACCTGTTGCTCAGGCGGACCTGTCCGCCGGCCGTCGCCCCAGAGCTCGATCTTGCCCGAATCGCTCGAGAACCGGACCGAGGTTTCCGGATTCCGACATCGGGGCATCTTAAGCGAGGCATTCGCGGACGATGCCAAGGCTATGATCCCGACCTCCTCAGGTTGACCCCGGTCGCGAAGGCCGGTCTCTTCACATGCTGCTCGCCACAATCTTCTTCCTGGCAGCGCTCGCCGTCGCCTTGGGCGGCGGCCGTCGCGGCCTGCGCGCGCTCGTCGCCCTGGCGGCCGTTCTCGCCCCGCTTCGGGGAGGCTTGCTGGAGATCGCCGACAACGTCTCGCTCGGCCATCCGGGCTTGACGGTCAACGCGCTGGTACCCGCGCTGGTCGCCGCGGTGGTGATCGGCTGCGTCGTGTGCGAGCGCCCACGACTGGGGGACCTTCCCCGGCCGTTGCTGGTCGGCTGGCTCCTGATCGCCGCTGCGGTGGCGATCAGCTTCTTCGGCAGGACCGTCGGGCTGGAGGTGTACGGCGTTGGCGCCGCTCAGTACCTCGTCTACCCGACGCTGGCGCTGGCGATCTGGCCGCTGCTGGAGCCCGGCGACACGCGGCGGTTGGCCAGGCTCCTGATCGGGATGGGGGCGCTCGTCGCCGTCACGGTGGTGCTGCAGGCGATGGGGGTCGAAGGCTTCATCCAGGCCGCCAGCGCCCAAGTCGACGGCCTTGCCGCCAACCGCTACGCCGGGATCACCGGCAGCTACCTCCACACCTCGGCTTTTCTCGGCGTGGTTGCCGTGCTGGCGATGGGCGAGTTCGCGACCGTGGATGGCCGGCGCCCGCGTTTGGTCGGGTCCGCCCTACTCGCCCTTCTGCTCAGCGCCGAGGTTCTCACCTTCAGCCGTTCCGGGATCGTGATCGCGGTGATCGGCCTCGTCGCACTTTTCCTCTTCGCGGTGAGGGGGCGTCGGACGACGTTCGCGATCCTCGTCGTGCCGGCGATCGTGGTCGCTATCGCCTCCGGTGCGCTCGGCGGTGTCGCCCCCGGTGCGGCGGGCGCGCGCGTCACCTCCGGGTTTAGCCCAGGTGGCGATCCGGGCAACAAGCTGCGCGAGGAATCGTTTCAGCTCGGCCTCAAAGTCTTCGGCGAAGGAACGGCTCTGCAGATGGCGGCGGGGCAGGGGGCGGCGGCGACCGGCAACGGACGGCAGCTGGTCAACGACAAGGAACCGCAGCTGATCGTCGAGAGCTACTACCTGAAGCTGCTCGTCGAGACCGGGATCCTCGGCCTGGTCCTGGCCGGTGGCTTTCTGGCTTGGGCGGCGATCGTCTTTGCCCTCGGCGCCTGGCGCCCAGTCGACCCCTGGAGCGCGAGCGTAGCGGCGGCGGGGCTCGGGCTCTCCCTCTACAACGCGATCTACCCAGCGCTGGAAACGCAGATTCTCGCCCTCGTCTGGTGGCTGCTGCTGGTTATCTGCCTGAAGAGCGGCAAGGGCGTCGAGCAGTTGGCGCTTTGGCGTCGCGGCCGGGCTGGGGCGCCACCGGCTGAACACGCCGGGCGCGAAGAGGAGGCCGTCGCGGTGGGATGAGCCCACGCGGGCGATCCGGTCAGGGTTGCATTTCCCCGCGAAAATACCTCCGCCCAGGCTTGGTTCGTCGGCAAGCCCGCCTATCGTTCGCTCGCTCTTGACTGCGCCCGCCGAGGAAACGCCCCAACCGGTCCCGACGCTGCTCGCGGACGAGCTGGAGGCAACGGAAATCCCCGACGCGGAGCTTGCCTCCGGCGCCGCGGGGCCGATGGTGGGCAGCTTCGTCACCACCGGCGTCATTCAGGCGATCCAGGCCGTTGTCGGAGTGCTGTTGGCTCGGATCCTCGGCCCCTCCCACCGAGGCGAGCTGGCAGCGGTGATCCTCTGGCCGACGCTGATGGCGACAATCGGCAGCCTCGGGCTGGCGCAGTCGGCGACCTACCACGCCTCCCGCGCTAAACAGCTGGGCCCCGTCGTCGGCAGCGCTCTGGCGTTCGTCGCGGTCGACTCGGTGGTCCTGATCGCGATCGGCTGGGCGATCCTGCCGGTCGTCCTCAGTGGACACGACGCTAGCGTCGTCCACGACGGCCAGCTCTTCCTGACCGCGTTCGTGCCCCTCAACCTGCTCGCCGTCTCGATGATGTCGATCCTCAACGGCAGCCACCGTTTCGCCTGGTTCCAGAGCCTGAGGCTGATCATCATCGCCGGCGCCGGCGCCGGCATCATCGCCCTCGCCGTCGGCGGCAAGATGACGGTCGCGTCGGCCGCCGGTGCATACATTGGCGGCAACGCGATCGGTGCCTTCCTTGCTCTTGTCGTCACCCTGCGCTCCGTCGGCGTTTCGAATGTGCGGTTCAGTCGCGCGACCTCTCGCGGTCTGCTCGGCTTCGGCCTCAAGAGCTTCCTCAGCCAGAGCATGTGGACGCTCAATGAGCGCGTCGATCAGCTCGTGATCTCGGTCTTCTTCAGCGCCACCAGCCTCGGCCTCTACGTCGTCGCGGTGACGCTGACCTCGTTGACGACCCTGATCGGCTTCTCCGCTGCCCTCGTCGCCCTGCCCGTGGTCGCGCGGATCGAGGCGGCGGGCGAGCGGGCGCGCACGGCGCGCATCATCGTCAGCGCCACGCTGATCTGCGCGACCGCGGCCTCGGTGCCGATCTTCGTCGCCGAGCCGACCCTGATCCGCGTCCTCTTCGGCGAGGGCTTCGTCAGCGCTGCCGGTGTCGGCCGGGTGCTCCTCGTCGCCGGCGTCGTCTTCGGACTCAACCGCGTTCTCGAGGCCCTTCTCCAGGCGGTCGGCAGGCCGCTCGAGTCGAGCATCGGCGAGGGGGTCGCGCTCGCCGTCACCGCGGGCGGCCTGGCCGCGCTGCTGCCGACGCTGGGGATCATGGGAGCGGGTGTCACCTCGCTGCTCGCCTACTCGGCGAGCTCCGCCTTCATGGTGCGACGGGTGTCGGGGGCACTCGACGTCTCGACCGCGTCCCTCTTGACGCCCGAGCGCGGATCGGTCGGCCGCATGCGTGCGCTGGTACGACAGCTCCCTGGTATTCGCCGGTCGTAGCCGGGCGTTCGTCGGCGCGACGATAGCCTTCCGACGACGTGCGAGACCTCAAGGGCCTGATCCTCTCCGGCGGCGCCGGCACGCGCCTGCGCCCGATCACCCACACCTCGGCCAAGCAGCTGGTGCCGGTCGCCAACAAGCCCGTGCTCTTCTACGGGATCGAGGCGCTGGTCGATGCCGGCGTGACCGAGATCGGGATCGTCATCGCGCCGGAGACCGGCGAGGAGATCCGCGAGGCGGTCGGCGACGGCTCGGCCTTCGGCGCCGATGTCACCTTCATCGTCCAGGACGAGCCGGCCGGGCTGGCTCACGCGGTGCTCACCGCCGAGGAGTTCATCGGCGGCTCACCGTTCGTCATGTACCTCGGCGACAACCTGCTGGCCGACGGCCTGCGCGGCCTGGTCGCCGGCTTCCGCGCCGAGCAGCCCGACGCCCTGATCCTGCTGACGCCGGTCGAGGACCCGCAGTCCTACGGGGTTGCCGAGCTCGACGGCGAGCGGGTCGTGCGCCTGGTCGAGAAGCCGAAGGACCCGCCCTCCAACCTGGCCCTGGTCGGCGTCTACCTCTTCGCGCCGGCGATCTTCGACGCCGCCCGCGCGCTGAAGCCCTCCTGGCGCGGCGAGCTGGAGATCACCGAGGCGATCCAGGGCCTGATCGACGAGGGCAAGACCGTGAAGTCCGAGGTGGTGAGCGGCTGGTGGAAGGACACCGGCCGGCTCGCCGACATGCTCGAGGCCAACCGGCTCGTGCTGGAGGAGATCGAGACCCGGATCGAGGGCGAGGTCGACGAGGCCTCGCGGGTCGAGGGCCGGGTCGTGATCGAGCCCGGCGCCGTCGTCAAGGGCTCGGTCGTGCGCGGGCCGGCCGTGATCGGCGCCGGCGCCCTGATCGAGGACGCCTACGTCGGCCCCTACACCTCGATCGGCGACGGCGTGCGCATCTGCCGCTCCGAAATCGAGCACTCGATCGTCCTCTCCAACTCCGTCGTCGAGGACCTCGGCACGCGCATGGAGGCGAGCCTGCTCGGCCGCGAGGTGAAGCTGACCCGCAGCGACGGCATGCCCAAGACCCTGCGCATGCTGGTCGGCGACCGCTCCGAGATCAAGATCATCTGACCCGGCCCGCTCCGGGGCTGGGATTTCGCTTGTTCAAGCGGAATCTCCTCCGGCTGAATCCGGTCTGACTGGCGCACGACTGGCGCATCGGTGGCGCACCGGACACCACCGGGAGGCTTCGGTGCCAAATCCTTGAAAGAGTTGCGAGGTGGCGGTCGAAGGAGAAGACCTAGTTGTAGAACTACGTGGGAGCTACGACTTGGATCGCCTTGAGCGCGCCATTCAAGACGCCATGCCCCTTTTGGAAGTAGACGGGCCTGTCCGAGTCCGGCTAGACCTCAGCAGAGCGGTGTTTCTCGGACCGACGACAATCGCTTTGCTTGAGGCGGGAGTCAGGCGCATTGAGGAGGCTGGCCATCTGCTCCCCGGTGGAGCGATAGTGCTGCCGGAAAATCCGCTCACGGAGAGGTACCTGCATAGGATGGACTTCTTCCGAGGTTTGGCTACGGTCGCCAATCTTCCCGAGGACTTCGAAAGGCGCAGCCCAGTTGGCTTTCGCCCGTGTCAGCAATTTGAGACCGAAGAGCAGTTTCCGGGCGTTTCGCAGGCGCTAACTGACGCCTTGGTCGAGCGATGCAAGGTGGACGATGTCGCAAAGGCGGCGATTCTGATTTGCCTCAACGAGTTGACCGAGAACGTCATCCATCACGCCGACAGCGATCTTGGCGGTTTTGCAGCCTGTCAGACCGCGCTGAAGAAGAAGCGATTCGAGGTCGGCATTGTCGACCTCGGGGTAGGGATTAGACAAAGCCTCTCGAAAAACCCGAAATACGCCGATATCGAGAACGATGTGGAAGCCATTGAGACTGCACTAGAGCCTCGGGTGACGGCTACGCCTGATCGAAACTCAGGCATCGGGCTGTCCATCACGAAGTTGCTTCTGCGTGATAACGGGGGGCAGCTGATCGTGCGATCCGGAACTGGGCTCGTTGTGGGCGGGGTGGAGGAGCAAGCCGAAACCATGCCGGTAGAGTTGCCGGGAACGATTGTTGCGATGCGCGCTCGTACCGATCAGCCATTGGACATAGGAAAAATTTACGAGGCGCTCCCCCGTGATGATGACGACGATGATGATGATTAGACCCGCTCAAGAACTTGGCCCGGTTCTTGCTGGCCGCAACGTGGCTGCCTCGCTTCGTGGTCGGGTGGAGGCTGCGCTTGCGCGCGGTGAAGCGGTCGTCATTGACTTTGAGGGAGTACACGGGATGTCGCCATCCTTCGCAGATGAGCTGTTTGCCAAGCTCTCGGTGCGGCCTGACGAAGGCGGCGACCGGATTCGGTTCGAGCATCTACGCGACGATCTTCAGGCATTGATGGATTACGTGCTTCGAGGTCGTCCCAACGCGTCTTAGCTCAGAAGAACCAACCCCGGGGTTGCCGTAATTGCTGGATCGCTACGGCCACCTATGCCGGGCTCGGAGGCGGAAGCCGCAGACCTGGCTCGATGCTTACCTGGGCGCTCAGCACGAACGGTCCGACGAGCCCTGAAATGCGACCGTCAGCCGTCCGACTGGCGCACCGGCGGCGCATCCTCGACCGGTAACGCTTTCCTCCCTCACGACCAATTAGAGGTATGGAGACGGAAAGCGCGGTGTCGAGACCGCCCAGCGCCCTCAGCCACCGGCTGAGCTTGGTCGCCGCCCGCGAGCACGGGGTGGGGCCCGAGCTCTTGTGCTCGATCGGCACCGACCCCGACATCTTCGACGCTTTCTATCGAGAGCACGTCGAGCGAGTCAAGCGCTTTGTGGTCCGCCGAGTTGGCGACCCCGAGCGTGCGGCCGACCTGACCGCGGAGATCTTCATCGCGGCGATCGACTCGGCTCCCCGCTATCGAGCGCGGAAGGGGACGCCGAAGGCTTGGCTCCTCGGAATCGCCAGGGTCGTTGTCGCCGGCGATGGCCGCCAACGTGAGCGCCGAAGGCTGGGGGAGGAGCGACTGCGCGGCAGGGACCTGCTCGACGAGGAGGACACCGCACGGCTGGATGCGCGGATCGATGCCGCCACCCGCTCCCGCGAGCTCTACGCGGCGGTGGACCGCCTGCCCGACGGGGAGCGGGCGGTGCTCGAACTGGTCGCGATCGACGAACTGAGCCTCACGGAGGCCGCCGCGGCGGCAGGCCTGCGACCCGTGACCGCCCGCGTGCGACTGCACCGCGCCCGGCGCAAGCTCCGTACCGAGCTTGACGCGGCGGCGAGAGAGCCAACCCTGAACGAGGAGGACCGACCATGACTCAGCTGCAGATACCAGGCGACAACTTCGAGGAGCGATTGCTGACGCGTCTGAAGGCGGAGGTGGCTGAACGCGGTGCCACGGAAGAGGCTCCCGCGACCGGCGCGACCGTCGCGCCGGCATGGCGCCGACGGACGTCCCGTTGGGTTCTCGGCGCCGCTGCCACGGCCGCGTCGGCGGTGACAGTAATGCTCGCATTGAGCGCCGGCGACGGCACGCCGGCCGCCTTCGCGGTAGAAGCGCAGCCGGAAGGCTACGTCAGCGTCGAAATCCGCAGCCTCGAAGACGCGAAGGGGCTCGAAGAGAAGCTCGACGAAGCCGGGATCCCGGCCTCCGTGAGCTACCTGGCGGCCGGAATGTCCTGCAAGGAAGCGCGTTTCCGGGCGGTTCCGTGGCCGGACGGCAGCCGCGCGATCGTCAGCGGACCGGGGAGCGGGGGCGGTCCGTTCGTCTTCTCGGTCAGCCGCGACGCAGTCGGACCCGGCCAGATGCTGGTCATCACCGCATCGCCAAGCCCCCCCGATCCCTTCCGCGCTCAGGTAAAAGTCGCCGAAGGCACTGTCGCGCCCTGCGAGCCGAGCCTGGAAGAAAGCGGGACTTGAGCGCATTACGCTGCACCAAGATCGTTTGATGAAGATCCTTGTCACAGGTGCCGGCGGGATGCTCGGCCGCGACGTGGTGCTCGCCGCCGGCAACGCCGGCCACGAGGTCGTCGGGCTCGGCAAGCTGGAGCTGGACGTGACCTCCGCGGATGCGGTCGCGAAGAAGATGGAGCTGGACCGTCCCGACGTGGTGATCAACTGCGCCGCCTGGACCGACGTCGACGGCGCCGAGGAGGCTGAGGAGACGGCGATGGCGATCAACGGACAGGGGGCCGGCCACGTCGCCGCCGCGGCCGCCGCGGTCGGCGCCTCGGTCGTCTACGTCTCCAGCGACTACGTCTTCGACGGCGCCAAGGCCGACCCCTACGTCGAGACCGACCAGCCGGCGCCGCTCTCCGCCTACGGCCGCACCAAGCTCGCCGGCGAGGAGGCCACGGCCGCCGCCAACAAACGGCACTTCGTCGTCCGCTCGTCCTGGCTCTTCGGCACCGGCGGCTCCAACTTCGTCGAGACGATGCTGCGCCTCGCCTCGATCCAGAACGAGGTGCTCGTCGTCCGCGACCAGGTCGGCTCGCCGACCTATACCTGGCACCTCGCCTACGGCATAGTGCGGTTGATCGAGGGCGTCGAGTTCGGCATCCACCACATGGCCGCCGGAGACGCCTGCTCCTGGTACGACTTCGCCCGCGAGATCTTCGAGCAGGCCCACGTCGAGTGCATGGTGCTCTCGGCGACGACCGAGATGCTCGGCCGCCCCGCGCCCCGCCCGCCCTACTCGGCGCTCGTCAGCCAGCGCGAGCACGCGATCGAGCTCCCCCCCTGGCGCGACGGATTGGCCGCCTACCTCTCGCAACGCTCCAGCGAAAAGGAGACTGTGGCGTAGTTTTTTCACTCTGCTATGTCAGTTTTCACACAAATTGAAAACGAAAGTGTGTCAAGAGACATACATGGCGATTTAGGCTGATTTTCACTGCTAGCGTCGTCGGCAGGAGGGTGAGGGAGACGGGTGTCTCCTGACAGCTGATACCTGTCGTGTCCGGCTAGCCCCGGATCCGGTTCGAGTCCGGCGCCCTCCGCAAACATAGACCCGCTGGGTGCAGTCGAGCTGGGCAGTCCACCTGCTACCGTAGAAGCGGGTATCGGCTGTCTGCGGGGTGGCTCCCCGCTTCACCAGACTCGACCCGCTCCGGCGGGTCTTGTCGTTTCAGGATCGCTACCCTTCCGCCGCGTGAGGCTCCTCGTCACCGGCGGCGCCGGCTTCATCGGCTCGACCTACGTGCGGCTCGTCGCCGGCGAGCACGACGTGCGGGTGCTCGACAAGCTCACCTACGCCGGCCGGCGCGAGAACCTGCCCGAGGGCACCGACCTGGTCGTCGGCGCGATCGAGGACCCGGCCGCCGTCCGCGAGGCGATGGAGGGCTGCGACGCGGTCGTCAACTTCGCCGCCGAGTCGCACGTCGACCGCTCGATCGACGACCAGGACGCCTTCGCCCGCACGCACGTGATCGGCACCGGCGTGCTGCTCGACGCCGCCCGCGAGCTCGGCGTCGGCCGTTACCTGCAGGTCTCGACCGACGAGGTCTACGGCTCGATCGAGTCCGGCTCCTTCACCGAGACCTCGCCGCTCGACCCCTCCTCGCCCTACTCGGCGACCAAGGCCGCCGGCGACCTGCTCGTCTCCGCCCACTTCCACACCTACGGCACGGAGGCGGTGATCTGCCGCGGCTCCAACAACTACGGCCCGCGCCAGTACCCCGAGAAGCTGATCCCGCTGATGGTCCTCAACGCGATCCACGGCGACCCGCTGCCCGTCTACGGCGACGGCCACCAGGTGCGCAACTGGCTCTACGTCGAGGACTTCTGCCGCGGCATCCACACGGTGTTGGAGAAGGGCCGCCCCGGCGAGGCCTACAACGTCGGCGGCCCCGACGAGTGCGAGAACATCGAGGTCGTCAGGCGGGTGATCGAGCTGACCGGCGCCGAGGAGTCGCTGATCGAGCACGTCACCGACCGGCCGGGCCACGACCGGCGCTACTCGCTCGCCGGCGAGAAGATCCGCGACGAGCTGGGCTGGGAGGCGCAGGTGCGCTTCGCCGAGGGCCTGGAGCGCACCGTGCAGTGGTATCGCGACAACGAGGAGTGGTGGGAGCCGATTCGCTCCGGCGAGTACCGCGAGTACTACGAGAAGCAGTACGGCCGGGCGCTCGGCTGATGCTGAAACGGCTGCAGACGAAGCTCGACGGGGTCGTCCTGCTCGAGCCCGCCGTCCACGGCGACGAGCGCGGCTTCATGGTCGAGACCTTCCGCCGCGACCTCTGGGCCGAGCACGGTGTCGACGTCGAGTTCGTCCAGCACAACCACTCGCGCTCCTCGCAGGGGACGCTGCGCGGCCTCCACTTCCAGACCGAGCCGGGCCAGGCGAAGCTGGTCCGCTGCCCGCGCGGGCGGATCTTCGACGTCGCCGTCGACCTGCGCCGCGACTCGCCCACCTACGGGCAGTGGGAGGGCTACGAGCTCGACGACGAGGCGCACCGCCAGCTCTTCGTCCCGGTCGGCTTCGGTCACGGCTTCGCCGTGCTCAGCGAGGTGGCCGACGTCGCCTACCTCTGCTCCAGCGCCTACGACCCGGCGACCGAGTCGGGCATCGCCTGGGACGACCCCGACATCGGCGTCGAGTGGCCGGTCTCCGAGCCGCTGCTCTCCGACCGCGACCGCAACGCACCCACCCTTGCCGAGGTCGCCGAGACCCTGCCCTTCTGAGATCGCGCCTTCGGTGCGGAAATTGGCGCTGAGTTGGGGCTTTCTGCGCGCCACGCGTGCGTTGGGACCTGCAACGGTCCTTCCATGAGCCAAGCAACCGCCATAGACATGTCCGCCACATGGCCTAATGTGGTCCACATGTCCAAGATGATCCAGGTCCGCGACGTCCCCGATGAGGTGCACAGGACGCTCAAGGTCCGCGCCGCCGCCGAGGGCCTCTCGCTCTCCGACTACATCAAGCGCGACCTCGAAGAGCTCGCCAGGCAGGCGACGCTCGAGAGCGTCTTCGCCGGCGCTCGAGCTCGCGGCGAGTCCGGCATCACCGCCGAGGAAATCGTCTCGGACCTGCGCCAGATGCGCGGGGAGTGACCCATGACCGTCATCGACGCATCGGTCGTGGTAACCGCTCTCGTCCACGGCGAGTACGCCGATTGGGCGGAGAAGCACCTTTCGACCGCCGGTTCCGGTCGCTCGCTCTACGCTCCGCACCTGCTCGACGTCGAGGTCGGCCATGCGCTGCGCCGCCGGGTCGCGGCGCGGAAGCTGCGCGATGACCGTGCCTCGGCGGCGCTGAGCGAGCTGGCGGTGCTGCCCCTGCGTCGAGTCGTTCACACCGGTCTGCTCGACCGGGCTTGGCAATTGCGCCACAACGTCAGCTTCTACGACGGCATCTACGTCGCTCTCGCCGAGCTGCTGGGGGCGCCGCTGATCACCCTCGACCGCCGTCTCGCCAAGGCCGTCGGCGACGCCGCAAGCGTGACCGTGCTGACCGTCGGCTAGCGCCCGCGCACGGCGGTGATGCCGAGGCTGACTCCGAGCTTCGCCCCGATGCCGGCGTAGACCGCGGCGTTGACGAGCGGGTTGTGCTCGGGCGCGTCGAAGCGCCGGTAGAAGCGGCCCATGCCGCGGTGGAAGGCGATCTCCTGCCGCGGCGCGCGGCGCTTGCCGCTGGAGCCGCCCTTGACGTGCAGGGCGACGCCGGCGGGCTCGTAGAAGACCCTCCAGCCCGCCTCCCAGAAGCGCCGGCACCAGTCGAGATCCTCCATGTAGAGCCAGTAGCCCTCGTCGAGCAGGCCGACCTCGCGCACGGCCTCGGCGCGGCAGAGCATGAAGGCGCCGTTGACCGCATCGACCTCGCCGGGCTCGTCGTCGCCGAGGTGGGTGGCCCGGTACTGGCTCAGTGTTCCCCCCGCCCCGTTCCGGCGGCCGATGCCGGTGAAGTGGGCGAGGGCGCTGAGCGGGGTGGGGAAGGAGCGCTTGCAGGCGTGATCGAGCTCGCCCGACTCGGTCACCAGCTTGCAGCCGACCATGCCGATCCGTGCGTCGGAGCGCAGGCGAGCCAGCGCCGCGTCGAGCGTGCCGGCGTAGACCTCGGTGTCGGGGTTGAGCAGCAGCACGGCGCTCGCCTCGTCCTCGCGCAGGACCAGGTTGTTGGCGGCCGAGAAGCCGATGTTCTCGCGGCGGATCAGGCGCACGTCCCCGAACTCGCGCTCGACCATGTCCGGAGTCGAGTCGGGGCTGCCGCTGTCGACGACGGTCACCCGCATCGTCCCTCGCGCCGGATGCTCCCGCAGCGAGCGCAGGCAGCGCCGCAGCAGCTCTTCGGCGCCGTGGCTGACGATGATCACCTCGAGGTCCATGGTGGCGCGCGCAACTGTAGCCTCAGGCCGCTTGCCACCGATCGACGTCAGCCTGATCGCGACCCTGAAGGACGAGGCCACCTCGATCCGCGGCTTTCTCGATGGTCTTTTGCGCCAGACGCGCCCGCCGCAGGAGATCGTGCTGGTCGACGGAGGCTCCACCGACGGCACCGTCGCCGCGATCGAGGAGGCGGCCCGGGACGCGCCGGTGCCGATCCGCCTGATCGTGGCGCCGGGCACGAACATATCCAGGGGACGCAACATCGCTATCGAGGAAGCGGCTCACGAGGTCATCGCCGTCACCGACGCCGGCACCCGGCCCGAGCCCGATTGGCTGGAGCAGCTGGTCGAGCCCTTGGAGCGAGATCCCGACACGGTCGTCTCCTCCGGGTTCTTCCTCGCCGGCGGCGAAGGTTGGCGCCGGCGGGCGCTGGCGATCGCGATCACCCCTCAGCGCGAGGAGGTCGACCCGGCCGACTTTCTGCCGTCGAGCCGCTCGGTCGCCTTCCGCCGGGCCTGGTGGCGGCGGGCGGGCGGCTACCCGGAGTGGCTTCGGCACTGCGAGGATCTCGTCTTCGACCTCGAGCTGCGTCGGCTCGGCGCCCGGTTCGCCTTTGTCCCCGACGCGATCGTCGTCTGGGACGCGCGTCCCGGCCTGCGCTCCTTCGCACGCCAGTACTTCGACTACGCGCGCGGCGACGGCCACGCGAACCTTTGGCCCAAGCGCCACGCGCTGCGCTACTCGGCCTACGCTCTCGGGGCCTGGCTCGCCACCCGGCGCCGGCGACGCGGCCTCGCTCGCCTGACACTGCTCGTCGGCTTCGCCGGCTACCAGGCGAAATTCGCTCGCCGTCTGCTGCGCCGGCCTCCCTCTACGCGGGCCGGCGAGAGGATGTGCGCGTTCGTCTACCTGCCGCTCGTCGTGGTCACCGGCGACGCGGCGAAGATGGCCGGCTACGCCGTTGGCTCCTGGGAGCGCCTCAGCGGCCGCCGCGGCCGCCCTCAGTAGGCGCCGTCGCCGCGGACGATCGCCCGCGGCGTGCGCAGCAGGATCGCCAAGTCGCCGGTCACCGAGAGGTTGTCGAGGTAGTCGCGCTCCATCGCCAGGCGCTCCTCGAAGGTGAGATCGCCGCGGCCGTAGACCTGCATCGGGCCGGTCAGGCCGGGCTTGACCGCGAGACGGGCGCGCTGGCGCTCGTCGTAGAGGGCGACGACCGCCTCCTCCTCCGGACGCGGGCCGACCAGCGACATATCGGAGCGCAGGACGTTGATCAGCTGCGGCAGCTCGTCTAGGCTGGTGCGACGCAGAAACCGGCCTACTCGGGTCACGCGCGGATCATCGGGAATCTTGAACATCGGCTCGTCGAGCTTCTCGAGGTCGACCAGCTCGCCCAGGCGCTCCTCGGCGTCGACGACCATCGTGCGGAACTTGAGCATCGTGAAGGGCTCACCCTCCTTGCCCGCACGCCGCTGGCGGAAGAGGACGGGCCGGCCCGAGTCGACGACGATAAAGAGCGCGATCACCAGGAGCAGGGGCGAGAGCAAGGCGAGCATGAGGGCGGAGACGATCAGGTCGAGCGTCCGCTTCAGCATCAGCGTCGACCAGGAAGGGTCGGAGAAGCGGAAGTCGAGGACCGGCAGCTCGGCCAGCCGGTTGAGCTCGATCCCGGGACCGAGCAGGCCGAAGTGCTGGGGCAGGAAGGTGAGGCCGAGCCCGGCGGCCTTGCACTGCTCGATCAGCCGATCGGCGGCCGGCTCGCTCATCTCCTGGGCGGTGACCACGACCCGCTCGATGTCGTACTCGACGGCGACCCGCGAGAGGTCCTCGATCGAGCCCAACCGTGGCAGCTCCTCGCCATCGTCGTTTTCGTGGGCAGCGCTGGCTGAGGCGAGGTAGCCGACCAGCCGCAGTCGCGCCTCGGGGTGGGTGGAGACGCGGCGGGCGACCATCCGCGCCTCCGGCACGGGACCGACCACGACTCCGCAGGCAACGACGGTGAAGCGGTGCCAAGTGAAGCGGAGCAGGGCGCGCAAGGTGAAGGTTGCGACCAGCGTGACGACGCCGACGAGGATCGCGCTCCACGGCGCAAGCGGTCCGGCCGGGCTCAGCGCCAGCAGCCCGTCGAGGGCGAGCGTGCCGAGCGCGCTGGCCGAGATCAGGGCGGCGAGCTCGTCCACCGTGCTGTGGCGGATGCGGCGGTGGTCGTTGTCGTAGAGGCCGTGCAGCTTCAGGACGAGGATCCAGACCGGGCTGAAGAGGACGGCCCAGAACAGGGTGCCGACGTCGGTCGTCGGCGTGGCAGCGGTCGCGACGCAGAGGGCGACGAGCAGCGCCGTCCAGTCGACTAGTCCGAGCAGGCGCCGCCGCAGGCTGCCGCGACGGCGCGCGATGCTCGCTGGGCGCTCGGCGTCCGGCTCGGGACCGCTCACTTCTATCGCCTCGCTCTCGCGGGCCTCCGTCTGCGTCGGGCTGTCCTTGAGCTCTCGCGTCATCACTTCCTCAGCCGCAGCTCCACCCTTCCCGCAGGCATTCGGCCAGAGGGTTCAGCCGCCTGGCTTCTTCGAGGTCGCGCCGCGCCGTCACTTCGTCGCCCGCGGCGTGCTCGGCCTTCGAGCGCAGGTAGTACCACTGCCAGTTTTCGTCCTCGCGGTCGATCGCCTTGCCGAAGTTCGCGATCGCCGCTGGGTAGTCGCCCTGCAGTTCGGCGAGCAGTCCCAGCTGCACATAGGGAGAGGCGGCCCAGGGCTCGATCGAGCGCGCCGTGTCCGCGTGGCTCACGGCCGTGGCGAACTCGCCGCCGGCCGCGGCGCTCTGGCTGCTCTTGATCTCGCGGTCGACGAGCAGCGGACCGACGAGCGCGACCGCCGCGATCCAGGCGAGGCCCAGCCCGGCCAGGGCGAGGCCATAGCGCCTGCCGCTCGTTCGCCTGCTCACCGTCTCCCGGCCCGGGGTCAGCTGCTCACACCTCACAGCAACCATGACACCGGCGGCGACGAAGAAGATCGCGCCCAGCGCTGCGATCTCCCAGAACCAGTCGAAGGCGGCGCCCACCGCGAAGGCGAGCATCGCGGCCAGCAGGGCGGCGTATTGCTCGCGCTGGGGATGCGGCGCCGCGCGCCAGGCGGCGAACGCGAACCGGAGCGGCGCGCCGATCAGGGCGATGACCAGCAGTCCGCCGACGGCGCCCAGCTCGGCGAAGGCCTCGAGGTAGAGGGAGTGGGCGTCGTGGACGGCCATGTCGATCGAGCGCAACTGGGTCCAGGAGAAGACGTAGGTGCCGGCGCCGTGGCCGAGCACGGGTTTTTCGCCGAAAGCGTCGAGTGCCACGCGCCAGAAGTCGTGGCGGCCGGCGCCGGAGAGCTGGCTGAAGTGCTGCGAGGGGTCCGCGGGGAAGTAGACGTCGGGACGGGAGAACTGATGCCAGGCATTGCCGCCGGCGACGACGACTACCCCGATCGCCGCCGCCGCGGCGGCGAGAGCGACGCCGCGCAGCACCTTGGGGCTCCGCGAGGCGGCGAGGGCTCGGCTGGTCAGCGCCCCTCCCCGTCTCTCCAGGCTGCTCAGGACGGCGAAGGCGAGCAGGGCCAGGGCGGTGCCGGCGAGCAGGACGAGCAGCACCGTCACGCCCTGGTCGACCGAGGCCTGGTCAGCGAGGTTGTTGGCCAGGCTGTAATGGCCCTGGACGGCGACGATCGCCGGCAGGACGCCGATTCCGGCGGAGGCGAGGGTGCCGAGCAGCCAGAGCCGGTCGCGAGACAGCGCCAGCAGGCAGACGACGCTGACGGCGAGCGCCAGCAGGCCGCCGCGCGAGTAGGTGAAGTAGAGCGTGAGTAGGACGGCGGGCGTCAACCCGGCGCATGTCCACCGCAGCCAGCGCCGACCTGCGTGGCGGCTCATCCAGAGCAGCAGCGCGATCGCGGTGCCGCAGGCGGTGCCGTTGGCGTTCCAGTAGCCGAGCGGATAGCGCAGCCGGGGGCCGCTGCCGAGGGCGTTGCTGACGTCGAGGACGTGCGGAAGCAGGCGGCTGGCGAGGCCCAGCAGGGCGACCAGCGCCAGCGCAATCGCCAGACCTTCGGCGAAACGTTGGCGCCTCTCGGCGGTTTGAGCGATGAGGAAGGCGGCCAGGAAGAAGCCGAGATAGACGAGGACTCGGTCCGCCTCGATGACGCTCAACTCGATCGACCCCGACCAGAAAGACGAGATTGCAGACAAAAATGCGAGTCCAGCGATCAGTCCGACGACCCAGTAGAACGGCCGCGCGAGCGTGGTCGCCGACGAGGCTCCGAGCACGAGCAGGGCAACGACCACGAGCCAGGCTCCCAGGCCGGCTATGTGACGGGTGCTCACACCGAAGCCGCCGCCGGCCAGGGCGAGGCCGACGATCAGGACGACCGGCGCGAGGAACGCCGCTGTTTGGTCTAATCTCCTCCCGAATGCACGGGATGCGCCAATCCCGGGGCCGTTTGCCGGGCCTCTTTTCCGTTGTGCTGTCAGCGTCTGCTCTGTCGGCATTGATGCTCTTTCCTGCCCCCGCTCAGGCCAGGGACGCCAGCGAAATCCAATACGAAGAAGCGATTCCTACCCCAACGGGGCACAAAAATTCGCCCGAAGCCCCAGCCAAGTCCTCCTCGACCCCAAACGGCGGAGGCGGTTCGTCCGTACCGGGAGGGTCGGGGAGCTCGACTCCACAGGGCGATGGATCCAGTAGTGGGAATTCATCTTCGGAAGCTGGCAATTCGCCTGGCGCAAACGGGAACGGCGGCACCGGTCAGGGTAACCCAGCCGGCGGCTTGAGCGGTGGGGAGGGGTCTTCCCCGCAATCCGGCAAGTCGTCCGGCGGCTCGGTCCCGGCTCCGCATGCAAGCGACGGCTCCTCTCCGCTCGTGCCGATCCTGATTGCGATTGCGGCTCTGGCGGCGATCTCGATCACCGCGCTGATGGTGAGGGCAAAGCGCCAACGCGGCGGCACCCCGGTTTCGCCCGAGGCAAGCTGACGCCGTGCGGATAGGCGGGCAGCGAGGGCAGTGGGGGCGGAACGCTCTCTGCGCAGCGGTCGCGACGCTGGCGCTGGGCTTGGCCCTGACGCCGTCGGCGGGTGCCTTCCCGGCGAGGTTCTGGGGCGTCGTTCCCCAAGGTGTGCCGACCTACGAACAGCTCGGTCGTGCCCACCGTGGCGGCGTGGACAGCATCAGGATCCCGGTCCTCTGGTCCGAGGTACAGCCCTCGCAGGGTGGGCCGCTCGAATGGGCCGGTGTCGACGCCGCGGTCGAAAACGCCGTCGCCGCCGGCATCGAGGTCCTCCCCTTCGTCACGGGCGCCCCCGGATGGGCGGTCCCCAGCGCCAGTGTGCCCGGCACGCATGGGGGCATCGCGGCGGCGCCGGTCAGGTTGCCCGTCTCGGGCGTCGCCCGCGAAGCCTGGTCGGCGTTCCTGCGGGCGGCGGTCGAACGCTACGGTCCCAGTGGGGCCTACTGGAGTGCCAACCCCCAGCTGCCGAAGCGGCCGATTCGCACCTGGCAGATCTGGAACGAGCCCAACTTCAAGTACTTCGTCACGCGGCCGAACCCGGGTCAGTACGGCAAGCTGGTGCGCATCTCCAGCGCGGCGATCAAGGGAGCCGACCGCGGTGCCAAGATCGTGCTCGGCGGCCTCTTCGCGCGGCCGAGGGAAGCGGCCTGGAAGGTGAAGCCGCCGCAGGCCTTCTTCGCCGCTGACTTCCTCGAGAAGATGTACAGGCGGACGCCCGGGATCGGGTCGAAGTTCGACGGCGTCGCGATCCATCCCTACTCGCGCAGGTACCAGCTGCTCAAGCCCGACATCGAAGAAGTTCGCGCCGTGCTCAAGGCCAACCACGACGCGGGCAAGGGCATCTGGATCACCGAGCTGGGCTGGAGCTCGGAAAAGCCCGATCCCGTCCATGACGTGTTCGCCAAGGGGCGGTCGGGTCAGGTACGGGAACTGAAGAAGGCCTTCGGCCTCCTGCGCCGCAACCAGGCGAGGTGGCACCTGCGTCGCGTCTACTGGTTCTCGCTGGAAGACGGCCCCCAAGGCGCCTGCAACTTCTGCGGTGGCGCCGGCCTGTTCGGGTCGGGATTCGTGCCCAAGCGCTCCTGGTATGCCTACGTCAAGTTCGCTGGCGGCAGGCCCTGAAGCGGTAGGGCGGGCCAGCTAGCGGCGAAACTTTTTCGAGCGCAGCAGCCCGCTGCGGTGCAGCACCAGACGCACGCCTGCCCAAAGGGTCTTCAGGCCGTACACGACTCCGGTGGAGAACCCGACCGAGGAGGCCTCGTCGAAGTACTTGCCCGGCGCCGGGACTTCCTTGATCCTCATCTGGAAATAGGCCGCCTGCATCAGAACCTCGGAGTCGAAGCTGAAGTCCGATGCGTTGCGCAGGAAGGGCACGGTGAGGAGCATCTTCCGCGAGTAGGCTCGGTATCCCGTGTGGGCCTCGGTCAATTCGGTCTCCATCACCAAGTTCTCGACCGTGGTCAGGAGGCGGTTCGCGGCGTACTTCCAGCGCGGCATGCCGTTTTCCAGCGCCATGCCCGGCCGGGCGAGGCGCGAGCCGAGCACCAGGTCCGCTTCGTCTTCGAGAATCGGCTTGACCATGTCGGGGATGAGCTCGGGCGGGTACTGCCCATCGGGATGCAGCATCACGACGACGTCGGCTTCGCGCTGCAGCGCCTCCAGGTAGCAGGTCTTCTGGTTGGCGCCGTAGCCGACGTTGTGGGGATGCCAGACGACGTGCAGCGGCAGTCGCTTGGCCAGCTCGACCGTGTTGTCGCCTGAGGCGTCGTCGACGAGGATCACCTCATCGACCCAGTCCATGGGGATCGAGTGGTAGGTGTCTTCGAGGGTCTTGGAGGCGTTCATCGCCGGCATCACGACGATCACCTTGCCGGCGGGACGACCGGTGTAACCCGCCTGCTCGGCGTTCGTCACCGCGGGTAGTCCACTCATCGGCCCGACAGTCTAGACGCCGAGATCGAGGGTCGAGGTCCTCGGAGGGGGCAGACGATCAGCATGCCGCCGTCTGGCGCGAAGGCATGCCAAGCGAGTCGCTCGCGGTCGGTCGGGATCCGCACCGTGGCGGCGACGCCGGGTCGCAGCCGGCCGATTTCGACCGGATAGGCGCTCGCGAAGCGACGCAGGAGGAGCGGTGAGGCTCGCTGCGCTCGCAGCACCCCTCCGCCCGGCGGCAGCCGGATCGCTCCCGTCGCGCCGCTCGTGCGGCAGCCAGCGCTGGCTGCACCCCCCGGCGCCGTGCGGAGACCCAGGCCCCGCGCGGCGACTATGTCGGCTGTTTCCCGGACCGGCTCGGGCTGCGTGCGCAGCTCTCCGAGCGAGTAGCCCAAGCGCCCGTACCTCGAGGTGATCGCGTCCAGCGAGCTCGGGCCGATGTAGGCCTCGCGCCCGGGCACGAATGCTTCGGCGGCTTCCGTCACCGGGTTGAAGTCCGGCGGCATGCCGGCGCCGTCCAGTTCCATCGCCGCCATCGAGGCCCGAGCGCTGCTCGTGTATTCGACCAGGACGTCGCGGCCTTCCTTGAAGCGGGGCAGATTGCCGACGACGGCGGCGACGGTGAACGCGGCGGCGGCAATCAGGGCGAACCGCGTCGCGCGTATGCCCCGTGCGCACTCGAGCGCCACTAGGAGGAAGGCGACCGTGTCCGGAAAGACGTAGCGGACCTCGCCGGGTGTGCGGTTGGGGGCCAGCGCCAGGCCCTGCTCGATCCAGATCGCGACGAGCACGGCGACGGCGACCCAGAGGGTCGCGGGGAGTGGCCCCCTCCTGAGCAGGCGTCGAACAAGCAACGCCCCCGCGAAGAGCTCCACGGTGAGCAGGACCAGACCCTCGCCGAGGTGGCTGAGGTCGAAGCCGGCCAGCTTCAGGTAGGTGAGCTGACCGCTGCCGACCCAGAAGAAGAGACCGAAGAGCGAGGCGAGGACGACCCCGAGGTTGTCGACGGCGTAGGCGGGTATCCAGGGTACGTTGGAGAGTTCCACGCCGGAGCTGCCGTACTGCGATGCCCAGATCCTCCACACGCCGTAGATCAGGAAGGGGACGGCGACGATCCAGGCGCGTTGCCTGCGATCGTCGCGCAGCGCGATGCCGACCGCGCCGCCGACGACGAAGGCCAGCCCCATCTCGAAGCCGACCGCGGCAAGCGCGAAGAAGGCACAGGCGGCGACGTCACCGCGGCAATCCCCCCGTTCGAGGGCGAGTAGGCCAGCGAGCCCGGGGACCAGAGCGCAGAGGAACTGAATGCCCAGCATCGGCTGCTCCAGCACGTTCGAGGAGGAGCCGAGGAAGAGGATCGCGATCGCGGCGGGGAGGGCCAGCAAGGGTCCCAGCCGCCTGCGGCCGTACTCGTAGACGAGCGCGCTGAGGATAAGGAGGAGGGCCACCTGAATGACGCCGAACGCCGTGTAGCTCGCACCTGCCGTACCCAGGACCGCCTTGTAGATCAGCATCGGGGTGAGGATCAGGTGGCCCCCATAGGGTTCGATCAGGGCTTTGGCCGGGCCCAGCCCGGCGAGAATGATCCAGTTGAACGAGTCGTCGGCGAAGGCGAGGTCGCGCTGCAGCCAGAAGAGGAGGGCGACCGCCGAGGCCATTGCCGCGGCCAGGAGGATCAGCCCGACCTTCTCCTCGGTCGTGCGGGATTCAGGCATCCGGCGGCACACTACCCGGCGGGTCACCGCCCGCAACCAAGCGATAGCGTGCCGCCGTGGTCAGGGGTCGAGATTTCGAAGAGCGCCTGGCGCGCGCATGTCTCGTCGCCGCGATGGCGGTGGCGGCCGTCTTGATCCTCTGGTTCAGCCGCGGCACCACCTTCTGGATCGACGAGCTTGCCTGGCTGCTGCAGAGCCCTCATCTGGATCTCTCCGAAGCGCTGCGACCGCACCAAGGGCACCTGATACTCGTCACTCGCGTCGTCTACTGGGCGATATTCGAAGTCTTCGGCACCGACTACCTGCCGTTCCGGGTGTTGGCCGCTGTGACGGTGCCGGCCACCGTGGCGTTGCTCTTCACCTACATGCGTCGCCGCGTGTCGCCGCTGGTCGCTCTGGCGCCGTGCTTGATCCTGCTCTTCTTCGGCTCCGACATGCTCCACGTCCTGGTCGGCAACGCTTTCACCGTCCTCTTCTCTATCTGCATGGGCTTGGCGGCGCTGCTTGCGCTGGAGCGCGGCGACGGCCGCGGGCGGATCGCCGCCTGCGGCTTTCTCTGCGTCGGGCTCGCCACCTATTCGGTGGCGCTCGGCTTCCTGGCCGCGGCTGCCGCCCTCCTCGTCCTGGGGGGACAGGGCTGGCGGTCGCTCTGGGTGGTGGCCATCCCGGGGGCTCTCTACTTCGCCTGGTGGGTCTGGTCGCAGGTGCATTTCGACGCGACCGCGGGAGGGGGGGCCGGCATCAGTCCCGAGAACGTCCTCCTCGTCCCCGCCTGGGCGGTGCAATCGCTGAGCGCCGTGCTCGGCGCCCTCTCGGGCCTCGAATACGGCTTCGCGGGGGAGAGTCCGGTGGCGAGGGTTGGCCCCGCCCTCGCCCTGCTCGCGATCATCGCCTTCGCCTGGCGCCTGCGGTCCGGCGGGAATTCCCCCCAGGTCTGGTCGGCGATCGGGCTGTCGATCGGGTTCTGGACGATCGCCTGCCTGACCGCGAGCGCGGGGCGCACGCCCGACAGCGCTCGCTATCTCTACCCGGGTGCCGTCGCCCTTCTCATCCTCGCCGCCGCGGCCGCCGAGGGAATCTCGTGGAATCGCGCCGGGCTGATCGCCCTCGCGATCTTCTGTGCCGCCGGCCTGGGGACGAACCTCATCCTTCTGCGAACCGCCGGGGCCGATCTGCGCGGCAGGTACGCGGCACAGGTCGAGGCCACCTTCGGCGGCCTCGACATGGTTGGGCCACGGGCTGCGGGCGAGTTCGATCCCCCCCGAATCGCCAACGGCTTCGTACCCGGCGGCCAGTCGCCGCTGGATTTCCCCTTCTACGTCCTCACAGAAGCCGGCCAGGCGCCGACCCCGGCCTACTTCGCCGCAGCCAGGCGCTACGGGTCGTTGGGCTATGACCAGGCGCAGTTGGAAGCCCAGCCCGAGGAAGCGCGAGCGCAGGCCGACGCGGTGATGGTCGCAGCTCTCGGCCTCGAGCTGGTGCCGGGGAAGAACCTCGGGACTCACGCCCGTTGCCGCTCGCCGCGCTCCGGCGAAGGGAGCTATGTCGCGCAGCTGCCGCGCGGCGGCGCCACCCTAGATGCAGGCTCGCGTGAGGTCTCGGTGGGCGTGCGCCGGCTGGCGAGCGAAACGGTCGTCGAGCTCGGCAAGCTGGCGTCCGGCGAGGTCGCCACGCTGCGGGTTCCGCCGGATCGCTCCAGCAGGCCCTGGACGCTGGTGGCGGCCGGGGGCTCGCTGAAGGTGTGTGCGTTGCGATGAGCGTGAGCCTCACCGTCATCGTCCCGGCGCTGAACGAGGCCGCCGCCTTGCCGGCGCTCCTCGACGAGATCGGCAAAGCCTGTGGCGAGGGCGAGGACTGGGAGGCGATCGTCGTCGACGACGGCTCGACCGACGGCAGCTTCGAGCTGCTGGAGGAGCTTGCGCTCGGCCGTCCCTGGCTGCGCGCGGTGAGGCTGCGGCGCAACTTCGGCAAGTCGGCAGCGCTGTCCGTCGGCTTCGCCCAGAGCTCCGGCAAGAGGATCGTCACGATCGACGGCGACGGTCAGGACGACCCCGCCGACATCCCTCGCCTGCTCGCCGAGCTCGACGGTGCCGACCTGGTCAGCGGCTGGAAGCGCAACCGGCGCGACCCCTTCAGCCGCCGGCTGGCATCGCGGATCTTCAACCGGGTGACGGCGTGGCTGACCGGCCTGCGCATGCACGACATGAACTGCGGCCTGAAGGCATATCGCGGCGAGTGCGCCCGTTCGCTCGAGATCTACGGCGAACTGCACCGCTACATCCCGGTCCTCGCCGACCAGCAGGGCTGGCGCGTCGTCGAGATCCCGGTCAACCACCGGCCGCGGCGCCACGGGCGCTCGCGCTTCGGCGCCGAGCGCTACCTGCGCGGCGCCTTCGACCTCCTCACCGTCGTCTTCATCGGCCGCTACCAGAACCGGCCGCTGCACCTCTTCGGCAGCCTCGGCCTGGGGATGACGGCGATCGGAACGGCGATCGAGCTCTACCTGCTCGGGGAGAAGCTCGCCGGCAACGCGATCGGGAGGCGCCCGCTGCTCGTCCTCGGCCTGCTCTTGATCGTGGTCGGGGTGCAGTTCCTCACCTTCGGCCTGCTGGCTCAGATGGTGGTGCTCAACCGGCGCAAGATCGCGGGCACGGTCGAGCCGGGCCAGATCGATCGGGTGCTGGACGGCGGGGCGCCGTCGCCGGAAGAGCTCATCGGCGGCAGTGAGCGATCAGCCACGGAAACGCTCCCACCAGCCTGACCTCGCGGAAGCGGCTTTCCAGCAGGGCCGGGAGCGTGCGCCGGTTCCAGTGGTTGACGTGCTCGGGGTGGTTGCCCCAACCGCGGACGTACTTGCCGCGCAGCAGGCTGCCGATCCGAAACCAGGGCTCGTGGGGCACGGAGACGATCGCGTCGCCGCGACTGACCCGGGCGAGCTCGTCGAGCGCCGCGCCCGGCTCCGGCAGGTGCTCGAGCACCTCGAGGCAGAGGACGAGGTCGAAGCTGCCGTCGCCGAAGGGCAGGTCGGTGACGCTGGCGACCGAGGCGTCGACCCAGGGGAGGCGATCGCGGACGTGGCCCACCGCCTGCTCGCTCAGGTCGATCGCGGCCGTCCCCTGGCGGGGGAGGGAGTCGAGGCGCGCGAGCGTCTCGCCCTCGCCGCAGCCGGCGTCGAGGACGGAGCTCGGCGCGAGCGGCCCCACCATCTCCCCCAGGCGCTCGTAGAAGCGGTCGATCAACCGCTGCACGACCGGGTTCCCGGTCTGGAACTTCTCGTAGTTGGAGCTCGCCGTCCCCGCCTCGATCGGCGCAGTCTAGATTGCGCCGGCGCGTAAGATCGGTGGGTTGTCCACCAAGCGGAAAACGAGAGCGGGGTCCGATCCGCTGGCGCTCTTCAGCGAACCCGTCAGGCGCTGGTTCGAGTCCTCCTTCGAGGGCCCGACCGAGGCGCAGGCGGGTGGCTGGCAGGCGATCGCCAACGGCGAGAACACGCTGATCTGCGCCCCCACCGGCTCCGGCAAGACCCTCGCCGCCTTCCTCTGGGGCATCGACCGTCTCACCCACCCCTCCCCGCCGACGGGCCTAAAACCGACGCATAGCGACGGAAATCGTCCCGTCGGCGGGAGGAGCGGGGTGCGGATTGTCTACGTGTCGCCTTTGAAGGCGCTGTCGTACGACATCGAGCGCAACCTGCGGGCGCCGCTGCGCGGGATCGGGGCAAATATGCGGGCGCGTGGCCGTACGGCCACGCGAGATGCAGGTGGACTTGATGTATCGGTCGGGATTCGCACCGGGGACACGACGCAGGCCGAACGGCGGGCGATGCGCAAAGCGCCGCCCGACATCCTGATCACCACGCCCGAGTCGCTCTACCTGATGCTCTCCTCGGGCGCGCGCGAGATCTTCGGCGGGGTCGAAGCGGTGATCGTCGACGAGATTCACGCGGTCGCCGCCTCGAAGCGGGGAGCCCACCTCGCGCTGACGTTGGAGCGGCTCGAGTGGTTGGTGAGGGAGTCGGGGGGTGGG
>JBLMYD010000101.1:0-7668 GCA_050258095.1 Chloroflexota bacterium
GGGCGCGCCTGGCTGCGGGTTCTGTGGCGCTGCTGGCAGGACGGAGTGGCCTACGACCCCGCCAAACACGGCAACTTGCGAAGGCTTCAACCCGAGGGGGGTTGACACAGGAAGTCTCACGACGCCTGCTCCAGCAGCCCCGAGAGGTCGTCGAGGACGTGGTCGGGCGGCGGCGCGGCCGCCGCGGCGTCCTCGCGCGAGCAGGCGCCGCTGAGGACGAGCACGGTCGGCAGCCCGGCGCGCTGCGCGCCGACGATGTCCGAGGCGATCCGGTCGCCGACCATCGCCACCCGCTCGGCCCCGGGGATCAGCGCCCGCGCCTGCTCGAAGAGGTGCGGCTCGGGCTTGCCACCGATCTCGGCCGTCTTCCCGGAGGCCGTCTCGATCGCGGCGAGCGTCGCCCCGGTTCCCGGCCAGGCGCCGCCGGGCATCGGCAGCGTCGGGTCGCGGCTGGTCGCGAACAGCGCCGCCCCGTTCTGCAGGGCGCGGGTCGCCGTCAGCAGCTCCGCGTAGTCGAACTCGCGGTGGCCGGAGACGACCACGGCGTCGGCCGCCATCGCCTCTTCGCCGTCCAGCAGCCTCAAGCCGGCCGCGGCGACCAGCTCCTTGAAGCCGGGGGCGCCGATCACGAAGGCCGTACCGCTGCCGTTCACCGTCGCGGCCGCGAGCTGGGCCGTCGACGCTCCCGCCGTGACGACGCGCTCGTCGGCCGTCGACACCCCCATGTCGCGCAGGCGCGCCGCGTACTCGTGAGGGTGCCTCACCGAGTTGTTGGTGACGAAGACGACCTCCTTGCCGCGCTCGCTCAACGCGCGCAGCGCCCCGACCGCGCCCGGCACGGGCTCGCGCCCGATCCAGACCACTCCGTCGAGGTCGATCAGGAATCCGTCGAATTCGTCCGCCGGCGCCATCCGAGGCGGAGTATCCCGGCTCGCCGGAAGGGGGGCCGCTCAGGCGAGGCCCATGCGCAGGGAGCCGGCCACCTCGAGCATCGCGGAGCGGGCGCTCGGGCAGATCGCCGTCAGGTTGGCGAAGCCGTGGATCAGGCTCGGGTAGCGCCGCAGCGCCACCGTGACCCCCGCCTCGCGCATCCGCTCGGCGTAGGTCTCGCCCTCGTCGCGCAGCGGGTCGAAGCCGGCGGTCACGACGCAGGCCGGGGGGAGGTCGGAGACGTCCTTCGCCCGCATCATCGAGACGCGGGGGTCCTCGTGGTCGCAGCCCTCCGGCAGGTAGTGGGCCTCGAACCACTCCATGTCGCCGCGGGTGAGCAGGAACCCCTCGGCGAAGAGCTCGCGCGAGGCCTGGCCGCCGGCCGCGTCCGTCGGCGGGTAGAGCAGGAGCTGCATCGCCGGCCGCGGGCCGCCGGAGTCGCGCTCATGCAGGCAGACCGCCGCCGAGAGGTTGCCGCCGGCGCTGTCGCCGCCGACCGCGATTCGCTCGGGGTCGGCGCCGATCTCAGCCGCGTGCCCCGCCGCCCACTCGAAAGCCGCGACCGCGTCCTCGAGCGGCGCCGGGAAGGGGTGCTCGGGCGCCAGCCGGTACTCGATCGAGAGCACCCGGCAGCCGCCGCGATCGGCGAGGAAGCGGCAGACCGCGTCATGCGTGTCGAGGTCGCCGATCACCCAGCCGCCGCCGTGGCAGTAGACGAGCAGCGGCTGCGGCGGCGGGGGAGAGTCGAGGGCGACGTAGAGGCGGGCGCCGATCGCGCCGGCCGGGCCGGGGATGGAGAGCGCTTCCACCCGCCCCATCGGGCGCGGCGGGCCGGCGACGACCGGCGCCTCGGCCCGGCGCTCGGCCCGCGCCCGCTCGACGCTGCGGCCCTCGACCAGCGAGTGCTCCCCTTCCAGCGCCGACAGCCGCAGCAGCATCTGGATGTCGGGCGCCAGCTCCTGGCCGTCGAGATGGACCGGCCGGCCGAGCAGGCGCCGCAGCGTGCGCGGCCGCAGGCCGCAGGCGCGGCGGGCGATCCGGTGTTGGACGTGGGGCGGAAGCTCGGGCGGCCGCAAGGCCCGAGCAGGCTACGCGATCGGCGAGGTGACACATCTCACACGGGGACATCGCCCGGGCACTAGCCTGGATCGAGCCCGATGGAGGCAGCGACGACAACCGCTCCGCGGCCGGCAACCCGGTCGCCCGAGCGACGGCTGCCGCCCGGCCCGCCGCTGCCGTCCCCGGTGCAGACCCTGATCTGGTCGCGCCAGGCGCGGCGCCTGCTCTACGCCTGCCAAGACCGCTACGGCGACATGTTCACGATCCGCATCGCCCGCGAAGGGACCTGGGTGATGCTCGCCGACCCGGAGGCGATCAAGCAGGTCTTCACCGGCGACCCCAAGGTCTTCCACGCCGGCGAGGGCAACGAAATCCTCGCCACTGTGCTCGGCCGCAACTCGCTCCTGGTGCTCGACGAGGAGCGCCATATGAGCCAGCGCAAGCTGCTCCTGCCGCCCTTCCACGGCGCCCGCATGCAGGGCTACGAGGAGACGATGCGCGAGATCGCCGCGGACGAGATCGCGAGCTGGCCGACCGGCACGCCGTACGCGCTGCGGCCGCGGATGCAGGCGGTGACGCTGGAGATCATCCTGCGCACTGTCTTCGGCGTCGGCAGCGCCGAAGCGAAGAAGCTCGCCGACCTGCGTGACGCGCTGCGCGACTTCCTCGACGTGACGACCAACCCGCGCTTCCTCGTCCCGCTGATCGCGCTCGGGCCGCAGCGGGTGCGCCGCCTCGCCGCGTTCCGGCGGCGGCTGGACCGGGTCGACGCGCTGATCTACCGCGAGATCGCCGAGCGCCGCCGCGCCGAGGACCTCGAGCAGCGCGACGACATCCTCTCGATGCTGGTCGCGGCGCGCCACGAGGACGGCACGCCGATGCGCGACGAGGAGATGCGCGACGAGCTGCTCACCCTGCTCGTCGCCGGCCACGAGACGACGGCGACCTCGCTGGCCTGGGCGGTCGAGCGGCTCGCCCGCCACCCCGAGAAGCTCGAGCGCCTGCGCGCCGAGGCCGAGGACGGCGGCGACGCGTACCTGACGGCGACGATCCAGGAGACGCTGCGCCTGCGTCCGGTGATCTCGATCGTCGCGCGCAGGCTGACCGAGCCGGTCGCGATCGGCGGCTACGAGCTGCCGGCCGGGATCTCGGTCGCGCCCTGCATCTACCTCGCCCACCGCAACCCCGAGGTCTACCCCGAACCCCAGGCCTTCCGCCCCGAGCGCTTCCTCGAGGACCCGCCCGGCACCTACACCTGGATCCCCTTCGGCGGCGGCGTCCGCCGTTGCCTCGGCGCCTCCTTCGCCCAGTTCGAGATGGCCGTCGTCCTCCGCGAGCTGGTCCGCCGCCACCGCATCCGCCCGGCCCGCCCCCGCTCCGAGCGCGTCTTCCGCCGCGCGATCACCGAGACCCCGCGCCACAACGCGCGGGTGATCCTCAACTGAGCGCCCACTCGGGCTTGGGCCCGGCGAAGGTCGGATCGGACGAGATCCGGGTGGCCTCCCAGTTGCGGACCTGAGCGGTGCCGAACGCCAGGCGGAAGCGGAAGTAGAGCCAACGGCGAACGAAGCTCACCCGGCAGTCGTGTGTTATCGCCGCCAGGCGTTTCGTCGAGTCGGCTGACGCGCGCGGGACGGTGGCGATCTCGCGGAAGTTGGCGAAGCACGGTTCGCCACTGGTCGTCCACGGCGGGAGGAAGAACGTGTGGGCGAGGGCCACTCGCCGATGCCCGTTGCGCTCGCTGTAGCCGGCGACGACGAGGCTGCGCAGGAAGTCGTCATCGAGATCGGATAGCGGGCGGACGCGAACGACCTGAACCTTCTTTACGGAGTCCTTTGTCAGCTCGCAGGTGGGGTGGACGATCTGCGCCGCGAGCCAGACCTCCTTGCCCACTCTGGATCCCGCGATGATGTCCCCTTGGCGAACCGGGTAGTCACCGGCATCTTCGCCCGGCACGTAGTAGTCGTCAGCGTGCAGGTACCAGGCGTCGTTCACAGCTCGAAGTCGGCCTCGTCCTCGAGCACCGGCTCGGGCTGTGCGTCTGGAAGCGCGACCCACGGCTCCCCGTCCTCGCCCTGGGTGAAGGTGACCGGCGTGCGGGCTGTAAAGCGGTTCAGGGTTCGCCAGTCGAAGGGGATCTCGATGCCGAGGTCGCGCAGCGTCTGCGACGGAATCGCGGCCCCCGATGCCGCCGCTGCCATCAGCAGTGGCAGGGTCTCCCGCAGCCGCTCAGCCCGATCCAGTTCCTCGACCACGCTGGGGGGCATCAGGTAGCCATCGACCTCCCCCCGGTTGGAGATCGGCACTGCTTCGCCCTTCTGCACGGTCTCCCGCAGGACCTCAGAGAGGTGGTTCTTCAATCGTCTATGCCCGACCGTTTCTGCCTGGACTCTGATCGCCATTCTTGAAATGTAGCAACAGATGTGGCTACTAGCCCAAGGGACGATCAAGCAGGTCTTCACCGGGTCGTGCTCGGCAGACGCCGCTGGGCTTTCCGGGCGCCGAGGTACCTTTTTGGGCATGGACCGACCCAAGCGAGCCGGAAACTGGACCCCCGACGGAAAGGCCGAGCGCGCCGCCCTGCGCCGCGACTATGTGGAACTGACGCCGTCTCAGCGGATGGAACAGGTTTTCGAGCTCTCGCGAGTCCTATCCCAGCTAGCGGAGTCTGGGCGTCGCCAGCGTGGCGCCTGAGCTCGATATCCCGGGCATTCTCTCGGCGCTTGTGGAGGAGGGCGTCGAATTCCTTCTCATCGGGGGCGTTGCGGTCGGCTTTCACGGCTTCATCCGCGGGACGAAGGACGTCGACGTCGTCCCCGCGCCCGATCCCGAGAACCTTTCGAGGCTCGCTCGGGCGCTCAAGAAACTCGACGCCCAGGTCGAGGGGGCAGACGAGTTCAAAGACGACGAGCTTCCGGATCCGCTTGACCCCGAGGTCCTCGCACTGGGCGGCAACTGGGTGCTGATCACCCGACTCGGGCGCTTCGACGTCATGCAGTGGATTGGCGACGATGCGCTATGGGAAAAGCTCTCGCCCAACGCGGTCGAGGCTGAGATCAGCGGTGGTCTCACTCTCAAGGTTGTGGACTACGATGGGCTCGTTGCCCTCAAGGAACAGGCGGGCCGACCGCAGGACCTGATCGACCTGGAACGCCTGCGGGAGGTCCGCAGCGAGGGATGAGCTGAGAGCGGCGTCGTCTCCTCCGCCCGCGGGGGGTCGGTCAGCGTTCGGCCAGGCGCAGCAGCGGCAGGACGAGGGCGCCGATCCCGTAGAGGACCGCGGTGACCCCGAGCTGCTCGAGCCTGACGTTGTCGCCATTGCCCTGGATTCCGGCGACCACGGTGATCGTGAGAGCCCAGAGCATCACCACGGTGCCGGCACGGACGAGCTTTACCCGATCGGGATGGTTGTCGTCATGGCCGGCGAGCAACCCTGACGTGTTGCCCAGCGCGAGGGTGGCGATCAGCGAGTACCAGGTCGCTTTTGCGGCATCCGAGGTGGAGAGCACGGAGTGTCCCCAAATCAGGTTGGCGGACGTCAGGAGCGAGACCAGGCTCGCGAGGATCGTCAGGTAGCCGACAACCGCGATCCCCGGCTGGCGATCGATCAGGTTGATCCCGGCGGCCGCCGCGAGGCTGACGAACGCGATCGCCATCGCCGTGCCGAATGCTCTGGCGCTGTCCTTGTCGGCCGATCCCGAGGTGAGGATCACGACGATCAGGATCGCCGCCCCAACGCACAGCGCTGCAATGCCTATTCGGGCAAGTCCCGGTGTCTGAGCGTCGGACACCGGCTGCGGCTCAGCCGCAGCCGGTGTTGTTGCCGCAGGACGAGCACGTGTAGCAGGAGCCCGTGCGCTGCATCATGCCGCCGCACTGCTCGCAGGCGGGGCCGAGGTCGAGGCCCGACATCTTGGCCGGGATGACCGGGGGCGCCGCCGTGAAGGCCGAGGCGGGGACGGCCTCGCCGCCGCTCGCCTTCGCCTTCTCCGCCCCGTTGCCGCCGTTGGCGTGGCCGTTGGTGGCCGGGCCTTCCTCGATCGGCAGGGTCTGCTGGGCTTCCCGCTGCGCCCGCACCTCGGCGGTGAGGATCCCGAGATCCTCCAGCGTCTCGGTGTCCTCGATGAAGCGGCTCGCCACCCAGCGCATGATGTAGTCGGGCATCGACTTGGCGAAGGGGATCTCCGGGTTGCCGGTGATGCCCTCCGGCTCGAAGCGCATGTAGCTGAACTTGCGCACGAAGGTCTCCAGCGGCACCCCGTACTGCAGGCCGATCGAGATTGCCGTCGCGAAGGCGTTGAGCAGCCCGCGCATCGTCGAGCCCTCCTTGCCGATGTCGGTGAGGAAGATCTCGCCGACCGAGCCATCCTCGTACTTGCCGGCGGTGATGTAGCCCTCGTGACCGCCGATCGAGAACTTGTGGGTGATCGATTCGCGCGTCTTCGGCATCTTCTTGCGCACGGGCTCGACCGCCGCCGGCGCCTCGGCCTCCTTCTCCTCCTGGGCGTCGGTGCGCAGCGCCTGCGCCGTCTTCGAGCCGTCGCGGTAGATCGCCAGCGCCTTCAGGCCGCCCTTCCAGCCGCGCGTGTAGGCGTCGGCGATGTCCGCGACCGTGGCCGACTGCGGCAGGTTGACCGTCTTCGAGATCGCCCCCGAGATGAAGGGCTGGGTCGCCGCCATCATGTCGATGTGGCCGGTGTGCGAGATCGCTCGCTCGCCGACCGCGACGTCGAAGACCGGCAGGTGCTCGTCCTTCAGTCCCGGCGCGCCGATGATCGTCCCGTTCTCGGCGATGTAGGCGTCGATCTGGTCGACCTCGGCCTCCGTGTAGCCGAGCGTGCGCAGCGCCAGCGGCACCGACTTGTTGACGATCGTCATCTGCCCGCCGCCGACCAGCTCCTTGAACTTGACCAGCGAGAAGTCGGGCTCGATCCCGGTCGTGTCGCAGTCCATCAGGAAGCTGATCGTCCCGGTCGGGGCCAGCACCGTCGCCTGCGCGTTGCGGTAGCCGTGCTCCTCGCCGAGCTCGACCGCCTCGTCCCAGGCGTGCCGGGCGGCCTCGAGCAGGTCCGCCTTGATCCCGCTCGGATCGACGTCGTAGGCGGCGTCGCGGTGCATCCGCATCACGCCGTTGTGGGCCTCGCGGTTCTTGTCGTACTCGTCGTAGGGCCCGGTCGCGCCGGCGGCGATCAGCGCCGACTGCCGGTAGGCGCGCCCGGTCATCAGCGCCGTGATCGCGGCCGCAACGTTGCGGCCCTCGTCTGAGTCGTAGGGCAGGCCGTCGGACATCAGCAGCGCGCCGAGGTTGGCGTAGCCGAGCCCGAGCTGGCGGAAGCGGTTGGCGTTCTCGCCGATCTCCTCCGTCGGGTAGCTGGAGCAGCCGACGATGATCTCCTGGGCGAGGAAGACGATGTCGACGGCGTGCTCGAAGTCCTCGACGTCGAAGGACCCGTCCTCGCGGCGGAACTTCATCAGGTTGAGCGAGGCCAGGTTGCAGGCCGAGTCGTCGACGTGCATGTACTCGGAGCAGGGGTTGGAGGCGTTGATCCGCCCGGACTCCGGGCAGGTGTGCCAGCGGTTGATGATCGTGTCGTACTGGACCCCGGGGTCGGCGCAGCGCCAGGCGGCGTCGGCGATCTCATTCATCAGCTCGCGCGCCGGCAGCGTCCTCGTCGTCTC
>JBLMYD010000102.1:0-2941 GCA_050258095.1 Chloroflexota bacterium
GCCGAGCCAATTGGCTCGGCACTTTGAGTATCCGCCGGTTCGAGGGGCACCCTGCCCACGCCCCCCGCGGGAGATACGCCCAGATTCCACGAGCTTCGTGCGCGTTGCGCGCGTCTCACCCGGTGGGGTGCCTGAGCTTTTGAAGCTCATAGCACCCGAAAGCTCAGACACGTCCTGCTGACGACGTATCTCCCGCGGGTGGCGTCGTAGGGGGGACCGCCCCCGAGGACGCTTTAGCGACCGGAGGGGGCGGTGGGTCCCCTGCGGCGACAGGACCCGCGGGCCAGGCACGTAATATTTGGACCCGATGGCGGAGCGAGCTACTTTCAGGGTGAAGACCGGCCTGGCCGAGATGCTGAAGGGCGGCGTGATCATGGACGTGGTCACGCCCGAGCAGGCGCGAATCGCCGAGGAGGCGGGAGCGTGCGCGGTGATGGCGCTCGAGCGGGTTCCGGCCGACATCCGCAAGGACGGCGGGGTGGCCCGGATGTCGGACCCGGCGATGATCAAGGGCATCCAGGAGGCGGTGACGATCCCGGTGATGGCCAAGGCGCGGATCGGCCACTTCGCCGAGGCCCAGGTGCTGCAGGCGCTGGAAGTCGACTACATCGACGAGTCGGAGGTGCTGACGCCCGCCGACGAGCGCAACCACATCGACAAGCTCGCCTTCGACGTCCCCTTCGTCTGCGGCGCGACCAACCTCGGCGAGGCGCTGCGGCGGATCGGCGAGGGGGCGGCGATGATCCGCTCCAAGGGCGAGGCGGGAACCGGCAACGTGGTCGAGGCCGTGCGCCACATGCGCGAGATCGTCGCCGGGATCAAGCGGCTCGCGCAGCTCGGCCCGGACGAGCTGGCCGGCGCGGCCAAGGAGCATCAGGCGCCGCTGGAAGTCGTCCGCGAGGTCGCCGAGAAAGGCCGCTTGCCGGTGCCGCTCTTCTGCGCCGGCGGCATCGCCACGCCGGCCGATGCGGCGCTGATGATGCAGCTCGGGGCCGAGGGCAACTTCGTCGGCTCGGGGATCTTCAAGAGCGCCGATCCGGAGCGCCGGGCGAAGGCGATCGTCGAGGCGACCACGCACTTCAACGACCCCGAGCGGGTCGCGGCGGCCTCGATCGGCCTTGGCGAGGCGATGCCGGGGCTCGAGATCGCCGACCTCGCCGCGGCCGACGCGCTCCTGCAGGATCGCGGTGCCTGAGCTGCGCATCGGGGTCCTCGCGATCCAGGGCGGCTTCGAGGCCCACATCGAGATGCTGCGCGGGCTCGGCGCGAGCGCCAGCGAGGTTCGCCTGCCCACCGACCTCGAGGGCCTCGACGGCCTTGTCGTCCCCGGCGGCGAGAGCACGACGATCGCCAAGGGGATCGAGGCGGCGGGCCTGGCGGAGCCGATCCGGGCCCACCACGAAGCGGGCCGGGCGATCTTCGGCACCTGCGCCGGGATGATCGTCTGCGACGCCGCCCACCTCGGCCTGATCGACGCGAGGGCCGAGCGCAACGCCTTCGGCCGGCAGCTGCAGAGCTTCGAGGCCGACCTCGCGATCGCGGGCATCGGCGACGAGCCGATGCGCGCCGTCTTCATCCGCGCCCCTTGGGTCGCGCAGCACGGACCAGGCGTCGAGGTGCTGGCGACGTACGACGGGCACCCGGTCGCGATCCGCGAAGGGACGGTGCTCGCCTGCGCGTTTCACCCCGAGCTGACCGACGACCCGCGGCTGCACGCGCTGTTCATGGCAATGACGACCAGCTCTCGCGAACGGGAGCGAGAGGAGGCGGAGACGTGAACGACCCCAGGGTGGCGAACCTGGCGAAGATCCTCGTCGGCTACTCGACCGAGGTGCGGCCGGGCGACATAGTCTCGATCGACGGCGAGGTCGGCGCCGAGCCGCTGCTGCGCGCCGTCTACGAGGAGGTGTTGAAGGCGGGGGCGCACCCGATCCTCAACGTCGCCCTCGACGGCCTGGCGGCGAGCTACTACGCGCTCGCCAACGACGAGCAGCTGGAGTGGGTCTCGCCCGTCACCAGGTGGATGGTCGAGGAGGCCGACGTGCGGATCGGCATCGGCGCCAGCGCCAACACCCGGGAGCTGTCGGGCGTGCCGCCCGAGCGCCAGACCCGTCGCCAGACCGCGGTCGGCCCGGTGCTGGCGAAGATGATGGACCGCGCGGCCGCCGGCGAGTTCCGCTGGGTCTACACGCTCTACCCGACCAACGCCTACGCCTCCGAGGCGGAGATGAGCCTCGCCGGCTACGAGGACTTCTACTTCGGCGCCTGCCTGGCCGACGACGACGAGCCGCTGACCGCCTGGAAGCGCGCCTCCGAGGAGACGGCGCGCCTGGCGGAGTGGATCGACGGTCACGAGGAGGTCCACGTCACCGCCCCCGGGACCGACATCACCCTCGGCATCGGGGGGCGGACCTTCATCCCCTCCTCGGGCCGCCACAACATGCCCGACGGCGAGTTCTTCACCGGGCCGATCGAGGATTCGGTCGAAGGCGAGGTGACCTTCCACCTGCCGGCGGTGATCGCCGGGCGCGAGGTCTCGGGGGTGCACCTGCGCTTCGAGGCGGGGAAGGTCGTCGACGCCGGCGCCGAGCGGGGCGAGGAGTTCCTGATCCAGCTGCTCGACACCGACGAGGGCGCGCGCCGCCTCGGCGAGCTCGGCATCGGCACGAACTACGCGATCGACCGCGGCACGCTCGAGGTGCTGCTCGATGAGAAGATCGGCGGCA
Source organism: Chloroflexota bacterium (assembly GCA_050258095.1). GTDB lineage: Bacteria > Actinomycetota > Thermoleophilia > Solirubrobacterales > 70-9 > VRUE01. The sequence continues at coordinate 2,727 of JBLMYD010000102.1, forward strand.
CCGTCCACATGGCCGTCGGCCGCAGCTACCCTGAGACGGGCGGCGTCAACGAGTCCGCGGTCCACACCGACCTCGTCTGCGACCTGCGGCTCGGGGGCAAGCTGGAAGTGGACGGCACCGTCATGCAGCAAGACGGCAAATTCGTCGTTTGAGTTGCTGGCCCGGCGGGTGGCGTGGGCAGGGTGCCCCTCGTCCCGACAAGTGCCTCGCCAATT
>JBLMYD010000103.1:0-3487 GCA_050258095.1 Chloroflexota bacterium
TGGATCATCTGCTGCCGATCCTAGGCTCGGAGAGTAGGATCGTGTGCGGACCGTGCTAGGCGGGGAATCAGCGGTGCCCTGTAACCCGCAATCCGCTCTAGCGGGGCCGAATCCCGTTCCGAGGGGCTGGCCGTCGGGGTCAGTGCGCCGCGGGCGGCGTTGACGGTCGGGTCCTGCGCGACGTAGGCACGTGAACCAGGTCAGGTCCGGAAGGAAGCAGCCTTAAGCGGAAGCCGCGGGTGCCGCAGGCGAGCCCGGCTCGAGCCAAACGCGACGGACACGCCCGGTGACCTCGCTTCGAAGGCGGGGCGCACGGTCCATTAATCGATCAGGCGGGCTTCCATGCGGTTGACCGCGATCCGCCACATGACGAGGGCGAAGGCGGCGAGGCTCGCGACGCGGACCAGGTCGACCGCGTCGTAGCCGAAGGCGCCGCCGCGGACCAGCTCGACCAGCTGGTGCAGCGGGTTGAGCTGGGCGAGGACCTGGAAGCCCTCGGGCAGGCCGGAGATCGGGAAGAAGGCGCCGGAGACGAGGAAGAGCGGCGTGACGAAGAGCGCCGTCACGTAGTTGAACTGGTCGATCTTGGCGACGATCGCCGCCATCGTGATGCCGAAGCCGGCGAAGCCGAGCGCGGTGAGGAGACAGAAGAGCGGCACCAGCAGCATCCCCCAGGCCGGGTCGAGGCCGAAGCAGATCGTGACCAGCAGCGGCACGCAGCCGTAGACGCTGGCGCGAGCGCCGATCCAGAGCATCTCGGCGCTGACCAGCTCTTCGACGTCGACCGGCGCGGCGAGGATCGCGTCGTAGGTGTTCTGGAAGCGGTGCTTGACGAAGGTGCCGAACATCGCCGGCATCGCGCTGGAGAAGATCACCGCGGTGGCGACCATCCCGGTGCCGACGAACTGGACGTAGGGCACGCCACCCACTTCGTCGACCAGGGTGGCGCTGAGGCCGAGGCCGAAGGCGAGCAGGTAGACGATCGGTTCGAGGATGCTGGAGAAGGTCGTCCCCCGCCAGTAGGTGCGGAAGTTGGCGACCTCGCGGCTCATCACGCCGCCGATCGCCGCCGGTTCGAGCCGCCGCAGCGCGACCCCGGGCCTGCTCATTCGGACTCCGCCCCCGTGAGCAGGACGAAGACGTCCTCGAGCGAGGCGGCGCGCAGGATCGCGTCGTCGGGCACGGCGCCGTTGCTCGCCCGCTCGGCCCCGACGATCGCGATCGCCGGTCCGGCCGGGCGCACCGGCAGGCCCTGCCCCTCGGCGACCGCCCGCACTTCGGTCAGCCGTTCGGGCGGCCCGTAGACCTCGGCGGTGTGGGTGCCGGCGTGGGCGGCGATCAGCTCGGTCGGCGTCGCGCGGGCGATCACCCGGCCCGCGTCCATCACCGCGACCTCGTCGGCCAGCCGCTCGGCCTCCTCGATGTAGTGGGTCGACATCAGGATCGTCTTGCCCCTGCTGCGCAGGCCGTCGATCAGCGACCACAGCTCGGTGCGGATCTGCGGGTCGAGCCCGACCGTGGGCTCGTCGAGCAGGACCAGCTTGGGGTCGTGGACGAGCCCCCGCGCCAGCAGCAGGCGGCGGCGCATTCCGCCCGAGAGCTCGTCGACGGCGTCGCGCCGCCGCTCGCGCAGGCGGGACAGGTCGAGCCCGCGGTCGACCGCCGCGGCGACGTCGGGGACCCGGTAGAGGCGGGCGAAGATCGCCAGGTTGTCCTCGACCGTGACGTCGACGTCGAGGTTGTCGAGCTGCGGCACGACGCCCATCTCGGCGCGCGCCGCCTTGGCGTCCCCCGGCAGCTCGTGGCCGAGCACGCGCAGCTCGCCCGCGTCGGCGATCGCCTGCCCGGTGAGCAGCCGCATCGTCGTCGACTTGCCGGCGCCGTTCGGCCCGAGCAGGCCGAGGCAGATCCCCTCCGGGACCTCGAGGTCGAGCCCGTCCACCGCCGTGATCGGGCCGAAGCGCTTGACCGCGCCGCGCAGCTCTATCGCCGCCATGTCCCGATTGTCAACTATCGCCGTCGCCGGCCGCGAGCCGGCGCTCGAGCTCTGCCGCTCGCGCCGGATCGAAGAGGCTGAGCGCGACCGCGGTGGCGACCGAGCGCATGGTCGAGATCGCCAGCAGGCGCGGATCGTCGGGCAGCCGGCGCGCGGTCTCGGGCAGGAAGACCTCGGCGAGCAGCGGCGTCTCCTCGCCCACTGTCCGCAGGGCGCGCATCACCGTCAGCGTCGCGCTGGCGTCGGCGCTGCGCAGGTCCCAGGTCAGCGGGCTGGGGGTGACGAGGAGGAGGTCGGGTCGCGACTCGACGAGCTGGCGCTGCATGCGCTCGGGATCGTTCACCTCGGCCTCGTGGAGCTCGATCCGCACGCCGGACGGCTCCTCGCTGCCCAGGTAGCGCTCGAACGCCTCGCGGGCGGCGACCATCGTCACCGCGAAGCGCTCCGCGCCGGCCTCGGCCAGGTCCTCCATCAGCGCGGCGGCGTTGACGCCGCAGCCGGCGATCGTCAGCCGCAGCGGCCTCGACTCCCGCGCCGCCGCCTCCCAGGCGGCCGCGGTCAGCCGGGCGTAGTCGCCGATCCGGCCGCGTTCGGCGAGCCGGCCGGGCAGCTTTTCGAGCAGGTCCGGCCGGGTCATCGCCACGCGCAGGACGGCGGATACCGTGCGATCTCCGACCAGCGCGTCCCACTCGTCCGGGAAGAGGTCCCAGGAGGCGTCGACGTTGCGCCCGCGCCGGAAGAGCAGCCGCACCAGCGGCTCCGCCTTGCGCTCGCGCAGGTGGTCGAGCAGGGCCAGGCCGCTCTGCGTGACCTCGACGTCCGCGGCTTCGGCGGGGACCTGGCCGCCGGTCGAGGCCATGACCAGGATCGCGCGAGCCCGGCCCGCTGCCCCCAGCTCGAAGCCCGAGTCGCCAGCCGTGTCGCCGAAGACGAGCTCGACGCGGAGGCCGCCCGCCGCGTCGTCCAGCTCCTCGCGGATCTGCTCGCGCGATTCGCGCGCCGACTCGGGCGCGAGCACGACCAGGCGCTCGATCCCCGCCACCTTCTGCTTGCCGGCGACGACGCGGGTGACGACGCCGATCAGGTCGGTGCCGCCGATCACGAGCAGGTGGTCGCGGGCGCGGACCGGGCGGTCGGACTGGCCGAGCCGCTCCAGCGAGCGCCCGACCACCTCGGAGACGAAGGTGAAGAGGAGGCCGACGAGGAGGACGAGGCCGGTGACGACCTGGAAGACGCCGATCGCCCGCGCGGCGGCGCCCTCGTCGTCCTGCAGGGTCGAGGGGTCGAGCAGGTGCAGCGTCGCCGACCAGAGCGCGGCGCCGTAGCTGCCGAACTCGTCGAAGGCGAAGTGGGCGAGCGCGGCGCTGCCGAGGAGGACGACGGCGACGGCGCCGACGAGCAGCGCGACCCGCCCCGTCGTCGTCTCTGTCAGCCACCTCCACATGGGGGCGCCTGAGTTTATGTGCGACCCCTCGAGGCCGACGGGCCCCA
>JBLMYD010000104.1:0-15979 GCA_050258095.1 Chloroflexota bacterium
GGACCACGTCGGGGCGCTGCCCTACGTGCTCAAAGAGGTCGGGATGCCGCCGAAGATCTACGGCGGCCTGCTGACGATCGGGATGGTCCGCTCGAAGCTCGACGAGCACAAGCTCGGCGAGTTGGCGCCCCTGCAGGAGCTGCCGCCCGGCGAGAAGGTCAAGGCCGGGCCGTTCGAGCTGGAGCTGATCCACCTCGCCCACTCGATCCCCGACATGCGGGCGGTGCTGCTCTCGACCGAGGCCGGCTCGGTCCTGATGACCGGCGACTACAAGTTCGACCAGACGCCGGTCGACGGCCGGCCGGCGGACATCTCGCGGCTGGCGGAGATCGGCCGCGACGGGCTGCTGCTGCTCTGCGGCGACTCGACCAACGCCGATCGCCCCGGCGTCGCGCCGTCGGAGTCGAGCGTCGGCCCGGCGCTGCTGGAGGCATTCGCCGCCTGCGAGGGACGCATCGTCGTCACCTCGTTCGCCTCCAACATCCACCGCGTCCAGCAGGTGATCGACGCCGCCGTCGCCCTGGACCGGCGCGTCGCCCTGGTCGGGCGCTCGATGCGCAAGAACTTCAACATCGCCTCCAACCTGGGGATGGCCAACGCGCCCGAGGGCCTCTTCATCCAGCCGCGCGAGATCGAGAGCTTCCCGGACGAGAAAGTGGTCGTCATCTCCACCGGCAGCCAGGGCGAGCCGCTCTCGGCGCTGCGGCGCATGGCCTACAACGACCACCGCGACGTCGAGCTGCACTCGGGCGACACCGTCGTCTTCTCGGCGACGCCGGTGCCCGGCAACGAGCGCGCCGTCAACGAGACGATCGACCGCATCCACGAGATCGGCGCCAGTGTGGTGACGGCAAAAGACGCGCCGATCCACGCCTCGGGACACGGCTGGCAGGAGGAGCTGAAGCTGATGCTCAACCTGACCAAACCGCGCTTCGTGATGCCCGTCCACGGCGACTACCAGCGCCTGCGCCTGCACGCCGGGCTCGCCCACGCGGTCGGCATCGACCCCGAGCGCGTCTTCCAGGGGCGCAACGGCCTGCCGCTCGAGGTCGACGAGAACGGCGCCCGCTTCGGCGAGGACGTCCACGCCGGCGTGATCTTCGTCGACGGCGTCAACGTCGGCGAGCCCGACGACGTCGCCCTGCGCGACCGCCGTGAGATCTCGGCCGACGGCATCTTCATCGTCGTCGCCACGATCTCCTCCGAGGACGGCAAGGTCGTCGCCGACCCCGAGGTCATCTTCCGCGGCGTCGCCTTCCTCGAAGAAGCGGACGCCCTGGTCGAAGAGCTGAAGGACACGATCGAGGACTCGCTCGAGGACGCGGCGGCGGCCGGCACGCGGGAGCTGCACCTGATCCAGGAAGACCTCCACGACGCGGTCGCCGGGCTCGTCTACGAGCGCCTGCACCGCCGGCCGATGATCATCCCCGTCGTGGTCGAGGTTTGAGCCACGAAAAAAGGGTCCGCCGGTCGATTGTTGGGGAGAATCCCGGCGGACCCTATGTGTCTCGTCCACCGGGGAAGTTAGGCCGGGGGCTTAAAGCCGCTCTAAAGAGGCGCTAAGCGCCTGCTCAGGATTGGCGAGCGGCAGGCGGATGCGGAAGAGGGCGCCGCCCGCCTTCGACTCGCCTGCTTCGACCGAGCCGCCGTGCGAGGCGGCGACCGCGCGGACGATCGCCAGGCCGAGGCCGCTGCCCGGGCCGACGGCGGTGTCGGCGGGCCCCTCGCCGCGCACGAAGCGGCCGAAGACCTGCTCGCGCAGGCGGGGAGGGATGCCGGGCCCGTCGTCGGCGACTTCGAGCACGGCGTCGCCGCCGGCGCGCCGCAGGCGCAGCTCGATGCGGGCACCCGGGGGCGTGTGGCGGACGGCGTTGTCGAGCAGGTTGAGGACCATCCGGTGCAGCTCGTCCGGGTTGCCGTCGACCGCCAGCGGCTGTCCGTTGTCGATCGACAGCTCGCGTTCGCCGACGACCGGGGCGACCTCCGCCGCCGCGTTGCCGGCCACCTCGGCGAGGTTGCAGCGACGGCGCTGGCTGATGCGGCCGGCGTCGGCGCGAGCGAGGAGGAGCAGGTCGCCGACGAGGCGGCTCATCCGGCGCGAAGAGCGCAAGGCCGAGTCGACCATCGCCCGGTCGTCCTCGTGCTCCGGTTCGAGCAGCGAGGCCTCGAGCAGCTCCAGGTTGGCGAGGATGCTGGTCAGCGGCGTGCGCAGCTCGTGCGAGGCGTCGGCGACGAACTCGCGCTGCCTCTTCAGCGCCGCCTCGCGCTCGGTGCGGGCCGCGTCGAGCGAGCGCAGCATCTGCTCCAGCGTGCGGGCCAGCTCGCCGACCTCGTCCTCGACCTGTGGCTCGGGCATCCGCCGCGAGGGGTCGCCGGTCGCCGTGATCTCGCGCGCGGTCGCCGTCAGCGAGGAGATCGGCCGCATCGCCCGGGCAGCGATCGTGACCCCGGCCCCGCAGGCGAGCAGGGTGCCGCCGAGGATGCCGGCGGCGATGAAGAGCCAGAGCCGGTCGACGGTCGAGTCGACGTGGGCGACGCTGCGCCCGTACTGGACGTAGCCGGTGACGCTGCCGGTTTCGCTGGTCACCGGCACTGTGGCGACCCGCATCTGCCCGTGCGTCGAGAGTCCGCCGATCGGCGGACCGAGAGCCGAGGCGCCGGTGCTCTCTTTGAGCAGGGTGCCGCCGGCGTTGAAGACGCGTACCGAAGCGCCATCCGAGCGGGCGTAGTCGTTGAGGCGGGATTCGTTGAAGTTGAAGTAGGTGCTGACCGGCGTGCTGACGATGCGGATTTCCCCCGCCAGGCCCTCGGCGGCGGCGCTCACCTCGTGGTTGAAGTCGTCGCGGATGCGACTGGTGGCGACCTGGCCGATGACGGCGCCGAAGACGAGCAGGATGACCAGCGTCAGACCGGCGGAGACGGCGGCGATCCGCCATCTGACCGGCCAGTTGTCAGGTCGCAGCCGTCTCGGCCAGCGGTCGGCCAGTGTCCGGGCGAAGCGGCGCATCTACTCCTTCAGCACGTAGCCGGCGCCGCGTTTGGTGTGGAGCAGGCGCGACTCTCCGCCTGCCTCGAGCTTGCGCCGCAGGTTCGAGACGAAGACGTCGATCGTGTTGGTCGCCGCCATCGGGTCGTAGCCCCAGACCTCGTCGAGCAGGCGCTCGCGCGAGACGACCAGGCGCTCGTTGCGCATCAGGTATTCGAGCAGCTCGAACTCGCGGTTGGTCAGCTCCAGCTCGCGCTCGCCGCGCTTCACCTCGCGCGTGTCGGGGTTGAGCGTCAGATCGCTCACCGCCAGCGAGGCCGAGCCTCGCGGCGGCCGGCGGCGCAGTAGGGCGCGGATCCGGGCGAGCAGCTCCTGGCGCTCGAAGGGCTTGACCAGGTAGTCGTCGGCGCCGCTGTCGAGGCCGTCGACGCGGTCCTCGGTCTCGGCGCGGGCGGTCAGCATCAGGATCGGCACGTCTCCCTCCTCGCGCAGCCGGCGGCATACCTCGACGCCGTCGAGGCGGGGAAGGCCGAGATCGAGGACGACCAGGTCGGGCACGAAGCCGGCCGCGAGGTCGAGCGCCTCGACGCCGTCGCCGCTGGTGCGGACCTCGTAGCCCTCCTGCCGCAGCGAGCGCCTGAGGACATCGGCGATCTCCTCGTCGTCCTCGACGACGAGTACTCGCGCGGTCGCCGTTTCCGGGTCGCTCGTGAGCATCGCATCGATGTTAGCCGCGCCAGACCCCGATCCCCCATGCTTTTAGCGCGAATTTAGACACACCCCATCCGCTGACTTCGTCTTTATTCGCCGTATACGCGAATAAAGACGAAGTCAGCGGGAGGCGCAGGGGAGAGGGGGTCGGCGTCGAAGCGGAGCCTATGTTCGTGCGTAAGAAGCGCGGTGCTGCGGTGCGCCGCAAAGCGAAGGGCAAGACCAAGGCGCGGCCGCGGCTGCACCTGCCGCAAGGATTGGAGCAACGGCACCTCGACCTGATCGGGCTCTTCCTGATCGCGGCGGGCGTCTACCTCAGCTTCGTCCTCTTCTTCGGCTGGGACGGGGGCAAGGTCGGCTACGGGGTCGAAACCGGGCTCGTCTACGCCTTCGGCGCCGTCGGGGCGCGGATCGCGACCCTGCTGATGCTCGTCGTCGGCGGGTTGCTCGTCACCGGCACGTCGATCTCGACCCTCTTCCGCGGCCTTGGGCGCGGCGCCCGGACCGTCTTCCTCGGCGGCCGCAGCCTGACTCAGACCGCGATCCAGCACCGGCATGATCGCCGCGAGGACAAGACCTACTCGTTCGAGACCGAGCCCGGACCGACCGACGTGATGAGCGCCTATCCCGAGGACGACGACGTCGAGCCGACTGTGGCGCTCGCCGAGGAGCCCGCCACCCAGGACTTCGACCGCGAGCTTGCCGAGATCGAGGCCGAAGAAGAGAAGGCGAGCGAGCAGCATCCTGAGCCCGCCCCCGAGCAGGCCGCGCTCACGCCCCAGGGCAACAAGCGCGGAGTCACGGCCTCGGAGGAGATCGACTACCGGCCGCCGCCGGCGAAAGCGCTCGAGCGCGGCAAAGCCGACCAGGGCGTCGACCCGCGCGACCACGACGCGGTCGGCCGCAAGCTGGTCGAGACGCTCGGCCACTTCGGCGTCGAGGCGAAGATCGTCGGCATCGTCAGCGGTCCGCACGTCTCGCGCTACGAACTGCGCCTCGCGCCGGGCACCAAAGTGAAGAAGGTGACCGAGCTGGCCAACGACCTCGCCTACGCGCTGGCCTCGACCGAGATCCGCATCCTCGCCCCGATCCCCGGCAAGCAGGCGGTCGGCGTCGAGGTGCCGAACACGCGACGCCGCATCGTCCGCCTCGGCGACATCTACGCCGGTCGCCCGGAGAAGACCTCGCCGCTCGTCGCCTGGCTCGGCAAGGGGATCGACGGCAACGCGGTCTGGACCGACCTGGCGAAGATGCCGCACGTGCTCGTTGCCGGCACCACCGGCTCGGGCAAGTCGGGCTGCGTCAACGCGATCCTCTCCTCGATCCTGATGCAGGCCTCGCCCAACGACGTGCGCCTCGTCCTCGTCGACCCCAAGCAGGTCGAGCTCAACCACTACGAGCACGTGCCGCACCTGCTGACCCCGGTCGTCACCTCGCCGCGCCTCGCCGCCAACGTGCTCGCCAACCTGATCGGCGAGATGGAGAGCCGCTACGGGATCATGGGCGAAGCGCGCTGCCGCAACCTGGCCGAGCTCAACCGCGCTCGCCACAAGGCCGGCGAGCCGCCGCTGCCGCACATCCTCTGCGTGATCGACGAGCTCGCGGACCTGATGATGGTCTCGCCGGCCGAGGTCGAGGACTCGATCATCCGCCTGGCGCAGAAGTCGCGCGCGACCGGCATCCACCTGGTGCTGGCGACGCAGCGGCCCTCGACCGACATCATCACCGGCACGATCAAGGTCAACATCCCGGCGCGGATCGCCTTCGCCGTCTCCTCGCAGACGGATTCGCGCGTGATCCTCGACCAGGGCGGCGCCGAGGCGCTGCTCGGCCAGGGAGACATGCTCTTCCGCGGCGCCGGCACCTCGAAGCTGCAGCGCATCCAGGGCGCCTTCGTCACCGAGGAGGAGATCGCCCGCATCACCGGCCACTGGGCCAAGCAGGGCGAACCGGAATTCGAGGAAGAGCTGCTCGAGGTCCACGAGGAGCAGGGAGTCGAAGCCGAGGGCGACTACGACCCCGACAGCGACGACCTTCTCGACGAGGCGATCCGCGTCGTCGTCGAGACCGAAACGGCCTCGGTGTCGATGATCCAGCGCCGGCTGCGCGTCGGCTACACGCGCGCGGGCCGCCTGATCGACATGCTCGAGCGCCGTGGGGTGATCTCCGGCTACGAAGGCTCGAAGCCGCGGCAGGTCCTGGTCACCCAGGCCGACCTGTCCCGTCTCACCGGAGGCGGGACGAACGGGGTCGAGGGCGAGCCCGAGCACTCCGGCGTTCTGCCCGATTAGCCCGCGGGTAGGACAATGCGGCAGATGGCGAGCCGCATCGGATCCGATCTGCACAGAGCCCGGACCCGCCGCGAGATCGACCTCGGCCAGGTCGAAGCGGCGACGCGGATTCGCGCCCGCTTCCTGATCGCGATCGAGAACGAGGAATGGGACGCGCTGCCGGGCGGCGTCTACACGCGCGGCTTCATCCGCACCTATGCCTCCTACCTCGGCCTCGACGGCGATCGCCTCGCCGAGGACTACCGACGCCAGGTGGAAGGCGGGGCAGGGCGCCCGCCGGGCGAGGCGCCGGTGCAGGCGATGGGCGCCGCGCCGGCCCGGCGCGGTCGGCGTCGCCCGGGCCTCGGCTGGCTCGCGATCGCGCTCGTCGCGGCGATCGCCGCAATCGCCGTCTTCGCCATCCCGGGTGGCAAGAGTGGCGAAGAAGGAGGGGGGAAGCTCAACTCGGCGGGTACACGGCATGGGGGCGGGGCCGGTGCGCCGAGCCCGAAGCCCGAGCCGACGACCACGACCGCCAAGCCCAGGGGCGTCTCGATCAGCCTCGTCGCCGACGCCGAAGTCTGGGTGTGCGTCCTCGCCGGCGACGGGCGCCGCCTCGTCGACGGCCAGATCCTGCAGGCGGGGAGCGAAGCCGGCTCCTTCCGCTCCGGTAGCTTCACCGTCTCCTTCGGCAACGGCGAAGTGACGATGACGATCGACGGCAAGCGCACCGAGATACCGCCCACGTCAAGCCCGGTCGGCTACGCGATCGACTCCGCCGGCCGGTTGACGGAGCTCAGCGAAGCGGAACGGCCAACCTGCGAATGAGCGCCAGCGACGTCCGTGCGGGGATAGTCGTCACCGGCACCGAGGTGTTGACCGGGCGGATCGCCGACCTCAACGGGCCGTGGATCTCCGAACGGCTCGCCGAGCTCGGCGTCGAGGTCGCGCACATCCTCGTCGTCGGCGACCGGCCGGGGGACCTCGAAGCCGCCCTGCGCTTCATGGCGACCGAGGAGATGGACCTGATCGTCACCTCCGGCGGCCTCGGGCCCACCGCCGACGACCTGACGGCCGAGGTGGTGGCGCGCTTCGCCGGTCGCAAGCTCGTCCTCGACGAGGAGGTCGAGGAGAAGATCGCCGCGATCCTGCACGGCTTCGCTCGCCGCTTCAACTTCGACGAGGAAGCCGTGCGCGCCGCCAATCGCAAGCAGGCGATGGTCCCGGAGGGCGCGATCCCGCTCGACCCGGTCGGCACGGCGCCGGGCCTGGTCGTTCCCGCCGGCGGTCGCGTCGTCGTCGTCCTGCCCGGGCCGCCGCGCGAGCTGCAGCCGATGTGGCCGGCGGCGCTGGCGACCGAGCCGGTGCGGGAGCTGCTGGCGCAGACGACGCCGCTGCACGGGTACACGTTGCGCATGTTCGGCGTTCCCGAGTCCGAGATCGCCAAGAGCATGCGCGAGATGGAGGCGGAGGGCGTGGCCCTGCCCGAGGTCGAGATCACGACCTGCCTGCGCCGCGGCGAGATCGAGATCGACGTGCGCTACCGCGACGAGGCGGCGGCCACTGCCGACGCGGTGCGGGCCGGCTTCGCGCAGCGCCACGAGCGCCACCTCTTCAGCCTCGACGGCGAGACGATCGACGCACAGGTGGCGGGACTGCTGGCCGGCCGCCGCCTCGGCCTCGCCGAGTCCTGCAGCGGCGGCCTGCTGGCGGCGCGGATCACCAACCTGCCCGGGGCCTCCGCCTACCTGGCGGGCGGTGTCGTCTCCTACTCGAACGAGACCAAGGCGAAGCTGCTGGGTGTCGACCCGGCGCTGATCGAGGCACAGGGCGCCGTCTCACCCGAGGTCGCCGAGGCGATGGCCGTCGGCGCCCTCGACCGCTTCGACGCCGACGTCGCCGTCGCGATCACCGGCATCGCCGGCCCGGACGGGGGGACGAAGGAGAAGCCCGTCGGCTACGTCTGCTTCCACGCCCGCCTCGCCGACGGCACCGCGATCGCCCGCGACCCGGTCATCCCCGGCGACCGCGCCGACGTCCGCGAGCGCTCCGCCCTCGTCGGCATGCACCTGCTGCGCCTGCTGCTGCGCGGCGAAGAGTCGCCGCTGTAGCGAAGTTGGCACACAATTGGCGCGCTTGGGTGTTGTTCCGCGCGTCGCGACCCCCTAGCGTGCTCGACGATGACCAAGGAGAGGTTGAAGAGCCCGCGGGCGCGGCTGTTCGTTGCGCTCGACCTGCCGGAGGCGGTGCGGGCGGGGATCGTGGCGTGGGGGAGGCGCGAGCTGGTCGACCCGGCGCTGCGCGCCGTCCCGTCCGAGTCGCTGCACATCACGCTTGCCTTCCTCGGCTACCTGCCCGAGAGGGAGATCGCGCGGTTGGGCGAGATCGTCGCCGGCCTGAGGTCGCCCGCGCCGGAGGTCCGGCTCGGCGATCCGGTGGCGAAGCCGAGTGGACGCCATCCGCGCCTGTTCGCGTTGCCGGCCGAGTCGCCCGGGGCGGTCGAGCTGCAGGCCGAGCTGGAGGGGAAGCTGGTCGCCGCTCGCCTCTACAAGCCCGAGAAACGGCCCTTCTGGCCGCACGTGACCGTGGCGCGGGTCAAGCCCGAAGGCAAGGGCTCGAAGCGGCCGCGCGAGGTCGGGAAGCGGCCGGGAGGGCTGCCGAAAGACCTCTTGCAACCGACGCGGGCCGTCCGGACGCGTCTCTACCGTTCTGAACTCAAGCCGTCGGGTGCGGAGTACCGCCCGCTGGCGCAAGTCAAGCTGAGGTGAGAGAGATGGCAGAGAAGAAAACGACCTTGAAGGACGCCTCGGCGAAGGAGGCGAAAGCGAAGGACGCCGCGCTGGAGAACGCGGTCACCCACATCCGGCGTGAGTTCGGCGAGGGCTCGCTGATGCGGCTCGGCGCCGAGAGCACGGTCAAAGCGGAGGCGATCCCGACCGGCTCGCTCGCCCTCGACCTGGCGCTCGGGATCGGCGGCGTGCCGCGCGGCCGGATCGTCGAGATCTTCGGCCCCGAGTCCTCCGGCAAGACGACGCTCGTCTACCACGTGATCGCCGAGGCCCAGGCCAGGGGCGGCGTCTGCGTCTTCATCGACACCGAGCACGCGATGGACCCCGTCTACGCGAAAGCGATCGGCGTCGACACCGACGAGCTGCTCGTCTCCCAGCCCGACTACGGCGAGCAGGCGCTGCAGATCGCCGACCGCCTGATCGCCTCGACGGCGATCGACGTGATCGCGATCGACTCGGTCGCGGCGCTGACCCCGAAGGCCGAGCTCGAAGGCCAGATCGGCGACCAGACGGTCGGCCTGCAGGCGCGTCTGATGTCGCAGGCGATGCGCAAGCTCGCCGGCAACCTCAACCGCACCAACACGGTCTGCATCTTCACCAACCAGATCCGCGAAAAGGTCGGCGTCCAGTTCGGCTCGCCCGAGACCCAGCCCGGCGGGCGGGCGCTCAAATTCGCGGCCTCGCAGCGCCTCGACATCCGCCGCATCGAGACGCTCAAGGACGGCACCGAGGCCGTCGGCAACCGGGTGCGGGTCAAAGTCGTCAAGAACAAGGTCGCGTCGCCCTTCCGCCAGGCCGAGTTCGAGGTCGAGTACGGCAAAGGGATCTCGCGCGAGGGCGAGCTGCTCGACTTCGGCATCGAGCACGACCTCGTCCAGAAGTCGGGCGCCTTCTTCTCCTACGGCGAGACCCGGCTCGGCCAGGGGCGCAACAACGCCAAGCAGTTCCTGATCGAGAACCCGGAGATCGCAGGCGAGATCGAAGCCAAGATCCGCGCCGCGCTCGGCATCGGCGCCGACGCCTCCGCGCCGGCCGAGGAGCCGGCGGTCGCGGAGGCGGCATAGCGTCTCTGCGGATAGGATTCCGCCCGCGATGAGCAACGGCGATTTGTTTTACGTCTGTGGGAGCGTGCTCGCGGCTTCGGCCGTGCTGATCAGCTTCATCGGGCTGCAGTTCAAGGGTTTCCCGGGGCGCTTCGCGCCGCTGGTGGCGCTCTGGTTCATCGCCCTCGTCGGCGCCAGCACCACGTTCGCGGTCCTGCACGCTCAAGACGAGGAAAGGGCGAAGGCGGCGGAGAACACCGCGGCGTCCGAACAGAACGAAGAAGCCGAGGCACAGTAGTAAACGTCGCTTTGCTCTCGGTACGCTGAGCGAATGCCCAGCTACCACGTCACCACGTTCGGCTGCCAGATGAACGTGCACGATTCCGAGCGCATGCGCGGCATGCTCGAGTCGCTCGGCTACGAGGAGGCGCCGGACCGCGCAGGCGCCGACCTGATCCTCTTCAACACCTGCTCGATCCGCGAGTCCGCCGACACCCGCTTCGTCGCCCACCTCGGCGAGGCGAAGCGGCTCAAGTCCGAATATCCCGACCGTGTCGTCGGCGTCGGCGGCTGCTGGGCCCAGTCGGTCAAGGACGAGGTCTTCCAGCGCTTCCCCTTCGTCGACGTCGCCTTCGGACCGGGCCAGATCCACAAGCTGGCCGAGTTCCTCAACTCCGACTCGCTCAGCGCCCAGGGCTACTTCGAGTTCGAGGACTTCTCTGGCCATCTGCCCACGCACCGGATGCGCGAGTTCCAGGGTTGGCTGCAGATCGCGCAGGGCTGCAACTGCAAGTGCGCCTACTGCATCGTGCCCTCGACCCGCGGGCGCGAGGTGAGCCGCGACCCGGCGGAGCTGGTCGCCGAGGCCGAGGCGCTCGCCGCCGACGGCGTGCGCGAGGTGACGCTGCTCGGCCAGAACGTCAACAGCTACGGGCGCGACCTGCCGCGAGAGTCGCGGATCGGGTTCTCGGACCTGTTGGCTCGGGTCGACGCGATCGAAGGCATCGACCGCATCCGCTACACCAGCCCGCACCCCAAGGACATGAAAGAGGACGTGATCCGCGCCCATGCCGAGCTGCCGGCGCTCTGCGAGCACATCCACCTGCCGCTGCAGTCGGGTTCGAGCACGGTGCTCAAGCGCATGCGCCGCACCTACGACCGCGACCGCTACGTCGACCGGGTGGCGCTGATCCGCGAGCACGTGCCCGACTGCGCGATCACCACCGACGTCATCGTCGGCTTCCCAGGCGAGACGGAGGCCGATTTCGAGCAGACGCTGGAGGTCGCGGAGGAGGTCGGCTACGACGGCGCCTTCACCTTCATCTTCTCGCCGCGCCGCGAGACCGAGGCAGCCGAGATGGACGGGCAGGTGCCGCACCCGGTCAAGGTCGAGCGCCTCGAACGGCTCGTCGAGGTGATCCAGCGCCGCGCCGCCGAGCGCGCCCAGCGCTTCGTCGGCCGCGAGATGGAGGTGCTGGTCGAAGGGACGAGCAGGACGGACGAGACCAGGCTGCGCGGGCGGACGCGACACAACAAGGCGGTGAACTTCGACGGGGACGCCGATCCGGGGGACCTCGTCGCGGTCGAGATAACCGAGGCAACGTCGCAGACGTTGGGAGGGGTGGCGGCGCAACCCCTCTCTCAACTGCACGCTCGATGAGGCCGAAGTTGGGGCAACCCCTCACTCAACAGGCGCTCTGCAGGGGATGTCGGGCACAACCCCTCGCTCAACTTTTTCTGAAGACAGTTTTTGGGCAGCAGTGCCAACGTACGAGCAGAAAAAGTACAAGCCGCTCGGAGCAGTGCCCGACATCCCCTTCTTCAAGCGGCTGAGCTCGCCCAATGAACGTCATCGCAATCTTCGGCCCAACGGGGGTTGGGAAGACCGGCGTCGCCGTCGCGCTGGCGGAGCTGCTTCGGAAGCGGGGCGAGGAGCCGGTGGCGATCTCTTGCGACGCGCTGCAGGTGTACGAGGGGCTGTCGGCGCTTACGGGCGTTGCTTCGGCCGAGGAGCAGGCGAGGCTGGAGCACAGGCTCGTTGGCTTCCTGCCGGTGACGAAGGCGTTCAACGTCGGCGACTACATGCCGTTGGCGCACGCCGAGATCGACGCGGCTCTCGCTGCGGGGCGCAGGCCGATCGTGGTGGGTGGGACCGGGCTCTACCTGCGGGCGGCACTGGCGGAGCTGTCGCTGGTCAAGGCGGAGCCGGAAGACCCGAACTCGGAGCTGTGGTCGCCCGACACCCGACACCCGACGGCGATCTTCGGCCTCGATATGGACCGGGAGCAGCTCTACGAGCGGATCGACGCGCGGACGGAGGCGATCGTCGCGGCCGGGGCGCGGGACGAGGTGCTGCGCGCCGAAGAGCTGGGACCGTCGCGCACGGCCCGCGTCGCCCTCGGCTTCGACGAGCTGCTGAACGGCGACACCGAGGCGATGAAGAAGCGCTCGCGCAACTACGCCCGTCGCCAGCTGACCTGGATGCGCAAGATCCCCAACCTGCGCTGGGTCGACCGCACCGGCCTCTCCGACGCCGAGGTCGCCCATCGGATCGCGGGGGAAATAGGCTCCGGCTCATGAGATTCGAGAAGTGGCAGGCGCTAGGCAACGACTACGTGATTCTCGAGGCGGAGGGGCTGCCCTGGGAGCTGACCGCGGGGCGGGTGCGGCGCCTCTGCGACCCGCACTTCGGCATCGGCTCGGACGGCGTGCTGCTCCTCACGCGCAGCGACGATCCCGCCTACGTCGCCGAGCTGCGGATCTTCAACCCCGACGGGTCGGAGGCCGAGCTGTCGGGGAACGGGGCGCGGGAGGCGATCCTCTACCTGCGCCGCAACGGCTGGACGGAGGAGAACACGTTCTCGGTCCTGACGGCGGCCGGGCCGGTGACGCCGACGATCGCCTCGGAGCGGACCTGCTCGGTCGAGATGGGCCGGGCCTCGACCGCGTCGAAGGACTTTCCCTCCGGTAAGCCCGACGGCCGCGGGGTGCTGATCGCGGCCGGTCGCGAGTGGTCGTTCCAGCACGTCTCGATCGGCAACCCGCAGTGCGCGATCGAGGTCCCAGATGGACTCGAGGGGCTCGACCTGGCCACGATCGGGCCGGAGATCGAAGGCCACGAGCTCTTCCCGAACCGCACCAACGTCTCCTTCCTCAGCGCCATCGGCAGCCGCGTGCGGGCGCGGATCTTCGAGCGCGGCGTGGGGGAGACGCTCTCGTCCGGCACGGGAGCCAGCGGGGCGGCGATCGCAGCGTTCCTGGGCGGCGCGTCGAGCCCGATCACGGTCGAGCTCGACGGCGGCGAGCTCGAGGTCGAGATCTCCGCCGACCTCGACGTCACCCTCAGCGGCTGGGCCGAGCCCGTCTGCTCGGGCGAGCTTTCGCCGGAGCTGCTCGCGGCGCTCGCCGAGCTGGACGATTAGATTCCCCGCCGATGGCGATCTCGGACCCGTCCAAGCGGCTGGAGGCGATGCCCCCCTACAAGTTCCAGGAGCTGGAGAGGACGATCGCCGACAAGCGGGCCGCCGGCATCGACGTGATCAGCCTCGGCATCGGCGATCCGGACGAACCGACCTACCCGCACATCGTCTCGGCGATGCAGGAGGCGGTCGCCGAGAACGGCAACCAGAAGTACCCGACCAACCGCGGCCGCGACGAGTTCCGCCGGGCCTTCGCCGGGTTCTACGACCGCCGCTTCGGCGTCGAGATCGACCCCGAGGACGAGGTCATCCCGGCGATCGGCGCCAAGGAGTGCATCTACAACCTCTGCTTCGCCTTCCTCGACCCCGGCGGCGTCGCCCTCGCCTCGGACCCCGGCTACCCGGTCTACACCGGCGGCCCGATCCTCGCCGGGGCGACGGCGGAGCTGCTGCCCCTGGTCCCCGAGCTGGGCTTCGCCCCCGACCTGGGCGCCGTCCCGGCCGAGGTCGCCGCCAAGGCGCGGCTGATGTTCCTCAGCTTCCCCAACAACCCGACCGGCGCCGTCGTGCCCGAGGGCTTCTTCGACCTCGTCGTCTCCTTCGCCCGCGAGCACGAGATCCTCGTCGTCCACGACAACGCCTACTCGGAGATCACCTACGACGGCTACGTCGCTCCCAGCTTCCTCGCCACGCCCGGCGCCAAGGAGGTCGGCGTCGAGGTCTTCTCGCTCTCCAAGGGGTACAACATGACCGGCTGGCGCTGCGCCGCGATCCTCGGCAACGCCGAGGCGGTGCAGACCTACTGGCGGCTGAAGACCAACGTCGACTCGGGCCTCTTCGAGGCGGTGCAGCTGGCCGGAGCCGCCGCCCTCAACGGCCCCAGCGGCCCATTGGAGCGGATGAACGAGACCTACGCGCGCCGCCGCGACCTCGTCGTCGGCGCCCTGCGCGAGATCGGCGTCGAGGTGACGCCGCCGAAGGGGACGATCTACGTCTGGGCGCCGGTCCCCGAGGGCCACACCTCGACCTCCTTCGCCGAGCTCGTGCTCGAGGAGGCGGCCGTCGTCGTCTCGCCCGGCTCGATGTACGGACCGAGCGGCGAGGGCTTCTTCCGCATCTCGCTCACAGCCCCCGACGACCGCATCGGCGAGGCGGTCGAGCGGATGCGCAAGCACCTGGCCTGAAGCGCTCAATCTTCCCGAGCGGGAATATTCGTAAGAAAAGGGTGTCGAAATGCACACTTTCTTCCCGAGCGGGAATATTCAGCCAATTTTCGATCCGATTCACCTAATATCTTCCCGAACGGGAAGATGGAAAGCCGAATCCAGACACCGGATCAACTGGGACAGGCGGTGCGCGACCGCCGCAAGTCGCTGCAGCTGACCCAGGAGGAACTCGCCGCCGTCGCCTCCGTCACGCCTCGCCTGCTGGGCGAAGTCGAGCGCGGCAAGCCAACCGCCCAGCTTGACGGGGTGCTGCGCATCCTCGCCGCCCTGGGCCTCGACCTCTACGCGAGGACGCGATGACGGCGCTGGATGTCTACTTCCATGCCGATCTGGCCGGGCGACTGGAGCGATTGCCCCAGGCACGTCTGCGGTTCACCTATGACCCAGCTTGGGTGCAAAGCGCCGGCGCGCCGCTTTCCCTCGGTCTGCCTGTGCGTGAGGACGGCTACGACGACTTCGAGTGCGCCCCTTTCTTCGCCGGCCTTCTCCCCGAGGGAGAGTTCCTCAAAGCGATCGCCCGCGCATTCGGCGTCTCGGCGGGAAACGCCTTCAGCGTCCTGGCCGAGATCGGGGGAGAGTGCGCCGGCGCCGTATCGCTCGTCTCGCCGGGCGAGACGCCTCCGTTCGCCGCGCCGACGTCTCCGTCCTGGCTCGCAGAGGCGGAGCTTGGCGAGCTGCTCGCGGAGCTACCCAAGCGCCCGCTGCTGATCGGGCTGGACGACGAGGACGAGGGAATCCGGCTCTCGCTGGCCGGCGCCCGCGACAAGCTCCCGGTCATCGCCCGGGACTCCCAGCTCGGCATCACCCGAGGTCACCCGCCCAGCACCCACATCGTCAAGGCTCCGATCGTCGACGTGGAGGGAATGGTCGTCAACGAGGCGTTCTGCATGACCTTCGCCAGCGAGCTCGGACTGGATGCGGCCGAGGCGCTGCCGATCCGCGTGGGCGATCACGAAGCGCTGCTGGTCACTCGCTACGACCGCGTGCGGGACGGCGAAAGCGTCCACCGCATCCACCAGGAGGATCTCTGTCAGGCGCTTTCGTGCATGCCCGGCCAGAAGTACGAGTCGGAAGGAGGGCCCGGCGTGGCGCCCTGCGCCGAGCTCCTGCGAGTCCACTCGACCGCGCCCGCGGTCGACCTGCTCGCCTTCTTCGACGCGCTGATCTTCAACCTGCTGATCGGCAACGCCGACGCCCACTCGAAGAACTACTCGCTGATGCTCGAGGGCGATCGTGCGCCGCGACTCGCCCCGCTCTACGACCTCCTCTCGACCCGCGTCTACGGCAGGCGCTTCGGCAGGAAGATGGCGATGAAGTACGGGGGCGAGTACCGCTTCGACAAGATCCGGGGACGCCACCTCGACCGGCTTGCCGGCGAGGTCGGCATCGCGCCCGGCCTCGCCCGCCAGCGAGCCGAGACGCTGGCGAGTCGCATCCGCGAATCCTGCGAGGCGGCCCGCGAGCGCCTTCCCGAAGGCTGGCGCGACGCGCCGATCCTCGCCGCGATCGAAGACGTCATCGCGGACGCGGCCGAC
>JBLMYD010000105.1:0-31517 GCA_050258095.1 Chloroflexota bacterium
CGCAGGGCGTTTGGCGGTCCCATTCGCAGTGCGCTTTTTCCCCTGGGTCTTGGATTTGCCGTTGCTCTCAGGTGCCATCTGGATCTCAACCCCTTCAGGTGGATTCGGGTTTGCCTGCCTACCTAGAGGTGCGAGTGTAACAAGAATACGAACACACGTTCTAGGAACAAACGTTCTTAAACTTCCTCGCCGGAACGGTTACGCGGCGATTGGCGGAGGGACGCCGAGGCTAGGCGATTTCGCCCGCCCGCTGGGCCTCGCGGGCGATGGACAGCCCGCGCTCGTCGCAGGCAGCGGCAATCGGGTAGCGGGCGTCGAGGTCCAGAGAGGCCTCGGCGAGGGCGAGGTCGCCGAAGGCGACGGCGCCACCGGCCTCGCGGGCGATCAGCTGGGCGGCGGCGGCGTCGACCGAGCGGCAGGGACGCAGGCTGAGCATCGCGTCGAGGCGGCCGGCGGCGACGTAGGCGGCGGTGATCGCAATCGAGCCGACGACGCGCAGCCGGTAGACGCGGCCGGCGAGCGGCCCCAGCGCCTCAAGGGCGCGCCGCGGCTCGGCTGCCTCGACCCCCAGCAGCTCCAGCTTCTCGCGGTCCTCGCCGACCTCGATCGGCGCGCCGGCCAGCGTCGCCCCGCCGCCGCGGCGGGCGGCGAACTCCTCGCCGGCGCCGAAGTCGTAGACGTAGGCGAGCTCGACGTCGGCCATCGAGTCGCCGGAGGCGACGGCGATGCTGAGGCTGTGGGCGGGCAGCGTGCGGCGCGCGTTGAGCGAGCCGTCGATCGGGTCGATCACCACGCGGACCGCGCCGCCGGCCCCGAACGCGACCTCGCCACGCTCCTCCGAGACGGCGACGAAAGAGGCACCCTCGCCGGCCAGGGCCTCCAACTCGGCGAAGACGGCGTCCTCGCAGCGGCGGTCGATGACCAGCGTCCGGTCGCCGCCCTCGCCGACGCCCTCGTAGACGGTGCGCGCCTCGACCCCCGAGACCTCGTCGAAGATCGCCCGCTGCGCGGCGACGATGCGCCGGCAGATTCCGGTCCAATCCGCGGAGAGAACGTCCACATGCGCGATGCTATGCGGCGGCGATGCAAGACCCCCCGCCCGCAGTGGAAACCGTGCCGACGCAAGAGCGGGCCGTTCGGCACGGAGACGGGCCTCTGCTGCTCCTCGGGGCGCCCGGCACCGGCAAGACCGAGACGCTCGCCCGCCGCTTCGCCTTCCTCGTCGCCGACGGCGTCGAGGCCGACCGCATCCTCGTCCTCGCCGCGCATCGCGTCACCGCGCAGCGGCTACGCGACCGAGTCGAGGGGCTGCTCGACAGCGCCGGGGGCGAGCTCTGGATCGGAACCTGGGACGAGCTGGGAGAGCGACTGCTGCGCGACTACGCGATCGCCGCCGGCCTCGACCCCTTCTTCGACGTGCTCGGTCCCGCCGAGCGTCTCGCGATCCTGCTCGACCGGATCGACGACCTGCCGCTGCGCAACCACGACATCCGCGGCAACCCTGCGGGCCTGCTCGCCCGCCTGCTCGAACAGGTCGACGAGCTCAAGGCCGGCACGGAGCCCCCCGAACCCGACCTCGCCGAGTTCTGCGCTGCCCACGACCGCATCCTCGCCGACTCCGGCAACCTCGACCGCGCCGACGTCTTCCTACTCATCAGCAAGCTTCTCCACGAGCGCCATGAGCTTCGCGACGAGTTGGCGGCCCGCTTCCCCCACGTCATGGTGGATGAGTTCGAGGACGCAACCGCAGCCCAGCGTGCCGTCCTCCGAGAGCTGAGCGCGTCCAACCCGAACCACGTCTACGCCGGCGAATCGACCGCGGGTCCTGTCGCGGAAGAGACGCTGGTCCTGGAGAAGGTGTTCCGGACTCCGAGCGTGCGCAGGTGGTACTGCTCCAACGAGCGGGCGCAGGCTCAGGCCGTCGTCCGCGAAGCCGAGCACCTGATCGCGGGTGGCGTCGCTCCCGAAGGAATCTGCGTGCTCGTGGAGGATGCGACAGTCGATGGCGGCGCTGTCGCGGCGGCGATGGAGGAGCGGGGGATCCCGTTCCACCTGGCCGGACCGGCGGCGCTGTTCCAGCGGCCGGAGGTGCGCGACGCGATCGCCTGGCTGAGGGCTCTGGCGGACCCCGAAGACTCGGCGGCGGCAGCGAGGGCGCTGACGCGGCCGCCGATCGAGCTGCGGGCGGCGGACCTGGCGCGGCTGACGACGATCGCGCGGCGGCGCAAGGTCGACATGGTCTCGGCCTGCGAGGCGGCGCTGGAGAGTCCGCAGATCCCTCCCGAGGGGCGGGAGCGGATCCAGGCTTTTCTCAAGCTCTATGGAGAAGCGTCGACGGCGATGGAGGAAAGGCGGGCCGACGTCTTCGTCAGGCGGCTGGTCGAGCGCGTCGGGCTGCGCCGGCAGCGGCTGTTCGCGGCCGAGCCGGAGGTGGCCGAGCGGCTGCTGGGGCTCTCGCGGCTGGCGGAGCTGGCGGCCGCCTGGGCGCGGCGCGAGCCGCACGGCTCGACCCGCGACTTCGTCCGCTACCTGAGCGCAGTGGCCGAGGCCGGGGTCGAGCCCGCCGGCGGCGAGGACCCGCCCGCGCCGGGCGCGGTGCAGGGCCTGGCCCGCGCGGCCGGCAAGGGGACGGAGTTCGAGCACGTCTTCGCGCTCGGCACGAGCGCCGCGGGCGTCGGGGCGCGCGCCGGCCTGGTCGTCTCGCGCCTGGCGAGCGAGGGCGGCCCGGCGCAAGCGGACGAGGAGGAGCACGCGGAGGAGCTCTTCGGGCCGGCCGAGGGCCTGCACGCGACCTACCGCAAGCTGCGCGAGGAGGTGCTCGAGGCGTCCTGGCGGGCCGGCCGCGAGCTCTCCGAGCCGCGCCTCGACACGGTCGTCGACCTCAACCGGGCGATCGCCCGTCACCTGGAGCTGCTCAAGCTCGCGGCGCTCGCGCAGCGGCCGGGAGAGGAAGCGACGGCAGAGGCGATCGAGGCGGTAAACGGCCTCCTGCGGCAGGTGGCGACGCCGGAGCAGCAGGCGGAGCTCGACGCCTCGCCGCTCGACGCCTACCTGCTCGAGTCCGAGGGCGAGCGGGACGGCCGGCGCAAGCTGCTCGCCGCGCGCCACGAACCGTCGCTGGAGAAATTCCTGCCGCGGCGCGGCGACGGCTCGCTCAGCCTCTCGGCCTCCGACCTCGACCTCTACCTGACCTGTCCGCTGAAGTACAAGTTCGCCCGCGTCTTCGGCATCCCGCAGGAGCCGACGATCAACCAGCGCTTCGGCATCCTCGTCCACAACGTCCTCGAGCGCTTTCACAAAGAAGAGGAAGAGGGCGGGCTCGAGCGCCTGATGGAGCTGTTCGAGGCGGGCTGGCGCCGCACCGGGTTCGGCAGCAGCGACGACGAGCTGCAGTTCCGCGACCGCGCACACGAGGCGATGCGCCTCTACTGGGAGCGCGAGCAGCAGAGCGAGGGGGAACCGGTCTGGCTCGAGCGCAAGTTCGACATCCAGATCGGTCCCCACCACGTGCGCGGCCGCGTCGACCGCGTCGACCGCCTGCCCGACGGCAGCCATGAGCTGATCGACTACAAGACCGGCGAGCGCAAGAGCGAGGCCGACCTGGAGAGCGACCTGCAGCTCGCCCTCTACCGGCTGGCGGCACGCGAGGCGTGGGACCTCGAGGTCGACAGCGGCAGCTACTACTACGTGCTCGACGCCGACAAGGTCGCCGCCCCGACCAAGCCCGACGACGCCGAGCGGGTGGAGCGGACGGTGCTCGCCGTCGGCGAGGGAGTGACGGGGCAGGACTTCGAGCCGCGCCCCTCGCCGACCACCTGCAGCTGGTGCGACTACCGGCTGATCTGCCCGGCGGCGGAGAGCTAAGAGTCCATCTAAACGCCGCTCTCGCCCTGCTGGCGGAGGAACTGCTGGAAGTCGCGGGCGATCGCGTCGGCGGAGGGCAGGTCCTCCGGGTCGTCGTCCTCGAGCTGGTCCTTCTGTTCGGACTCGATGCGGTCGACCAGCTCCTCGATCTCGGGGTTGGCGGCGATCGCGCGGTCGATCTGTTCTTCGAAGCCGGCGGCCTCGGATTCCAGGTCGCCGGCGTCGACGGCGATGCCGGTCAGGCCCTCGAGCCGGCGCAGCAGGGCGAGGGCCGCCTTCGGGTTCGGGACCGCGGCGACGTAGTGGGGGACGGCGGCCCAGAGCGAGGCCGAGGTCATCCCCACCCGGCGGCAGCAGTCGTGGACGACGCCGACGATCCCGGTCGGCCCCTCGTAGGTGGAGCGCTGCAGGTCAAGCTCCTCGACCAGCTCCTCGTCGGAGGCCAGGCCGGTGATCGGCACCGGCAGCGTGTGGGAGACCTCGGCGATCAGCGCTCCCATCGTCACCACCATCTCGACCCCGAGCGCGTCGGCCGCACCGGCGATCGTCTCCGAGAAGGTGCGCCAGCGCAGGTTGGGCTCGGTGCCGTCGAGCAGGACCAGGTCGCGATCGGCGCCCGGCACCTCGGCGGCGTAGAGGTCGTTCTGCGGCCAGTCGATGCGGCGGGCCTGTCCCTCGCTGAGGACGATCGTCGGCCGGGTCGCCTGGAAGTCGAAGTAGTCCTCGGGGTCGAGCTGGGCGATCCGCTCGGCGTCGAAAGTCTCGGCGACCGTGCCCAGCGCCGTCGAGGCCGCGCCGGCGGCGTCGTTCCAGCCGCGAAACGAGCAGACGAGCACCGGGCGGCGCAGCTGCGGGACCTCGCCTTCCCAAGTCAGTGAGTCCACGTCTCTGAGACTACCGACGACACCTTCCCGGTCCGGCCGCGCCATCGCCCGCTCAGGCGGGGTTGGAGAGCGCCCTGCGCGCAAGGCCGAAGGCGATGAAGAGCACCAGGGCGGCGAAGGCAAGTTCCAGCGCTCGCTGCGAGACGGCGTTGGCGGCGGCGACGCCGATCAGCACGCCGAGCGGCGAGAGGACGCCGATCACGGCGGCGTCGCGCAGCCGCACGTTGCCGTAGGAGCGCTGGCGCATCGTCCCGACCAGGGCGACGATGACGATCATCAGCAGCGAGGTCGACTCGCCCTCGACCTGGCTCAGGCCGAGGAAGACGGTGAGGGCGGGGACGAAGAGGACGCCGCCGCCGACGCCGACGAGGCCGCCGGCGAGGCCGCCGGCGAAGGCGATCAGGATGGCGACGAGCTCGTTCACGGGACGATCAGCTCGACCGCGACCGCGACGAGCAGCGCGGCGAAGAGCAGCGAGACGGCGCGCTGCGGGATGCGCTGCTGGATCGTCGTTCCGGCGATGACCCCGCCCACGGCCGGGATCGAGAGCCAGAGCCCGGTCAGCAGGTGGACGTTGCCGTAGATGCCCTGGGCGATGACGCCGATCAGCCCGATGAGGACGATCGCCGCCAGGCTGGTGCCGGTCGCCAGGCGCTCGCCGTAGCCGAACCAGAAGATCAGCAGGGGCACGATCACGGTGCCGCCGCCGACGCCGAAGAGGCCGCTGAAGGCGCCCGCGAGCGTGCCGGCGACGGCGAGCTTCAGCGTGCGGTTGGCGAGCGGGGCGGAATCGGCGGCCATCGTGCTCGATACTAAGCGGCGTGTCTGCCGGAGCAGAGACGCAGGGGGCGCGCTCCTCGCTGGTGCGCGCGCTGCGAGGCGAGCCGCAGCGGGCGGCCATCCTCACCGACGTGGACGGGACCCTGGCGCCGATCGTCGAGCGGCCCGAGCAGGCGGCGGTGCCGGCGCGCGCCAGGGAGCTGCTGACGGCGTTGAGCGCCCGCTTCGCCCTGGTCGGCTGCATATCCGGCCGCCCGGCGCTCGAGGCGCGCGAGCTGGTCGGCGTCGACAACGCCGCCTACGCCGGCAACCACGGCTTCGAGCTGCTGCTGCCCGGCGAGCCCGAGCCCCAGCTCGACCCGGCCGTGGTCGGGCGCGAGCGTGAGGCGGCGGAATTCGTCGCCGGCCTCAACGGGGAGGGGCTGGCGGCGACCGGCCTGCGGCAAGAGGACAAGGGGCCGATCCAGGCCCTGCACTGGCGCGGCGCGGCAGACGAGCGCACGGCGGAGGCTCGCGCTCACGAGATCGCCGCCGACGCCGGCCGGGCCGGGCTCGAACCGCGCTGGGGCCGCAAGGTGCTGGAGCTGCGGCCGGTCGGCGGCGGGGGCAAGGACTCGGCCGTGGGGGCGCTGTTCGCCGGCCTCGACCTCGGCGCGGCGATCTACGGCGGCGACGACCGCACCGACCTCGACGCCGGCCGCCGCCTGCGCGAGCTCTGCGAAGAGGGACGGCTCGAGACCGCCGGCTTCGTCGGCGTCCTCTCCCCCGAGGCGCCGCCCGAGCTGACCGAGGACGCCGACGTCCTCGTCGACGGCCCGGCGGGCTGGCTCGAGCTGCTGGAGGAGCTGGCGGCGTAGCGATGCCCTACGCGGACCTGCTGCGGGTGACCGTGCTCCTCACCGGCGCCGAGGCCACGGCGCTGGCGGCGATCACGGCGATCGCCGTCAATCGCGACAACGACGCGACGACGCTGATCGTCGCCGCCGTCTGGTGGCTGATCGCCCTCGCCGTCGGCCTCTACCTGGGCCGGCCCAGCCGCGCCGCCGACGCCCTCCGCGACGCCCTCGCCCGGGCGCGCACGGCGACCTCCCTGCCCAACGAGACCCCGACCCGGATCGCGCTCTCCCGCCTCTGGCCGATCGGCGTCACCGCGATCGCCGCCGGCGTCCTCGGCCTCTTCCTCCCCGGCGTCGCCGCGATCGGCGCCGGCTACGCCCTCCTCGTCTCGCTCGCCTGGCACTCGCGCGAGGGGGCCGTGGAAGCGATCGAGCGCCGCGACGGCGTCCGCTTCTACGTCGTCCCCAGCTCGGCCCTGCGGCCGATAGAGCTGGTCAGGACGCCGGGGCTGAGAAGCTCACCGCCGTAGGCCACGAGTCTCAGGACGACCCAGCCCAGGCGTTGGGGGAGGAGGCGGGGGCGGTGTTCCGCCGCTTCCAGTCTGTGGCTTCGGTGCTTCGGTCATCGCTCAAAAGATGTTATCGCCCAACAGGGCAGCCAAGGCAAGTATCTCGGTAACGAGAGCGCCCGCCGCCACCGTGTATGCCCGCGTTAGCCACCTGATCGTTCCGTCGTTGGAATCCCAGAAGCGGTCGAGATCGTAGGCGAGGCGTCGGTAGACCTCTGACATGTCGTCTCGAACCGCATAGAGACCCTCATACAGACCAGCTCCTCTCTCGGCGAAGATCAAGTTCTTCTTGGGCAGGAGGATGAGGAGGCACGCGGCAATCGAAACGACAAATGCGGCGAGGGCTGCGATCGCCAAGCCTCGCGGACTCGGGCTTTGAAATGCCTGCTGTCCGAGGAACGAGGCAGCCAGCGATGAAGCCGCCAGGAGCACGCCCGTGCGCGTGCGAAGCTCTTCGAGAAGCGCCTCCTGCTTATCGAGACCGCGAAGCGCAGCCTCGTAGGACAGTTTCTCGAACTCCCCCGCCATGCAGATCAAGCTAGCCATCCAACCGGCGGAATCTATTGTCTTCAGACTTCTATCGTCTCAGCAGCTTCTTGAAGTCGCGCCAGCTCTTGGTGTTCGCGATGTCCCCGGCGGTCAGCCAGGCGCGGCGGGCGGTGGCGACCGCGTAGGCCATGTTGTCGAGCGTGTCGACGCCGTGGGCGTCGGTGTTGAGGACGATGGTGACGCCGGCTTCCGCGGCGAGGCGGGCGTGCTGCTCGGAGAGGTCGCGCCGATTCGGGTTGCCGTTGATCTCCAGCATCGTGCCGCTGCGGGCGGCCGCCTCGACCACGGCCTCGACGTCGATCGCGTAGGGCTCACGGCGGCCGAGCAGGCGGCCGGTGAGGTGGCCGATGCAGTCGACGTGGGGGTTCTCGATCGCGGCCAGCACCCGCTCGGTCATCGCCTGCTCGGAGATCGCGAAGGAGGTGTGGACGCTGGCGACGATCCAGTCGAGCGCTGCGAGCAGATCGTCCGGGTAGTCGAGTCCGCCGTCGAGGCCGATGTTGACCTCCGAGCCGGCGAGCAGGCGGAAGCCGCGCTTGCCCTCGTTCCAGGCGGCGATCTCCTCGATCCGCTGCCAGAGCCGCTCGGCGGTGACGTGGTCGCCGAAGCCGTGGCTGGCCGAGTGGTCGGTGATCGCCAGGTAGGCGTAGCCGCGCTTGCGAGCGGCCGCCGCCATCTCCTCCAGCGTGTTGCGCCCGTCCGAGAGCGTCGTGTGGGCGTGCAGGTCGCCGCGGACGTCGGCGAGCGAGACGAGCTCGGGCAGCTCCCCCTCGCGGGCTGCCTTCAGCTCGCCGCGGCCCTCGCGCAGCTCGGGCTCGATGTAGGCGTAGCCGAGCCGCTCGTAGACGGCCGCCTCGTCGGCGCAGAGCTCGACCTCGCCGCTCTCGGTGTCGGCGATGCCGTGCTCGGAGACCGAGAGACCGCGGGCGACGGCGTCCTCGCGCAGCTGCACGTTGTGGGCCTGCGAGCCGGTGAAGTGCTGGAGCAGGTTGCCGAAGGCCTCCGGCTCGACGATGCGCAGGTCGACGGAGATCCCGTTCTGGGTCTGCGCCCGGACCCCGTTGGGACCCGGTTTCCCGGCCGCCGCGATCAGCGGGCTGGCGGCCAGCGCCTCGGCCAGCGCCGTCGGCTCCCGCGCCGTCGCGATCAGGTCGATGTCCTTGCAGGTCTCGGCCCAGCGGCGCACCGAGCCCGCCGGCTCGACCCGGTCGGCCGCCGGGTGCGCGCGCAGCGCCGCAGCCAGCTCCTCGGCGATCGGCCGGGCCATCGAGAGCAAGACGCGGCCCCTCCCCTCGCCGGGCTCGCCGACCTTCTCCAGGGCGGCGAGGACGTTCTCCTCGACCTTCGGCCCGAGGCCCTTCAGCCCGCGGATGCGCTGCTCCTCGGCCGCCCGCCTCAGGTCGTCGAGGGTGGCGACGCCGAGCTCCTCGAAGAGCCGCCGCGCCGTCTTCGCCCCCACCCCCGGCAGGTGCGTGACCTCGATCAGGCTGGGCGGGAACTTCGCCTTCAGCTTCGCCGCCGCCGGGATCTCGCCGGTCGCGATCAGCGCGTCGATCTTCTCCGCCAGGGTCTTGCCGACCCCCGGCAGCTCGGTCGCCCTACCGGCCGCGGCCAGCTCGGCGACGGAGACCGGGCTTTCGCGGATCGCCTTCGCCGCCGTCCCGTAGGCGAGCACCCGGTATTTGTTCGCCCCGTCGAGCTCGTAGAGGACTCCCAGCTCCTCGAGGGCGTCTGCGATCTCGGCATTCGTCACCACAGTGAAGGCAAGCTAGCGGGCGGGTGCGCCTTTAGCCGGCGCTCAGGATCGCGACTAGGATCGGGCGAGCAGATGGCGCCCAGCAAGCCCGAGCGCGGACCGGTCTGGCTGGTCCTCCCCACCTACGACGAGGCGGCCAACCTCGAGCGCATCGTCGCCGAGGCGCGGGCGAAGCTGCCCGGGTCGGCGCAGGTCCTGATCGTCGACGACGACTCCCCCGACGGGACCGGCGAGATCGCCGCCCGGCTCGCCGCCGCGGACGCCGCCGTCCACGTCCTGCACCGGCCGGTCAAGGAAGGCCTCGGCCCGGCCTACATCGCCGGCTTCAGGCGAGCGCTGGGCGAGGGCGCCGGCCTGGTGGTCGAGATGGACGCCGACTTCTCCCACGATCCCGCCTACCTGCCGCGCCTGCTCGACGCGGCCGAGCGGGCCGACGTCGTGCTCGGCTCGCGCTACGTGACCGGCGGCGGAGTCAGGGACTGGGGGGCGCTGCGGCAAGCGATCAGCCGCGGTGGCAGCGCTTACTCGCGCCTCGTGCTCGGCCTCGACGTGCGCGACCTGACCGGCGGCTTCAAGTGCTTCCGGCGCGAGGTGCTGGAGGCGATCGACCTTGCGTCGATTCGCTCGCGCGGCTACGCCTTCCAGGTCGAGATGACCTACCGGGCGGTCGAGCTCGGCTTCCGCGTGGTCGAGGTTCCGATCGTCTTCCGCGACCGCGAGCAGGGGAAGTCGAAGATGAGCCGCTCGATCGTCTGGGAGGCGATCTGGCAGGTGCCCCTTCTGCGCTTCCGCCGCTGACCGGTCCGGTCCGGGCCGACGGCTTGCCCAGGGGTCGCTATACTTTCTGAAGTATTGAGCGGCTAACCCCGAGCCACAGGAGAGCGATTCCAGTGACAGGCAAACTCAACGACGTGACAGACGCCACCTTCAAGTCCGAGGTGCTCGAGGCCGAGGGCCCCGTGCTCGTCGACTTTTGGGCCCCGTGGTGCGGGCCCTGCCGCGTCGTCCACCCCGTGCTCGAGGAGATGGACGCCGAGCGTGAGGACCTGCGGATCGTCAGCATCAACGTCGACGAGAACCAGCAGACCGCCGCGCAGTACGAAGTCCTCTCGATCCCGACGCTGATCCTCTTCAAGGACGGTGCGATCGCCAAGAAGGTGATCGGCGCGATGCCCAAGCGGCGCCTCGAGGCCGAGCTGGAGCCGGCGCTCGCCTAGGGCGAGGGCCACGACCGATGCCCTTCGTCCACGTCCACTGGTACGAGGGTCGCTCCGACGAGCAGAAGGCGGAGATCGCCAAGCGGATCGAAGCGGCCCTGATCGAGGTCGCCGGCGTCACGCCCGAGCACTGCTGGGTGAAGTTCTCGGACTCGAAGAAGACCGACTTCATCATCGGCGAGTCTGAGAATTAGCTCTTCTACGTTAAGGGGATGTGGGGTGCCCCTCCCCAGGAGGCTCTGCGTCCACGCTTCGAAACTCGTTGCACGACTCAGCTGCGCGACGGCCTCCGGGGGAGGGGCACGGCCTCACCCGGACACAACCGACGCTTCCGTGCCGCCGAGGGCGAGGGCGCTTGAGACGGGGGGTGGGCCGATCAGTTCCAGCAGCGCCAGTTCCAGCCAGGGGCTGAGGGTGCGGGTGAAGGTCGCGGTCAGGTGAAAGCGGTCGCGGTAGACCAGGGCGTTGCCGATCACGGCCCGGCAGAGGTTCTTTGGACAGACCTCCGGCGTCAGGTCCAGGAGGGTGACTCCCGGTGCCACGTCCGCGGCGCGGACGTCGAATTCGCGGTTGCTGCGACGAACGCGTCGGAAGGCGCAGGCCCGCAGGTGGTGGGTGTGTTCGGAGACGCAGCTGGGGACGTCCTGCGGTGAGGCCGGCATATCGCGGATCAGCACGGTCGACGGGCCCGCCGCGTGGATGCGCCTCAGCGTCTCCACGTAGCCGGCTTCGAGCGCGGCGGCGTTCGCCGCGTCGTGGAGCGTTTCTCCGCCGCGACCGTATGCCGTGTAGCCGGTGCTGCCGCTCATCACCACGATCGCCCCTCGCGGAGCCGACTCGATGCGGCGCAGGGAACGCTCCCGCCAGGCGTCGCACTGCGAGTACCTGAGGCCGGAGAGAGTGTTCTGGATGCTCGCCTCTCCCGGCGTGCATTCGCGCTTCGTCAGCACCACCAGCCGCCAGTGGCGCTCCTCCGCCAGCAGCTCGAGCGGCGGGAAGTACTGCATGGCGTGCGAGTCGCCGAACAGGATCACGGTGTGGCTGCCGGCGGGATCGCCGTACACGCATTCGCGCGAGCGGGTGCTTTCGATGCCCATCAGGCAGCCGTCGGCGACGACCGGGCCGCGGTTCGACTCGGCTTCGAGCGGGCTCGGGCGCAGGGCGACGGCGACTTCCTGCGGCAGCGGCTGCGCGAGGATCGCCCGCGCGCCCAGCGTCTCCGCCGCCGGCGCGGTGCTGAAGGTCGGCTGCGCCGCGCCGACCGCGATCCCCGCGGCGATCGCGACCGCCGTGCAGCCGAGCCCCAGCGCGAGCGAGCGGCTGGGAAGCGTTGCCAGCGAGCGAGCGCGGCGGACCGGGTCCTCGACCAGGTGATGGGTGATCGCCGCCGGCACGAGCGAGGCGACGGCTGCGGCGAGGCCGGCGGCGGCCGAGAGCGGCCCGAGGATCGCAGCGGCGAAGACCAGGGCCGGCCAGTGCCACAGGTACCAGGCGTAAGAGACGCGGCCGACGTAGCGGACGGGCGCCCGCGAGAGCAGCCAGGGCGGCGAGCCCGGCGGCGGTCGCCCGATCGAGGGCCCGGCGAGCAGCAGCGCGGCGGCCCCGAGCGTCGGGACCAGCGCCGCGAGGCCGGGGAAGGGCGTCAGCGCGTCGAAGGCGAAGGTCGCGTAGAGGATCGCGGCGAGGCCGGACCAGGCGGTCGCGAGCGCCACGGGCCGGGGGATCGCGACGGCGCCGAGCAGAGCCAGCGCCGCTCCCAGGCCGAGCTCCCAGGCGCGCCCGACGGTTGAGAAGTAGGCCGAGACCGGCTGGGCGTCGGTCGACCGGACGCCGAGCAGCAGCGAGACCGCGCAGACGACCACCAGGGCGATGGCGAGCGCCGGCCGGGGCGAGCGTCCGCGGCGTCGCGGCAGCCGGCTCACGGCCAGCAGCGCGGCCGGCCAGACGAGGTAGAACTGCTCCTCGATCGCCAGCGACCAGAGGTGCAGGACCGGGCTGGGTTCGTGGCCCTGGGCGAAGTAGTCGACCGACCTCGCCGCGAAGTGCCAGTTCGCCGTGTAGAGGGCCGAGCTGACGACGTCGCCGGAGACTTCGATCGCGCGGACGGGCGAGAAGACGGCGATCGAGAGGGCGGCCACGGTTGCCAGCAGCAGCGCGGACTGGGGCAGCAGCCGCCGGGCACGCCTCGCGTAGAAGCCGCACAGCGAGATCGTCCCGGCGCGCCCCAGCTCGCCGAGCAGCAGGCGAGTGATCAGGAAGCCGGAGATGACGAAGAAGACGTCGACCCCGACGTAGCCGCCGGCAAACGTCCCGACGCCGGCATGGCAGAGCACCACGGCAACGATCGCCAGCGCCCGCATCCCCTCAATGTCACCGCGAAAACCTCCATCCATTCACCGAGGATCGCGACGATCCCTGGCCACAACCAGGACAACATTGGCCCGTTTCGAGGATCTAAATGTATAGGTAGTTTTCGCGATTTCTGCGAAAACGTCCTATACTTTTACCAATGACTGCCCGGTCCAACCAGCTAGGACCCGCCCGAACCCTGAGCCGCCGAGAGGCGGAGCTTGTCAGCTGGCTCGAGGTCGAAAGGCCGAAGAGCACTAGTCTGGCTGAGATCTCTAGCGCGCTCGCGTGGCCGCAGAAGCGCGCCTACGACGTGACCTCCCACCTCGTCAAGAAGGGCTGGCTGCATCGGACCCGTGCGGGCCACTTCGAACCGCTCCTGGGTGAGAGCGCCGGGATCTTGGTGCCCGACCCTTGGACCGCGCTGGCGAGCTGGCAGGTCCCCTACTACGTCGCACTCGCATCCGCCGCTTACGAGCACAACCTCATCCCTGACCGCCCCGGCACAGTGCAGGTGTGCGTCCCGGTTGGAACTGCGGCACCGGCTGGCTGGCGAGAGCTGGCGATCACGCTTGTTCCGAGGCGGGTCTTCCAGCTCGACGGCAGCGAGCTCACCGAGAGCCACGGCGTCACCGTCCGGATCGCCGGGGTGGAGAGAGTGCTGCTCGACAGCGCAACCATGCCCGGGCGCGTAGGCGGCGTCTTCGGGCTTGCGCGCATCGTCGATCGGGGTCGTGACCAAGTCGACTGGCAGCGTTTCGTCGAACTGGCGAGAAAGGTTGGTCGCGGAACCTCAGCAGCCCGCCGAATCGCAGCCTTGCTCGAAGTCCTCAACCAGGAGGTGCCCCCTGCCCTGGCAAAGTTCGCAAGTTCCAAACGAGACGCCTCGCGGATCCACCTCGGCAGCACCCGCATCCACGGGCGTTATGGAGAAATACTGCCTCGCTGGCGCGTGCAGCTCAACGTCAGCCCCGAGGCCCTACACGAGGAGGTGACTCGCTGATGATCGCCCAGGCCTTCGTCCGCCAGTTCGCGGCGGGTCAGAAGATCGATCTCGACGTTGCCGACCAGGAGGTGGTCCTCCACTACGCACTCGCACGGCTGAACGAGATCGGCCTTGTGGGCTATCCACCCGGCGAGCAGGCGCCGGGACCGCTGCTCTTCAAGGGCGGCACCGCTCTTCGCAAGTGCATCTTCGGCTCAACCGGGCGCTTCTCCCAGGACATCGACCTGGACGCCACCCACAAGAACGGCTTCGAGGAGGCCGTCGAGGCAGCCTTCCAGCCATCTCAGCCGTACTTCGGGATCGAGTTCTCCCTTCCCCAATTTCGCTACTCCAGCGACGACAACTTCAGCGGCACCGTCGAATATCGGCACGCCAACGGCGAGGGCGCCTTCGAGCTGCAGATCTCCTACCGCCTGGACCCGATCCTGGAGCCCGTAGATCTGACGCTGCAAGAGCAGTCTTATTTCGCGAAAGCAGGCGAGGAGTGCGGCGTGCCGCGTCTCTTCGGCCTCGACCCCTACGAGATGATCGGCGAGAAGATCATGGCCTGCAACCGCCGCCGGGGTGGCTCCAGCAAGGACGTCTACGACCTAGACCTCTGGGCCCAGCGACCCTTCGACGAGAGCCTCGTCCGACGTCTCGCGGTTCTCAAGGCCTGGACGGATCAGCGGGGCCAGCCCCGCTATGACCCAACCGCGCTCCTCGTCGCGATCAAACCGCAGAACTTCCGTTGGAGCGATATCTCAGGACTTGTCCCCCGAGGTCTCGCGAATGACCCTGAGTCGATCTGCGAGAGAGTGCGTGTCCGCTTCGGATTCCTCGCCGAGCTGGATGAGGACGAGACGACGCTCCTCGACGATCAAGTCGCTCACCGTGAGCGCCGTCTGTTCGCACAGCTGCGAGAGCAGGCTCGTGAGCTTGCAACAAAGATCTTCCGCAAAAGCCTCTCCCATACCTGAAGGAAGTGCTGGCTCAGCTTCGTAGCCCACAGGCTCCGACCCGATGCTGTACACAGTATGGTTTCTAATAGGCACTATGTGAAAGCGTGTTCGCCTACCGGTGGGTAAGGTGGGGTCGGCTGCGTGGGTTTGAAGAGAGGGCGAGAGGTCTTTGCCATGTTCGAGCGCTTTCGTAGGAGTAAGAAAACGACCCTGGCGGCAGCGAACGTCGCGGCCGAGTGGAGCACGGGCGAGGAGTGGCGCCGCTGGGAGGCGCCCAGCACCTTCGTCGTCGGCGAGAGCTACTACGCTGCGGCCCTCCACGACTTGGCGGGCATGCCGCGACGCAGCGGCTACCTTATCCCCGTCGCAGTGTCAATCGTCCGTGAGGCCGATAACCCCTACGACTCCAACGCCTTCCGGGTCGAGGTCGACGGTCACCAAGTCGGCCACATCGCTCGCCATATAGCCGCCCAGCTAGCACCACCGCTTGACCGCACCGGCTGTACGCAGTTCAGCGTCTGCGGCCTGATTCGCGGCGGCTCACTACAGGCCCCGAACCTGGGTGTACACGCCTGGCCCGGACGACGCCTCAGCCCAGGGCCAGAGAGCGTCCAGCTCGACGGGATCGGCCTCGTAAAGGCCTGGCCTCCGCGCTCAGACGAGGGTAGGTGAGAGCTTGGCCGGGGAGAACGCCGGGGAGGTCGCCGGCAAGCACTACAGCGAGTACGCCTCGGAGGTGAAGACACTGCGCAGTGAAGGTCGTGAGGAGGAGGCTGAGAAGCTGCTCTGGAGACTGGTGGAGGCAACCGAGTCCGAGGCGCGCGTACAGGGCTGTGGGGTCGCCCCCTTCTACTACGAGCAGCTGGCGATCAGCTACGCAAAGCGCGGGGAGTGCGGTGCCGAGATCGCGGTCTTGGAACGCTTCGCCGGCCAACCACATGCCCCCGGTGTAAAGCCCCCGCGCCTCTTGGCGCGCCTACAGAAGCGCCGGAAGCAGGCGAGTCAAGAGCATGCAAGGAGGGAAGCGTGATCGAGGGGACAAGCGATAGCGCACAGCTCTTCGACCTCAACATCGAAGAGGTTCTTGAGCACTGGGAGATCGAGCACGCGATCCGCGAGGTGATCGCCAATGCGCTTGACGAGCAGTTGCTGAGTAGCAGTGCTGAGGTGCAGATCAGCGAGGACGGCCAAGGAACTTGCCGAATCCGCGATTTCGGGAGGGGGCTTGCGATCTCGCACTTCACACTCAACGAGAACGAGGAGAAGCTGGCGGGGACGCCCGGCGTAATTGGCAAGTTCGGAGTCGGCCTAAAGGACGCATTGGCCACCTTTCATCGTCGCGGCGTCGGCGTGACGATTCGCTCTCGCCATGGCGTCTTCCGCCTACGCGAGGCGAGCAAGCACAACTTCGAGGGGATCACCACGCTGCACGTGGAGTGGCGACCTGGATCGGCGGAGATGCAGGGCACCGAATTTGAGCTGAACGGTGTCCCATCAGCAGACCTGGAGACGGCGAAGGCGCTGTTTTTGCGCTTCTCTGGCGAGGAGAGGATTGAGAGCACGCCCTACGGAGAGATCCTGCGCCGCGATACTGGACCCGCCCGTGTGTACATCAGTGGCGTGCTCGCTGCTGAGGAGCCAAATTTCCTCTTCTCTTACAACATCACCAGCCTGACCAAGACGATGCGCAAGCGGCTCAACCGCGAGCGTTTGAACGTTGGTCGTACCACCTACGCAGAGCGCATCAAAGCGATCCTCAAAGCAAGCGAAACAGAGGGGGTAGCGGCGGAGCTGGTTGCGCAGATTGCGGCCCGTTCGCGTGGGGTCCAGGCTGACGAGATGCAGTGGATCGAGGTCTCCCAGCGGGCACTCAACTTGCTGCACGACCGTCGTCGGGTCGCCTTCGTAACCGAGCAGGAGATGGCGCTCCATCCACACGTCGTAGACAACATGCGGGGCGACCATCTTGAGGTGGTCGTCGTTGACGAGGTCCAGAAGGGGAAGCTCGCTGCCCAACGCGAAGGCGGGGACTCCGAGCTGCGCACACTCGAGGGCTACGTCGACGAATACAACAAGAGCTTCGACTATCGCTTCGTCGAACCGGCAGCACTGAGTGTCGGAGAGCGCGCAGTGCTGTCCCAAGTGCCATCGCTGCTGGCGGCTGCCGGCCTCACGCCAGAGGCGCTGCCGTCCGTACGGATCTCCGAGACGATGCGAGTCGGTCTCGACAGCACCAACGGCGTCTGGGACACCGAGCTGGAAGCGATTGTGATCAAGCGGGATCAGCTCACCTCCCTGGAGCGCTTCGCAGCGGTGCTTCTGCACGAGGCGGCACATGCGATGAGCGGGGCTGTCGATGCGACCCGCGAGTTTGAGACTGTGCTGACGACCTATCTCGGCCGCGCGGCCGTGGCGGCACTGGGGGCGAAATGAGGCTGCTCCACATTGCCGATGTCCACCTCGACCGACCCTTCGCGAGGCTCGATCGCGAGCGTGGCGACCGTGACCGCGCGCGGCTGCGCCGCACCTTCGTGCGCTGTCTCGATCGAGCACGCGAGCTCGAAGTAGACACAGTAACCATCGGCGGCGACCTCTGGGAGGACGAGCATGTGAGCCCCGACACGCGACGCTTCGTCTCGAATGAGCTCGGCGAGCTCGACTGCCCGGCACTGATGATTTGCGGAAACCACGACCCCAACCTGCCGGGCGGCAACTACGCACGCACGGCATGGCCCAACAACGTCCATCTCTTTCCCTCCGAGACCCTCGCCGAGTACCCACTCGATGAGGAGGTGAGCATCTGGGGGGTGAGCTGGGGCGGCGGCCAGCTGAGCGCCAAGCCCCTACTACAGCAGCCACCGCCGCTCGATCTTGACCGAGCGAACTTGCTGCTCCTGCATGGCACCGCGGAGTCCAGCGGCGAGGACGGACACTGTCCTTTCAATGGCGCGACTGTGCGCGAGGCCGGCTTCGCACACTGTCTGGCCGGCCACATCCACGCCGCGGAGACAAATGCCGACTACACCTATCCGGGTTCCCCGGAGCCACTCGGCTGGGGCGAGCTTGGCCGCCACTGCTGCGCGGTCGTCGAAGTCACCGACGGGCACATCGAGGTGCGGCTTGAGGACGTGGGCGAGCACCGATACGAGATCCTTGAGGTCGACTGCGAGGGTGCCGAGCACAGCGCCGAGGTGGCTGAGCGGCTCGCCGCTGCCCTTCCCGAGAACGAGCGTGGCGAGCTACACCTGCGCGCCATGCTCGGGGGCGAGGTAGACCCCGACTGTTGGATCGCCCCGAGCGAACTGCGCGAGCTACATGCCGAGCGCTTCGCCGAGCTCGCAGTGGAGGATCACACCCACCCTGGCCATGACCTTGAGGCGCTCGCTTCCAAACCGAGCGCCTCTGGGCATTTCGTGCGGCGCATGCAAGAGCAGATCGCTGCCGAGCCCGAGGAGGGGCGGCGTCAACTACTTGAGTCGGCGTTGCGTAGCGGTCTGCGCGCCCTCGATGGTCAGGAGCGGATCGTCGATGTGGGTTGAGAGCCTCGACGTACGCGGCTTCAAGCACCTGCGGGGCAACTTCGCCCTGAGTCCTCAGTTGACCGTGGTGCTGGGCCGAAACGAGGCGGGTAAGAGCACGATGCACGAGGCTCTACTGCGGACGCTCTTCGGATTCTCCAAGCGCGAGCGCCGCAGATCGGCAGGTGAGTCAAGCCTGACCCGTTGCCGGCCTTGGGGCGGCGGTGCATTCGCGATCAACGCGGTGGTCCATGCCGCGCGGGGGAGGCTGCGGATCGAGTGGGACTTCGAGCGTCACGCCGTGACGCTGATCGACATGGAGAGCAACGAGGACCGCTCCAGCGAGGTGCTCGGCAAGGGCGAGGATGTGCACCTTGGCAAATGGCTTGTGGACCTTGAGCTCACCGACTTCCGCGAGGCATGCTGCCTCTCCCAGGTGCAACTCACCGGCGTCACCAAGAGCGAGACTCTGGTGGTCGCTCTACAGCGCGCGGTGGAGTTCGGTAGCGGTGACTCGGGCATTGAGGGAGCGCTCAAACGCTTGGATGACTGTCTGCGCGAGCAGATCGGCGTTCGCGTCGACAACCTGCAGGCAAACAAGAACGGGGTTCTCGCAACCCTGCTGTCGCGCCGCGAGAAGTTGCAGGAGGTACTCGCACGAGCCGAAAAATACGAGGCCGAGTTGGTCGACATCGAGCGCGAACGCAATGCCCTCGCCGCCCGTCAGGTGGAAGCAGAGCAGGCGCTTGCGGCAGCTGAGCAAGCACTCCTGCGAAGCGAAGCAGCGGCCCTGGCCGAGCGGCTGCGCCGCGCCCGCGAACACCACGAGCGCTCGCATGTGCAGACAGCCGATGCTGAAGCGCTGAGCGAGGCAGAGGAGCGCGCGCTGACCTCGCTCTTTGGCGAGCGCGAGCGCTTGGTCGCGGAACTCGAGGAGCTCATACCTCGCGTCGAGGCAACGATGGAGACGCTGCGTGAGCTGGAAGCAGAGCGGGTAGATCTTCAGAGCGAGTTCGACTCCCTCACCCCCTACCGCGAGCTTGATGCAAGCGGCGAGGGGCGAGTCCGCGAGCTCTTTGCACGGCTTGCCGAGACAGACGGGACGACAATGACCGGCCCACCGCAAATGAGTCCGCAGCCTCGCGGGGGTCATGCAGCGCTTTGGACGGCCGCCATCCTGGTCGCAGTCGCCTCGCTGGTGGGCGTGGCGGTGGCGGGCCCGGCTGCTCTGGCAGGCCTCCTGCTCGCCGCCGCCCTGGCCTACCTGGCAAGGAAGCAGGCTCGTTCGACATCGGGCAATCAGGCAACCGCGGTGATGACGCAACGCCGAGAGGCAATCGAGGCAGAGCTCGTGGAGGCACTCGACGAGCTGGGGGCGAGCGCCGGCGCTACCGGCGCCACCGCGCGGGCCGAGGCCTACCTGGGGGCCTGCGAGAAGGGGCGCCGCTGCCTTGAGCTGGACGCGCAGCTCGGGCGGCTGGGCACTCGATTGAGCGCGGCCGGGGAGCCACGCGCCGAGCAGGCACGGCTACAGCACCGGGCCGATGAGATCGAGGCCGAGCTACGCAAGCGGCTGGACAAAAACGGCATCGCGGCTGCCGACCTCCGTGCGGCAAAGGAGGAGTTCGAGCGCCTGGCCGAGGCGACCCAGCAGATGCGGCTGCAGGCAGCGGCCGCCGAGGAGGCCGAGCAGGGCTACCGCACCGCGCTCGGCGAGGACAGCTTCGAGGAGCTTGAGAACAAGGAGGCAGCGGCTCGCTCGCAGTTGGAGGCACATCTCTCCGAGCACGGCGAGCTACCAACCGATCCACAAGACACGGATTCAGCGGCGCTAAGCGAGCGGCGTGCGAAAGAGCTGAAAGAGATTGAACTGAAAACCGCTCGTCTGGGCACCCAGATTGAGGACCGTGAAGCGCGCCTCGCCGACGTGCCGGCGGCACGAGAGGAGCTGGAGGTGACCGACACGCGAACCACCAAGCTTCGCGCAGGCGCCGAGGCGGTTTCGCTGGCACGCGACGAACTCGAGAGGGCGGCGCGGGAGGCGCGGCGGGCCTTTCGTCCGCATCTGAAGCGCTCGCTTGACAAGCACCTGGAGCGGATTACCGGTGGCCGCTACGGCGAGGCGGAAATCGACGACGACTTGCAGATCACGGTGATTGCCCCCGAGACGGGCCGAATGGCCGCCGCAGAGCTGCTCAGCCGCGGCACTCAGGATCAGATTTACTTCGTCGAGCGTCTGGCGATCGTCGACCTTCTCGACGCCGAGAGCGAGAGGTTGCCCCTGTTCCTCGACGAGCCATTTGCTCACTTCGACGCCGACAGACTCAAGGCGGGATGCGAGCTGGTGGCAGTGGCGAGCAAACAGCGCCAGACCGTGCTCTTCACCACACACCCCGAGGTGGTCGAACAGGTGTGTGCGGCCAAGCCCGATGCTGTGCTGGTGGAACTCGAAGCTCCTTAGATTAGGCAGCTCCTTCGGATTGGGCGCCGCCGGGCTCGAACTAGTCGATCCTCAGGCGCCGGTAACCGAGATGTGGAGATCCCGGCCGTCGACCTTGATCGGCGGACCGTCTCCTACGTCGTAGGCAACGGAGGTGGCGAGGACCTCGGCGGCGATGTAGGGCTCGTGCTCCCGGGCGGCGGCGAGCAGCTCGTCGTCGCCGCCGAGGGCGAGGTCGATCCGATCGGAGATGTCGAGCCCGGCGGTCTTGCGGGCGTTCTGGACGGCGTGGACGATCTCACGCGCGAGGCCCTCGCGGCGCAGCTCGTCGTCGAGCTCGAGCTGCAGGGCGACGGCGTGGCCGGCCTCGGCTTCGACCTCGTATCCCTCCAGCGGCTGCAGGGAGAGCGTCACCTCGTCGGCGCCGATCGTGTGCTCGCTGCCGTCGACGTTGATGCCGATCTCGCCGCCGTCGGCCATCACCGCGGCGACGTGGCTCGGGTCGAGCGCCGCGACCGCGGCGGCGACCTGCGGCATGCGCTTGCCGAAGCGCGGCCCGAGCGCGCGGTAGTTGGGCTTGACCTCGTAGCTGACCAGGTCGGCTTCCTCGGAGACGAAGTCGAGCTCCTTGACGTTGAGCTCGGCGGTGACGAGGGCGGCGCGGGCGGAGATCGCCTCCCGCTCGGCGTCGTTGGCGACGATCACGGCCCGCCGCAGGGGCTGGCGCACCTTGACCTTGGCCTGGGCGCGGGCGGCGCGGCCGAGCTCGACCGTGAGGCGGACCGCGTCCATCGCCGCCTCCAACCCCGGGTCGGCGAGGGCGGCGTCGGGCGCGGGGAAGTCGCGCAGGTGGACCGAGTCGGGCTGCCCGCCCAGGTCCTCCCCCTCGCCGCCGACGAGGTTGAGGTGGATCTCGTCGGCGAGGAAGGGCGTGAACGGAGCGAGCAGGGCGGCGACCTCGAGCAGGCAGTGGCGCAGCGTTGCGAACGCCGCCCTGTCGCCCTCCCAGAAACGCCGCCGTGAGAGCCGCACGTACCAGTTCGACAGCTCCTCGACGTACTCGGCGATCGCCCGCCCGGCGGCGGTGCAATCGAAGGCGTCCATCCGCTCGCGCACGGTCGCGACCGTCGTCTGGAGCTTCGACAGCGCCCAGCGGTCCAGGTCCTCCCCCCCGCTGACTTCGTCTTTGTTCGTCCTATCGGCGAACAAAGTCGAAGTCAGCGGATCGGGAAAATCGGCGGGGGTGAGGTCCTCGGCGTTTGCGTAGAGGACCCAGAAGGAGTACGTGTTCCAGAGCGTCAGCAGGAATTGGCGCACGGATTCGCCGACGGTGTCGACCGAGAAGCGGTAGCCGGACCAGGGCTGCTGCGCGGTCAGGTAGTACCAGCGGAAGGCGTCGGCGCCGTGGGCGGAGATCACGTCCCAGGGCTCGACCACGTTGCCCTTGCTCTTCGACATCTTCTGGCCCTCGGGGTCGAGGATCAGGCCGAGGCAGACGCAGTTGCGGTAGCTGGACGTGTCGAAGAGCAACGTCGACTCGGCGAGCAGCGTGTAGAACCAGCCGCGGGTCTGGTCGATCGCCTCGCAGATGAAGTCGGCCGGGAAGCGCTCCTCGAACAGCTCCTCGTTCTCGAACGGGTAGTGGAACTGCGCGAAGGGCATCGCGCCGCTGTCGTACCAGGTGTCGATCACCGACTCGACTCGGCGCATCTCGCCGCCGCAATCCGGGCAATCGACGATCACCTCGTCGATGTAGGGGCGGTGCAGGTCGTCCGGCACCGCCCCCTTCGCGTGCTCGCGCAGGTCGGCGACCGAGCCGGCGCAGAACTGCGTGCCGCAACCTCCCTCGCACTTCCAGATCGGCAGCGGCGTGCCCCAGTAACGGTCGCGCGAGAGCGCCCAGTCGACGTTGTTCTCCAGCCACTTGCCGAAGCGGCCGTGCTTGATGTGCTCGGGGTGCCAGCCGATCGTCTCGTTGTTGGCGAGGAGGCGGTCCTTGGCCTCGGCGGTCTTCACGTACCAGCTCGACTTGGCGTAGTAGAGGAGCGGCGTGCCGCAGCGCCAGCAGTGCGGGTAGGCGTGCTCGTAGACCTCCTCGCGGTAGAGCAGGCCGCGCCGGCCGAGGTCGTCGATCAGGCGCCGCGTCACCTCCGGGTCCTTGACGAACTCGCCCTCGAAGCCGATTACGTGCTTGGTGAAGCTGCCAGAGAGATCGACCGGGTTGAAGAGCGCCTCGTCGGGCCGGAAGGCGCCGATGAAGTCCTCGGTCATGACAGCGTCGTAGTCGTCCTCGCCATAGGCCGGCGCGAGATGTACGAGGCCCGTGCCGTCCTCGGTGGTGACGAAGTCGGCGGCAATCACCGGCGACATGCCACCCAGCTGCTCAGCCAGCGGAAAGATCGGGCCGGAATAGAGGATGCCGACGAGATCCTCGCCCTTGACCCGATCGAGGACCTCGGCGCTCTCCCCGAGCACCCTCTCGCTCAGGAGCTCAGCGACCACCAGGACCTCTTCTCCAAGCTTGGCACGGACGTAGTCGACATCGGGCGCAACCGCCACCGCGTAGTTCCCGGGCAGGGTCCAGGGGGTTGTGGTCCAGATCAGAAGCTTGTCGCCGAGCTCCACTGGACTCGCTTCGCCCGGACTCCCGTCGCGAAAGCCGCTCACGTCAAGCGCGACGAAGATGCTCGGGTCCTCGACGTCCTCGTAGCCGAGCGCGACCTCGTGCGAGGAGAGGGCGGTGCCGCAGCGCGGGCAGTAGGGGACGACCTTGTGCCCCTCGTAGAGGCGGTCCTCGTCCCAGAGCTTTTTCAGCGACCACCAGACCGACT
The DNA here is from genome assembly GCA_050258095.1 of Chloroflexota bacterium. GTDB lineage: Bacteria > Actinomycetota > Thermoleophilia > Solirubrobacterales > 70-9 > VRUE01. Next base: position 23,541 of record JBLMYD010000105.1, read on the forward strand.
CGATGTAGTCATCCTCGAGCGTCACGTAGGGGTCGTCGAGGTCGATCCAGAAGCCGATCCGCTCGGTCAACCGGTTCCACTCGGCGACGTACTCGAAGACCGACTCGCGGCAGCGGGCGTTGAACCTGTCGATCCCGTACTCCTCGATCTCCTGCTTGGAGGAGATGCCGAGCTGCTTCTCGACCTCGAGCTCGACCGGCAGCCCGTGGCAGTCCCAGCCGGCCTTGCGCGGCACGCGATAGCCGCACATCGACCTGTAGCGGGGGTAGACGTCCTTGAAGACGCGGGAGAGGACGTGGTGGGAGCCGGGCCGGCCGTTGGCGGTCGGCGGCCCCTCGTAGAAGCTCCAGATCTCGGCGCCCTCGCGCCGGGCGAGCGAGCGGTGGAAGACGTCGCGCTCGCGCCAGCGGGCGAGGACGCGCTCCTCCAGCTCGGGGAAGCTCTGTTTCGGATCTACGGGTCGGAAGCCAGGCATCGCCGCGATCTTAGTAGCTGCGCGAATGTCAGGATGCAAGTGCGTATCTGTCAGAAGTTATTTGCGTATACATCAGCTATATTCTGCGCATCGATCAGCTTCTATTCCAGAGAAACGTGCGTCCCGAGCTTGACGCCGCCCTGCGGGACACCCCGGTAGTCGTCGTCGTCGGTCCACGGCAGAGCGGCAAGAGCACCCTGGCGGAACAGACCGCCGCCGAGATCGGCGCGGAGCAGGTCACCCTGGACGACGCGGGACCGCGAGCCGCCGCCAACGCCGACCCTGACGGGTTCATCGCCCAAAGCAGCCTCCCCCTCTTCATCGACGAGTTCCAGAAGGCGCCGGGGCTGATGGAGGCGATCAAGAGCCGGGTCGATCGGGAGCGCCGTGCCAACCCTCGTGCAGCCGGGCTATTCCTGCTCACCGGCTCGGCAAACGTCTGGGCGACGCTCAAGATCTCCGAGTCGCTCGCCGGACGCGCGGAGCGAATTCCGCTCTGGCCGCTCTCCCAAGGCGAGATCCACGGCCGTCGGGAGAGGCTGATCGACGAGCTGTTCGCCGGGAGGATGCCTCCCCTCGCCGATGTCGCCCCCGGCCGTTCGCCGATCTCCGAGCTGGTTGTAAGCGGCGGATACCCGGCGATGCTCGCTCGGCCTGATTCGCGACGACGGGCGCGGTGGATCCAGAGCTACATGGACATGATCCTCGAGCGCGACGTGCGGGACCTTGCCGCACGGGCGCGGCAGCTCGATGAGCTTCCCCGTCTGCTCGAGCTGGTCGCGGGGCGAGTCGCCTCACTGCTGGACCTGACAGAGCTCAGCTCCGCTATCGGGATGAAGCGAGACTCGGTCAGTCGCTACCTGCGGTTGTTGGAGCTCCTCTTCCTGGCTCGTCGCGTACCGGCATGGAGCCGCAACATCGGTCAAAGGTTGATCAAGCGACCGAAGCTGTGGCTGCCGGACTCCGGCCTCGTCGCCCAGCTCTGCGGCTATGGCGCCGAGCGGTTCGAGGATCTGGAGGACCCCTTCGCCGGAGCGCTGTTCGAGAACTTCGTCGCCGCGGAGCTCGTCAAGCAGGCCGCATGGGCTGAGCGCGAGATCCGCTTTCATCACCTCCGAACCGCGGGCGGGCGCGAGGTGGACATCCTGCTTGAAGACAAGCGAGGCTCCGTCGTCGCGATCGAGGCCAAGCTCGGCGCCACACCCCGCGAGAGGGACTTCAGCGCCCTGGCCCACCTGCGCGAGAAGCTGGGCAAGAGGTTTGCAGCGGGCCTGGTGCTCAACACCGGCTCCCGAACTCTGCCCTTCGGGGACCGACTCTGGGCCGCCCCTGTATCGGCCCTCTGGTGCGTGTGACTCCACCGCCAAAACGCACTAGGCTCTTCGGCCCGTGCCCGCCTACGACGTGAACGGAAAGGTCGCCCTGGTCACCGGCGCCGCGCGCGGGATCGGCTACGAGACGGCGCGCCAGCTGCACCAGCGCGGAGCGTCCGTCGCCGTGGTCGATCTCGACGCCAATAGCGCCCGCGAGGCGGCCGAGAGGATCGGCGAGCGGACGATCGGGATCGCCGCCGACGTCACCGACGAGGGGGCGATGCAGCGGGCGGTCGCCGAGACCGTGGAGCGCTTCGGCGGCCTCGACGTCGTCGTCGCCAACGCCGGCATCGTGCAGCCCAAGGTGGCGACGGTGCGCGGCATCGGCACCGAGGAATGGGAGCGCGTCTTCGACGTCCACATGCTCGGCGTCTGGCGCACCGTGCGCGCGGCGCTGCCCCAGATCGTCGAGCGGCACGGCTTCGTCGTCGTCGTCTCCTCCGCCTACGCCTTCGTCAACGGCATCGGCAACAGCCCCTACGCGGCGGGCAAGGCCGCGATCGAGGCCTTCGGCCGCGGCCTGCGGGCCGAGCTGATGCCGCTCGGGGCGAGCGCCGGCGTCGCCTACTTCGGCTTCATCGACACCAAGCTGGTGCAGGACGCCTTCGAGCGCGAGCACGCCGGCCGCATGCAGGACAACCTGCCCGGCTTCCTCCTCACCCGCCTGCAGCCGAGCGAGGCCGGCGCGGCGATCGTGCGCGGGATCGAGCAACGGGCGCCGCGGATCTTCGCACCGCGCTGGCTGCGCTTCGTCTCGGCGCTGCGCGGCATCCTCAACCCGCTGCTCGACCGCCGGCTGGAGCGCGACGCGAAGATGGCGGCGATGGTGCGCGACATCGAGGCGGCAACGGACGAGCAGGGCGCCGCGGCGGCCTCAGCCGCTCCGCGTTAGCCGCTCGAGCAGGCAGACGACCGACTCGTAGGGCGCGCCGGTGGCGCGGGTCATGCCGATCTCGCAGGTGCGGTTGCTGGATACGCGAGCGTCGAAGCTGCGGCCGGCCAACTCCTCGGCCTGCGGCCGGGTCGCCGACGCGGTCAGCTCGGGGTGCGAGAGGCCGCGGTCGCCGGCGAAGCCGCAGCAGGTCGCCGAGGGAGCGACGTAGACCTCCTCGGCGAGGGCGGCCGTGAGCGAACGCAGGCGCGGCGCCAGGCCCATGTGGCGGGTGGCGCAGGTCGGGTGGGCGGTCGCCGATGCGACCTTCTCGCCGACCTCAAGGCGCGGCAGCAGGCGGTCGTGCGCCCAGGCGACCGAGTCGACGATCTCCAGCGCCGCGAGCCGCTCGACGTTCTCCTCGTAGAGGACGCCGTCGCCCGGTTCGGCGAGCGCCTGCGTGCAGGAGGCGGCGTCGACCACGATCGGCAGCTCGCCCTCGCCGCTCCAGCGCCAGAGACTCTCGACCATCGCGTTCGCCTTCTGCGCCTGCGCCTCGGCGTAGCCCTTCGAGCCGAAGGGCAACCCGCAGCAACTGCCGGCGACATCAGCCGGAATCCAGACCGGCAGCCCCGCGCGCTCCGACACCTCGACGAGCGCCTCCACGACCGACATCGGCCGCCGATGGGCCGATTTCCGCCGATATGCGTCGGTTTTAGGCCCGTCGGCGGAGGGGGCGAAGATGCGGTTGGTGCAGGAGGGGACGTAGACGGCGGCGGCCGCGTCTCGAGGAGTAGGGGGCGACCCTCCCCGGGCGGGCCCGGGGAGGCCCTTGCCGCGCTTCGTGCGGCGAGCCAGGGGGCCGCCGAGGCGGAGGGCGGCGCGGGCGGCGCGCTCGACCGTGTGCCAGCGCTTCGCCGCCGCCAGGGCGGCGCGCTCGGCGCGCGGCGAGTGTGCCTCCTGCCGCAGCTCCTTGACCAGGGCGCCGGTGTCGATCCCGACCGGGCAGGCGAGCCGGCAGGCGCCGTCGGCGGCGCAGGTGTCGAGCGAGTCGTACTGGTACTCGGCGAGCAGGGCGCAGCGCAGCGGCGAGTCCTCCGGCTGGCGGGCGATCTCGCGGCGCAGCGCGATCCGCTGGCGCGGCGTCGTCGTCAGGTTGCGGCTCGGGCAGACCGGCTCGCAGAAGCCGCACTCGACGCAGGTCGTCGCCGTGTCCTCGATCGGCGGCGTCGTTTTCAGGTTGCGCAGGTGGACGCCAGGATCGCGGTTGAGGACGACGCCGGGGGCGAGGACGCCGTCGGGGTCGGCGAGCTGCTTGACGCGCCACATCAGCTCGGTCGCCTCCTCGCCCCACTCGCGTTCGACGTAGGGGGCCATGTTGATCCCGGTGCCGTGCTCGGCCTTGAGCGAGCCGTCGTACTTGTCGACGACCAGCTCGACCAGCTTCGCCATGAACGCCTCGTAGCGCTCCAGGTCCTCCGGCTTGGCGAAGTCCGGCGTCAGCATGAAGTGCAGGTTCCCGGCCGAGGCGTGACCGGCGACCCCAGGCAGGAAGCCGTGCTCGCCGAGCAGCGCCTGCAGGTCGCGGGCGCCCTCGGCGATCCGCTCGGGCGGCACGCAGACGTCCTCGACGATCAGCGCCGTGCCGGGGATGCGAACCCGGCCGACGAGGCCGTGCAGGCCCTCGCGCACGCGCCAGGCGAGCTCGATCTCCTCCGCCTCGCGGGTGAAGTCGGTCGGCCGGATGATCTCGCGCCCGCCGAAGATCTCGTTCGCCCGCTCGACGTAGCGGTCGAGGCCGGTGTCGTCGTCGGCCCCGTACTCGACCAGCAGCACCGCCGACTCGGGCGGCAGCTCCTTCCACTCCTCCGGCGCGCCGACCATGTTCCAGGCGGCGGTGATCAGCGCCGGGGCGACCATCAGCTCGACTGCGGTCGCGCCCGAGGCGACCAGCTCGCGGACGGGCGCGATCGCCTCGTCGATGCCCGGAAAGTGGACCCAGGCGGTCGTCGTCTTCGCCGGCACGGGCACGGTCTCGAAGACGGCCTCGGCGACGAAGGCGAGCGTGCCCTCGGAGCCGACGACGAGGCGGCGGAAGATCTCCAGCGGCTCCTCGGCGTCGAGGAAGGCGCAGAGCCGGTAGCCGGTCGTGTTCTTGATCGCGAACTTGCGCCGGATGCGCTCGCTGAGCTCGGCGTCGGCGCGGATCTCGTCGCGGATCGCGGCGAGGCCGGCGGCCAGCTCCGGCTCCTCGGCGGCGAAGCGCTCGGCGGCGCCCGGCTCCGCCGTATCGATCTTCGTCCCCGAGGCCAGCACCAGCGTCATCGAGCGCACGGTCGAGTAGGAGTCCCTGGTCACGCCGCAACGCATCCCGCCGGAGTTGTTGGCGATCACGCCGCCGACGCAGGCGATGTCGGTGCTTGCCGGGTCGGGGCCGAGCTTGCGCCCGTAGGGGGCGAGGACCCGGTTGGCGTGGCCGAGCACGGTGCCGGGCTTGACCCGAGCGCGCTCGCCGCCGTCCTCGACCGCGACGCCGCCGAAGTGACGGCGCACGTCGACGAGGATGCCGTCGCTCTGCCCCTGGCCGTTGAGGCTCGTGCCGCCGGCCCTGAAGGTGACCGGGACGCCGTTGCGGCGCCCGTGGTCGAGAACCTTGGCGACGTCGTCGGCGTCGCGGGCCATGACGACCGCCTGCGGGAAGAGCCGGTAGGGACTGGCGTCGGAGGCGTAGCGGACGATGTCGGAGGCGCGAGCGAGGACGCGATCGGCGCCGAGCAGCCGCTCGAGCTCGCCGCGCAGCGGCTCGGCCGCTCCCCGGGCCAGCGAGTCGGGGGCACGGTCCGGGGAGGCCATCAGAACAGCGACATGCCGGGCGCGACCGGGACCTCGACCAGCTCCGGCTGCGAGGAGGAGAGCGCCTGCTCCAGCGCGCCGCGGACCTCGTCGCGGTCGCCCGCCCGCTGCACGTTGACGCCGTAGCCCGCGGCGACGGCCGCGACGTCGAGCGCCGGCAGGTCGAGGCCGGGCGCGCCGCTCACCTGCTCGACCTCGGCGAACCACTTGAGGATCGCGTACTCCTCGTTGCACAGGACGAGGAAGGTGACCGGGACCTTGTAGGCGACCGCGCTCCAGAAGGCGGTGATCGCGTACTGGGCCGAGCCCTCGCCGAGCACGCAGACGACGGGACGGTCGGGCTGAGCGAGCTGCACGCCGACCGAGGCGGCGAGACCGAAGCCGAGCCCGCCGCCGGCGCTGAAGTAGTAGCTGCCCGGCCGCGAGATGCGCAGCTGGTTGCGCAGGGCGAGCGTGCTGGCCGGCGACTCGAGCACGACGATGCCGTCCTCCGGGAAGACCTCGCCCAGCGCCGTGTGCACGGTCGAGGAGTCGAGCGGGTCGGCGGGCGGGATTTCCTGCGGGCCGGGGTTCGGCTCGGGCGCCGGCCGCGAGGACTCGGCGATATCGGCGAGCAGCGCTTCCAGGGTCAGCTTGACGTCGGCGACGAGCGCCTCGCCCATCGGCGCCCGCGCCGCCTCGTCGGGGTCGCTGGTGATCGCGACGAGCTTGGCGCCCTCGGGCAGCAGCGCCCCCGGGATGTGCGGGTAGTAGGGGAAGACCGAGCTGCCGACGACGAGGATCAGGTCGTGGCCCGCGAGCGTCTGGCCGATAGGGCCGATCGCCGGCGGCAGCACGCCGCGGAAGTTGGGGTGGCTCTCGGGGAAGCCGAGCCGGCCGCCGCCGGTCGCCGGGGTGGCCCAGACCGGCAGGCGCTGGCGCTCGGCGAGGGCGACGCCATCGTCCCAGGCGCCGGAGGCGTCGATGTCGGGACCGGCGACCATCACCGGGTTCGTCGCGGCGTCGAGCCGGTCGGCGAGGACGCGGACCGCGGCCGGGTCGGCGGCGGCGCGGCCGTCGACGCGGCGGGCGACCACCTCCCGCGCGTCGAGCTCGTCGACCTCGGCGTACCAGTCGTCCATCGGGATCGAGACGAACACCGGTCCCTTCGGCGGCAGCGAGGCGAGGTGAGCGCCGTGGGCGAGGGCGAGCGGCACGTCCTCGGCACGGGCCGGCTCGTAGGACCACTTGACCAGCGGGTGGGGCATGCGGATCGCGTCGCGGTTGGTCAGGTTCGCCTGCAGGGTGATCTGCGGCCGCGCCTGCTGCCCGGCGGTGACGAGCAGCGGCGAGTGGTTGGCCTGGGCGTTGAAGATCGCGCCCATCGCGTTGCCGACACCCGGGGCCGTGTGCAGGTTGGCGACGGCCGGCCGGCCGGAGGCCTGGGCGAAGCCGTCGGCCATGCCGACGACGACCCCCTCGTGCAGGCCGAGCACGTAGCGGAAGTCGGAGGGGAAGTCGGCGAGCATCGGCAGCTCGGTCGAGCCGGGGTTGCCGAACATCGTCGTCATCCCGAGCTCGCGGAAGAGGTCGAAGCTGGCCTCGCGGACCGTCGCCATAGCGCGTCGAACCCTACCGGGGGCTTGCGAGTCTCAAGCGGCCCCCCCAGGCGGGTCGATAACCGGGGCATGGGCCCAAAGCGACTGCTGACCGGCTGCCTGCTGCTCGCCCTCGCCCTGGCGGGACTGCTGGGAGCAGCCGGCGCCCAGGCCGGGCCGGCGACGACGCGCTACGCCTACGGGACCGGGGAAATCGTGCCGATCCCGGCCGCGATCCCGCACGAAGAAGGCGACATGGTCGACCGCCGCATCGTGCCCGACCTGCGCTGGATCGCGCAGCGCTTCCCGATCTACATCACCGACGGCTACTCGGGCCCGCTGCCGAACGGCGAACACGTCGGCTGCAACGGCTGCCACGTCAAGCACTCCGACCACTACAACGGCCTCGCCGTCGACATCGTGCCGGTCGGCGGCAGCAGCAAGTGCGACGCGAGCTGGCGCGGCATCACCCGCCTCGCCAAGTGGGCCGAGCCGCGCCAGAACCACCCCGTGCCGCCCTTCCGCTGGGTCGGCTACAACGGCGATCCCGGCCACGGCTGCGGCAACCACCTGCACCTCTCCTGGGAACACGCGCCGGCACCCCAGTTCCAGCTGGCCGAATGGGTAGAGGTCTTCCCGGTCGGGCCGGGGGAAACGGGGCAGGCCAAGCGCAAGCGGCACAAACGGCCGGCGAAGCAGGATGGCGGGTCGGCGGGTGGAGTTTCGACGTTCCAGTCGGGTGGGGTCTCGGCTACCGGCGACTGATTCTTGGGGGTGAGGGGTCTGTCGGGGGGTCCTCCCCAGGCCGCTTCGCGGGAGTTCCTGGGG
>JBLMYD010000106.1:0-12333 GCA_050258095.1 Chloroflexota bacterium
CGATTTCCGTCGCTATGCGACGGAAATCGGCCCGTCGGCGGAGGGGGTGCGGGATGCATAGGGTGCGGGTCACCGTTGCGGAGGGGGTGCTTGACGCGAACGAGACGATTGCGCGCGCCAACCGCGAGGACTTCGACCGCGCCGGCGTAACGGTTGTGAACCTTATGAGTGCACCTGGAGCGGGCAAGACGGCGCTGCTCGAGCGGGCGATCGAAGCCGGGCTGGGGGAGACGCGGATCGGCGTGCTCGAGGGCGACGTGCAGGGCAGCCTCGACGCCGACCGGATCGCCCACCTGCACGTCCCCGTTGTCCAGCTCAACACCGACCCCGGCTTCGGCGGCGAGTGCCACCTCGACGCCAACATGGTCCGCTCGGCGATCCCCGAGATCCCGCTCGGCGAGATCGACCTGCTGGCGATCGAGAACGTCGGCAACCTCGTCTGCCCGGCCGAGTTCCGCGTCGGCGAGGACGCGCGGGCGATGGTCTGCTCGGTCGCCGAGGGCGAGGACAAGCCGCTCAAGTACCCGCTGATGTTCCGCAGCTGCGAGCTGGTCTGCGTCAACAAGATCGACCTCCTGCCGCACATCGAGTTCGACCTCGACCTGCTCCTGGCCAACATCGAGGCGGTCAATCCCGAGGCGACGGTGCTGACGACGAGCGCCCGCACGGGCGAGGGGGTCGAGGACTGGGTCCGGTGGCTGGCGTCGCTCGCCGCCGCGTAGCGGCCCGCGTCGGCGGCACGGTGCAGGGGGTCGGCTTCCGGCCCTTCGCCTTCCGCCTGGCGACGGAGCTGGACCTGGCCGGCTTCGTGCTCAACGGCGCCGAGGGGGTCGAGCTGGAGGTCGAGGGCGACCCCGAAGGCGTCGCCGAGTTCCTTGCCCGGCTCTCCTCCGAGGCGCCGCCGCTGGCCGCGCTCGAGGCGGTGGAGACGGCGGAGCTGGAGGCGACCGGCGAGCGTGGCTTCCGCATCGCCGGCTCGGAGCATGGGGGAGGGGAGGCCGCCCCGGTGCCGGCCGACGTCGCCACCTGCGACGCCTGCCTGGCGGAGCTCTTCGACCCGGCCGACCGCCGGCACCGCTACCCGTTCGTCAACTGCACCGCGTGCGGGCCGCGCTTCACGATCGTGCGCGAGGTTCCCTACGACAGGGCGCGGACGACGATGGCCGGATTCGAGATGTGCGCGACCTGCCAGGCCGAGTACGAGGACCCGGCCGATCGTCGCTTCCACGCCGAGCCCAACGCCTGCCCGGAGTGCGGGCCGCGCGCCCGGCTGCTCGGCCCCGGCGGCGAGCCGCTGTCGGTCGCGCCCGGCTCCGACCCGGTCGCCGCCGCCGCGACGCTCCTCGCCGAGGGCGCGATCGTCGCCGTCAAGGGCGTCGGCGGCTACCACCTCGCCTGCCGCGCCACCGAGGAGGCCGTCGTCGCCGAGCTGCGCCGTCGCAAGCGGCGCGAGAGCAAGCCCCTGGCGCTGCTCGTTCGCGACCTCGACGCGGCCCGAGCGCTGGTCGAGCTGGGCGCCGCCGAGGAGGGGCTGCTGAGCGGACCGCAGCGGCCGATCGTGCTCGCTCGCCGCCGGCTCGGGGCCGCGGTCGCCCCCTCCGTCGCCCCGGGTTGCGCCGACCTCGGCCTGATGCTGCCGCACTCGCCCCTGCACCACCTGCTCGTTCGCGACGCCGGCGAGCCGCTGGTGATGACCTCGGGCAACCTCGCCGAGGAGCCGATCGCCCACCGTGACGAGGAGGCTCTGGCGCGGCTCGGGCCGGTCGCCGACGCCTTCCTCGTCCACGACCGCCCGATCGAGACCGCGGCCGAGGACTCGGTCCTGCGCGCGGTCGGGGACGGGCGACCTGTGCCGCTGATGGTGCGCCGCTCGCGCGGCTACGTGCCGGCGGCGCTGCCGATCTCGCCGCCACTCATCCGCCCCGTGCTCGCCTGCGGCGCCGAGCTGAAGTCGGCCTTCTGCCTCGCCGCCGGCGGGCGCGCCTGGGTCGGCCCGCAGGCCGGCGACCTGCGCAGCTTCGAGGCGCTGCGCGCCTTCGAGCGCGGTGTCGCCCACTTCGAACGCCTCTGCCGCGTGCCCCCGGAGCTCGTCGCCCACGACCTGCATCCCGACTACCTCTCGACCCGTTACGCGCTCGGGCGCGAGGGCGTCGAGACGATCGCGGTCCAGCACCACCATGCGCACCTCGCCGCCGTCCTCGCCGAGCACGGCTTCGCCGGACAGGCGGTGGGCGCGATCTACGACGGCGCCGGGCTCGGCTCCGACGGCACCGTCTGGGGCGGCGAGATCCTCGCCGGCGACGCGGCCGGCTTCGCGCGCGCCGGCGCCCTGCGCGCCGTGCCGCTACCGGGCGGCGACGCCGCCGCCCGCGAGCCCTGGCGGATGGCCTGCGTCTGGCTGGCGGCGGCCTTTGAGCAGCGGCTGCCGCACATGCCCGCGACGCTGGCAGCCGAGGTGACGCAAGCCGAGTGGGAGGGCGTCGCCGCCCTCGCCGCGTCCGGCACGGCCTCGTCCCCGACCAGCAGCGCCGGGCGACTCTTCGACGCGGTCGCGGCGCTCGCCGGTCTGCGGGCGAGGATCGGGCACGAGGGCCAGGCGGCGATGGAGCTGGAAGCGGCGGCCCGGATCGACGAGCGCGAGACCTACCCGCTCGACCTGCGCGAGGAGAACGGCCCAGATGGCGAGCCCCTGCTCGTCCTCGACCCGCGCGAGACAATCCGGGCGCTCGTCGCCGACCTCGTGGGCGGCGCCGAGCCCGCCGACGTCTCCGCTCGCTTCCACAACGCCCTCGCCGGCGCCACGGCGGCGGCGCTCGCCGCGACCGCCGCGGCCCGCGGCCTCGACACCGCCGTCCTCTCCGGCGGCGTCTTCCAGAACCGCCTGCTGCTCGAGCGCACCGTCGAGCGCCTGCGCGCCGCCGGCCTTCGCGTCCTCGCACCCGAACGCCTGCCGCCCAACGACGGCGGCATCGCCTACGGCCAGGCAGCCGTCGCCGCCGCGCCGCGGACCTGAACCCGTCGCGCCGCGGGTAACCACTACACGGATTTGTGTAAATATGAGTAGACCCCCGGCCGGTCGGGCTGGGGACGCGGAAAGGAGGTCGAGATGACCGCCCAGGCAAACCCCAAGACCAAGGCGAAGGCAGCCGAGTCGTCCGCGGAGGGCGGCGTGATCGAGAGGGGCGGGGAGCTGTCCGAGCAGGTGTTCGAGCAGATCCGCGACGCCCAGGAAAGCGCGATCGAGGCCGTGCGCGGCTTCATGGAGTCGGTTGACGAGGCGCTGCCGGGCGAGAGCCCGTCGAGGCGCCAGGACGTCGTCGACTCGGCGCTGAGGATGTCCGAGAAGCTGGTGCGGACGCAGTACGACTTCCTCACCAACGTCGTGCGCGGCGCCAGCGAGGCGCTGGGCGCGGGCGAGAAGGAGTAGGAGGACGAGCGATGCGAGCCGCGGCGGTAAACCCGCAGGGCGGCATCGGCTTTACCCCGATGATGCGCCGACGACCTGGGCCTAGATTTGTCTCGACGGATGCGAGTCGGTGGACCAGATCTGAGGCGCGTCGCCGGGCTCGATCGCCGGGCAGACAAGCGGGCTGCCGCCGGGGTCGAGGCGTAAGCGGGAGCGGTTCGGCATGAGTTCCTTCGAGGTCAAGAGCGAGACGCTGCACGGCCGCTCGGTCACCTACGCCGGGGCCGGCGAGGGGCCCGTCCTGCTGCTGATCCACGGCCTCGGCGGCAACTTCGAAAACTGGGCGGAAGTGATCGAGCCGCTATCACGTACGCACACGGTGATCGCGCCCGACATGCCCGGCCACGGCGACTCGGCGCCGGGCGGCGGCGACTACTCGGTGGGGGCTCTGGCTTCCAGCTTGCGCGACCTGCTCGTCGCCCTCGGCCACGAGCGGGTGACGCTCGTCGGCCACTCGCTCGGCGGCGGCGTCGCGATGCAGTTCTCCTACCAGTTTCCCGAGATGATCGAGCGGCTCGTCCTCGTCTCCAGCGGCGGCCTCGGCCCCGAGGTCAGCCTCGTCCTACGCGCCGCCTCGCTGCCCGGCGCAGACCCCTTCATCGCGGCGACCGCCGACATCGGGCAGCGTGTCGGGCCAGCGATCGGCCGTGTGCTTTCGATGCTCGGCCTGCGGCCCAACGCCGACGTCGCCGAGGTCCTGCGCGGCTACGCCACGCTGAGGGACCCCGAGCGCCGCGCCGCCTTCCTCTCCACGGTGCGAGCGGTGATCGGCACCGGCGGCCAGCGGGTCGCCGCCACCGACCGCCTCTACCTGGCGCAGGCGGTCCCGGTGCTGATCGTCTGGGGCGCGGCCGACAGGATCATCCCCGCCAGCCACGGCGAGGACGCCCACCGCCACATCCCCGGCAGCCGCCTCGAGATCTTCGAGGACGTCGGCCACCTGCCCCAGGTCGAGTCCCCCCTGCGCTTCGTCCTCACCCTCGAAGAGTTCCTCGCCGAGACCGACCCGGCACAGCTCGAGCGCGCCGACTGGAACGCCCTGCTGCAAGCGCGCGACGCGGCCTGAGGGTTTTAGCCAGTCGCGGCTCATCCGACTTTGACCACACCTGAGTGGGGTAAATGTCGGCTGCGCGGGTCTCGCTGATCGGCTCCAAGGGGTGCCTTACGCGACATTTCAGATATGTGCGCACGCTTCTATGACGCGTCGAGCATGTAGCCCCTCTCTCCAAGTGCAGCGTTCCAAGCAGCCACTTTGAGAGTTAACGCGCCTTCTCTTTCAATGCTTTTCTGAGATGGGTAGCGGGCTTTCAAAGCTCCCGGCGGGCAATGCGGACTTCAGGCCGGGGCGGCGGCGCGCGCCGCCTCCTCGAGCTCGGCCAGCGACCGGTCGAGGCCGGCGGCGAAGTCTTCGACGTCCTCCATCGAGTCGTAGTCGGCGAGCAGGCCGAAGCCGACGTTGCCGTTGTAGCTCATGATCGCCACGGCTAGGGCGTGGTTTTCGGGCAGGAAGGCGACGGGGAAGACCTCGTCCAGCTCCCGCCCCAGCACGTAGAGCGGGATCTGCGGGCCGGGCACGTTGGTGACGATCAGGTTGAAGAGGCGGGTCGAGAAGGTGATCCGCGCGGCCTGCGCCAGCAGCGTCGGCGGCGCGAAGTCGTTGAAGCGCGAGATCACTTCGGCGCCGAGCGCCTGCTTGGAGCGCTTCAGGCCCTCCATCTCCTCGCTCACCACCCGCAGCCGCCGCACCGGGTCCTCGACGTAGACGGGCAGCGGGCCGCGCATCGCCGCGATCCGGTTGCCGAGGTTGCCGTGCTCGTCCTCGGCGCGGATCGAGACCGGCACCAGCGCTCGCAGCTCCAAGCCCTCGGTGCGCACGCCGCGCCCGTGTAGCCACTCGCGCAGCGCGCCGGTGACGACGGCGAGGACGACGTCGTTGACGGTGCCGCCGAGGGCGTCCTTGATCAGCTTGAAGGTCGCCAGCTCCGAGCGGGTCCAGGTGAAGCGCCGGTGGGGGCCGATCTTCTCGTTGAGCGGCACGTCCGGGGCCGGGTCGGCGAAGGCGCCGACCACCTCGCCCAGGCCCTCGATCGCCTCGCCCAGCCGGTGCGCCGCGTGCTCCGGGTGGCGGACCGCCTCGACCGCCCGCTCGGCCAGCTTGATCGGCGCCGCCATCGCGTCGGTGATGCCCCGCGCCACCAGCTCCGCCGCGCTCGGCTCGGGGGCCGGCACCCAGCCGTCCGCGTTCGGCGCCGGCTCGGGAATCGGCTCGAGGTCGAAGAGCACCGTGCCGATGTCGACGCCGCCGACGCCGTCGACCGCAGCGTGGTGGGTCTTGGTCAGGACGGCGAAGCGGTCGCGCTCGAGACCCTGCACCAGCCACATCTCCCAGAGTGGCTTGGAGCGGTCGAGCTGCTGCGAGAAGACCCGACCGGTGAGCCGCTTCAGCTGCTGCTCGCCGCCCGGCTCGGGCAGCGCGGTGTGGCGGACGTGGTAGGTCAGGTTGAAGTTGACGTCGTCGGCCCAGAGCGGCCGGCCGGCCTCCAGCGGCGGCACCATGAGGCGCTGGCGGAAGCGCGGCACCTTGTCCAGCCGACTGCGCACGTGCTCGACGAAGTCGACGTATTTCGGTGGCGGTCCCTCGAAGATGAGGACGGCGCCGATGTGCATGTGGCTGGCCGAGTGCTCGTTGGTGAGGAACGAGGCGTCGACCGCAGTCAGCCGCTCCAGTTGGCCGGTTCGCGATGCCATGCTGCGATGCTAGCTACTCTCCGGTCATGCCCTCCCTTGCCGCGGCGACGCCGAAAAAGGTCCTGCTTGCGGCGCCGCGCGGCTATTGCGCCGGCGTCGACCGCGCGGTGCAGACGGTAGAGCGCGCGCTCGAGCTCCACGGCGCTCCCGTCTACGTGCGCAAGGAGATCGTCCACAACAAGCACGTCGTCGAGGAGCTCTCCGAGCGGGGCGCGATCTTCGTCGAGGAGGAGACCGAAGTGCCCGAGGGCGAGATGGTCGTCTTCTCCGCCCACGGCGTCGCCCCCGCCGTCCACGAGAACGCCGCCGCCCGCCGGCTGCGGACGATCGACGCCACCTGCCCGCTCGTCACCAAGGTCCACGTCTCCGCCCGCCGCTTCGCCGCCGACGGCTACACGATCATCATGATCGGCCACGAGGGGCACGAGGAGGTCGAAGGGACCACCGGCGAGGCGCCGGACAGCATCGTCCTGATCGAAACCGCGGACGAGGTCGAGACGCTCGAGGTCCCCGACCCGGGCAAGGTCGCCTTCATCACTCAGACGACGCTCTCGGTCGACGAGACGGCCGGGGTGATCGCCGCCCTACGGGCCAAGTTCCCCGGCATCGTCAGCTCCAAGTCCGACGACATCTGTTACGCGACGACCAACCGCCAGATCGCGGTCAAGCAGCTGGCGCGCGAGTGCGAGCTGGTGCTGGTGATCGGCTCGACCAACTCGTCCAACTCGAACCGGCTGGTCGAGGTGGCGCGCGAGCACGGCGCCGACTCCCATCTGATCGACAACCACACCCAGGTCGAGGAGTCCTGGCTGGAGGGGGTCGAGACCGTCGGCATCACCTCCGGCGCGAGCGCCCCCGAGGAGCTGGTCGAGCGCCTCGTCGAGCTTTTCCGCGAACGCGGCGCCGACGACGTCTCGGAGCTGCGCACCGTCCACGAGGACGTGAGGTTCATGCTGCCGAAGGAGATTCGCGAGGAGGCGGCGGCGAGGGCGTAGGTAGGGCGTGCGGATGCATACTTTGGGCTAGAAAGCCCACATATGATTTCTTGGCTTTCAGCTATATTTAATGCCATGAGTTCAGGCATAAAAACGCACCGCACGACGATCGAGATCGAGGTTCCCGCGTTCGAGGGGGCCCAGAAGGCGCTTGGGACCGCCGGTTACAAGGAGACGGTCAACGAGGCGCTTCGGGTGGTCAGTCGGAGCGATCTGCTGCGTCGGGGCGCACGCGCGATTCGCGCCGGAGATCTGGGACTGATCGAACCCGACGGTCTCGCGGAGCTCAGGCAGCCCCGCGTCTGATGCCGCGATTCCTCGCCGACACCTCGATTTGGGCCTGGGCACAGCGGTCGGAGCGCCCCGACATCAGGGAAAAGCTTGCGAACCGCTACGAGGTCGGTGAGATCGTCACCTGCGTCCCGGTGATCCTCGAGGCGATGCATCGGCCGGAGACATCCGCTCAGTACCGCGAACGGTTCGACGGAGTCTTTGCTCCGCTTGATCGTTTGCCGCTTGCGGACGCGAGTGTCGAGCGGGCGCTGGAAGTCCAGCGGGAGCTGGCGGCGATTTCGAACGGCGGTCACCGCCGCCCGGCCGTCGATTTCCTAATCGCCGCAGCGGCCGAGGCCGCTGGCGGGGAAGTGATTCTCTGGAGCTTTGACCGGGACCTGCGGGTGATTTGCGAATACACCGGTCAACCCAACGAGTCGGAGGAATCGGTAGGGCCAGGGCGATGAGCCATTCCTACGGGACGCCTGCCGCGAAGCTCAGGGACCAGATGCGGAGGCCCTCGCTGGGCTCGAGCCTGAGGGTGTGGGACTCGTGGCGGTCGTGCTCGGCGAGGGTGTAGAGCTTGGGGCCCCTGACCAGGGTCGAGTGGGCTTTGCCGCCGTCGATGGTGACGCTGAGCTCGCCCTCGCCCTCGATCGTCGCGTAGGCGCCGCCGGCTTCGTACTCGACCTTCAGCTCGTCGCCTTCCCAGGGCTGCTCCCAGGAGCCGCCGGGGAAGATCTCCGGGGTCGGGGGCATGACCTCGGCCCCCGGTGCGTCCGTGGGGCGCAGCGGCTCCATCGGCTCGGGCAGGGGGCGCAGCGCGTCGAGCTCGCGCAGCTCGTCCTGGATCGCCTCCTCGGTGGCGCGGTATTCCCCCTCGCCGAAGTGGAACCAGCTCAGCGCCCCGCCGGTCGTCCAGAGGAAGAGGCTGGGCCAGCCCTCGCAGCCGTAGGCGTGCCAGAGCTCGCGCGCGGCGTCGACGACGACCGGGAAGTCGACCCCGGCGTCGCCCAGGCCGGCCGCCACGTTGACCGGGTCGGCGCCGAAGGGGAAGCGCGGCGCCTGGACCCCGATCGTGGTCAGGCCCGGGTCGCGGTAGCGGCGGTCCCACTCGACGAGGTAGGGGAGGGTGCGAGCGCTGTTCAGCTGCGCGCAGTCGAAGAAGTGGACGAGGACGGGGCCGAGGGCCGTGACGGCGTGCATCGACTTCGGCGGCTCGCCGATCCACGGCGCGTCGCTGGGCAGGTCCGGCGCTGCGATGTCGTCTCGCCCTGGGCGCATCGCCGGCACGTTATTGGCTCGGCGCGTGCGATCCGGTTTAGCTAAGTTCCCTGAGCGATGACCGAGATCCTGATCGCGCTGATGCCGCTGTTGCTCCTGCTGACGGCGCTGCTGCTCGGTCACTACCCGGGCTGCGAGGCGATCGTCAGGCTCTCGGCCCACCGCTGCCGGAGTCCCCGGCCACGGTCGAGCAGGCAGCCGCGCCGGTTCAGCTTGCCGCGCGTGCGCGCGGCAAGCGGCGGTCTCCTGATCGCGTTCGGCATCGGCCGGCGCCCGCCGCCGCTCCTCGCCTAGTCCAAGTCCTGCGGCCAGGAGCCGCAAAGCACGGCAATGGAACGGGCGCGCGCGGGTGCCCCGAGCGAATGGAGGCGGCGATGAGCTCGAATACGACGAAGTTGGCGATCGGCCTCGGCGCGGTCGCGGTGGCGATCGTCCTGCTGATCGTCCTCAAGGGCGGCAGCGGCGAAAGCGGCAAGACGAGCAACGCGAGCGGCAAGGTCCCGGTGATCGTCGTCAAGAACGGCAAACCCGTCGGCGGCGTCAGGGCGCTCACCTACAACGAGGGCGAACGGATCCGCTTCGAGGTGGACTCCGACGTCAGCGACGAGATCCACGTCCACGGCTACGACGTCATGAAGGACGTCAAGGCGGGCGGCTCGGTCAGCTTCGACTTCCCGGCGACCCTCGAAGGCGTCTTCGAGGCGGAGCTGGAGGGGCGCAAGGAACAGATCATCGAGCTGACGGTCAACCCATGACGGCGCTGCTGCCGGTCGCGCACGCGCTCGTCGCGCGCAAGGACCTGCCGATCCCGGTCTGGCTCTTCGCCTGGGGAGCCTCGCTCGTCCTCATCGTCTCCTTCTTCGCCCTCTCGGCGGGGTGGCGCAGGCCGCGCTTCGAGGACGAGCGGTGGCGACCGCTGGGCGAGGGCTTCTCCCGCACGTTGCTGAGCCTGCCGGTGCAGGTCCTCTGCGGGGCGATCGGCGTCTTTCTCCTCGGTCTCGCGATCTACGCCGGCCTGCACGGCACGGAAGCGCCGGACCACAACTTCGCCCTGACGTTCCTCTATGTCACCTGCTGGCTCGGCTTCCCGCTCTTCAGCGTCGTCCTCGGCGACGTCTTCCGACCCTTCAATCCCTGGCGAGCGATCGGCAGGGCGGTGGGCGGGGCGTTCTCCGCGATCGCCGGCCAGCGTCCGGCGCACCTCGCCTATCCGCGTAGGCTCGGCCGCTGGCCGGCCGCCGTCGGGCTGCTCGCCGTCGTCTGGCTCGAGGTCGTCTACGGCGCCCACGGCGGGGTGGCGGTCGGGCTCGAGCCCCATGTGGCCGCGGTCGCCGCTCTCGTCTACAGCCTCTACACGCTGACGATGATGGCCGTCTTCGGCGTCGAGAAGTGGTGCGCGACGGGCGAGGTCTTCTCGGTCTACTTCGGCATGTTCTCCCAGCTCGGCGCCTTCGGCGTGAAGGGCGGGCGCCTCGGCCGGCGCCTGCCGCTGTCCGCCTCGACGAGCTGGGCGGTCGTGCCCGGCTCGGCCGCGGTCGTGATCGCCTCGATCGCCTCGACCAGCTTCGACGGCGCTCAGGAGGGCGCCTTCAAGAACGGCATCGTCCAGGTCTTCGAATGGCTCGCCGAAGCCGGTTTCAGCTTGACGACCTCGCTGCGGCTCAGCGACACGCTCTTCATGCTGCTCTGCTTCGGCGGCGTCGCGCTCGTCTACCTGATCGGGGTGCGGGGGATGTCGACCGTGGGGGGTGCCCCGTCGCTGGCCAAGCTGCGCACCGGATTCGCGCACACGCTGATCCCGATCGCCTTCGCCTACCTGGTCGCTCACTACTTCAGCCTCTTCGTCTTCCAGGAGCAGGCGCAGTTCACCTACCTGCTGTCCGATCCCCTGGGGACCGGGACGACGGACCTCTTCGGCACCGTGTCGGGCGGCATCGACTTCAAGGTCCTCAGCGCCAACGCGATCTGGTACGTGCAGGTCGCAGCGCTGGTGATCGGTCACGTCGCCGGGCTGACGCTGGCCCACGACCGCGCGACCGCTTACTGGGGCGATTACCGCCAGGCCGCCCGGTCGCAGTACTGGATGCTGGCCGTGATGGTCGCGTTCACCTGTTTCGGGCTCTATCTGCTTTCTGTAGCCAATTCTTAACGTTTCGCGTTTTGCGGGAAAATTCCAGGGTATTTGCGGCTTTATACGGGGTTTCTACCGATGCAGACGCTTTGAAACCTGGTTTACTAAGGGCGAGTCCATCACTTTGACTCTCCCTCTCCCTGCCGCGCCGGGGCCATCGCTCGCAAGGCCGATGGTCTCGGCGCAGCACGCCAAGTCCGTTGTGGTGCGCAACGGGGGCGAGAGGGAACCCGCGAGCCGGTCAGAGGATCTCGTTGAGGCGGCGCTCGAGCGCCGCCGAGACTTCGTCGCGCACGGCCCCCTTGGCCAGGCGTTCCACCAGTGACTCGAGGAAGCCCTCGACGATCAGCGACTTGGCGGCGGCTGCGTCGAGTCCGCGCGAGGTGAGGTAGAAGAGCTGGTCGCGGTCGACCTGGGCGACGGCCGCGGCGTGGGTGCAGCGGACGTCGTCGGCTTCGATCTCGAGGCCGGGGATGGCGTCGGCGTGGGCGGCGGTGGAGAGCAGCAGGTTGCGGCTCTCCTGGAAGGCGTCGGTCTGCTGGGCGCCCGGGTCGACGCGGATCATCCCGCGCCAGACCGCCGTCGCGTCGCCGGCGAGGACGCCGCGGAAGGCGAGATCGGAGTTGGTGTTCGGCGCCGCGTGCTCCTGGGTGGTGTCGTAGTCGAGGTGCTGGCCGGCGCCGCCGGCGTAGCCGCCGGTCACCCGCGCCTCGGCCCCCGGCCCGGCGAGGTTCGTCTCCATCCGCACCTTGCCGCGGGCAGAGCCGAAGCCGAGCGCGGCCCACTCGAGGCGGGCGTCGCGGCCTATCTCGGCGCGCTGCGTGGCGAAGACCCAGGCCGACTCGGAGATGTCCTGGGTGCTGGTGTAGCGCAGCGTCGCGCCCTGGCCCACGTGCAATTCGACGACGGCGTTGAGCACGGCGTCGATGTCGTCCGCGGGCGAGGACCAGTGCTCCCAGACCTCGGCCTCTGCCCCCTCCTCGAGGACGACGAGCGTGCGCCAGGCGACGGCGGCGCCGGCCCTGTCGAGCGGCACCTCGATCCGGATCGGCTGCGCCGGCTTCGCGCCGGCCGGGACGTGGACGAGCACGCCCTCGCCCCGGGCGGCGTCGTTACGGGCGACGAAGGGGTCCGCGGCTGGCGCCAGCGCGCCCAGCCGTCCCTCGACCAGCTCGGGATGCGACTCGGCCGCCTCGGCGAGCGAGAGCACGGTCGCCTCGCCGGCGCCCTCGATCGACGGGGTCGCCGGGCCCTGCTCGTAGGCGTCGAGGTCGAGCTCTGAGAGGTCGGTGAATTCCCACCCCTTCGCCTTCTGGTCGGGAAGGGGCGGGAGGGTGGCTGCTTCAGCCAATCGAGCCCTCCATCTGGAGCTCTATGAGGCGGTTGAGCTCGACCGCGTACTCCATCGGCAGCTCCTTGGTCACCGGCTCGATGAA
>JBLMYD010000107.1:0-18318 GCA_050258095.1 Chloroflexota bacterium
AGGGGTGCCCTTTCAGGCACCCCTGGACCGGCACGTCTAGACCTTGATGGTTATGACGTCGCCGTCCTGGACGACGTAGTCGCGGCCCTCGATGCGCAGCAGGCCTTTGTCGCATGCGGCGGCGTAGCCGCCGCACGCGACCAGCTCGCGCCAGCCGATCGCCTCGGCCTTGACGAAGGCGTCCTGGATCTCGGTGTGGATCGTCCCCGCTGCCTCCCAGGCCGTGGCGCCGCGCGGCAGCGGCCGGGCGACCGCCTCCTTGCCTTCGCCGGCGGTGAAGAACGTGATCAGGTCGAGCAGCTCGTAGGCGGCGCGGACGAGGCGGTCGAGGCCGGAGCCCTCGACCCCGTAGGACTCGCGCATCTCCGCGGCTTCCTCGGGCTCGAGCTCGGCCAGCTCGCCCTCGATCCGGGCGCTGACCGCGACCACCCCGGCGCCGATCTCCCCGGCGTGGGCGACGACGGCGGGCGGCGCCTCGGCGTCGCCCTCGTCGACGTTGGCGACGTAGAGGATCGGCTTCGAGGTCAGCGCCTGCAGGTGGCGCGGCCCGTGCGCGGCGGCCTTCGGGACGGGCACCGAGCGCACCGGTTTCCCCGCGGCCAGCGCGGCGACGACCTGCTCGAGCCAGTCGCGCTCGGCGACCGCCTCGGCGTCGCCCGACTTCGCCCCCTTGCGCACGCGGTCGAGACGGCGCTCGGCCTGCTCGTAGTCGGCGAGCACCAGCTCGGTCTCGATCGTCTCGTTGTCGGCGAGCGGGTCTACCCGGCCGTCGGGATGGGGCACGCCGGAGTCGGCGTGGCAGCGGACGACGTGGCAGATCGCGTCGGTCTCGCGGATCGAAGCGAGGAACTGGTTGCCGAGCCCCTCGCCCTCCGAGGCGCCCTTGACCAGGCCGGCGATGTCGTGGAAGGCGATCGTCGCCGGTTCCAGCTTCGAGCTGCCGACCGTCTCGGCGACGCGCTCGAGCCGCTCGTCGGGGACCTGGGCGATCGCCACGTTGGGCTCGATCGTCGTGAACGGGTAGTCGCCGGTCTGCGCCCCACCGCTGGTCAGCGCGTTGAACAGGGTCGACTTGCCCGCGTTGGGCAGCCCGACGATTCCGACCTTCATAGCGAGAGGGGAACGATCAGGCCGAGCGCGACCCCGAGGATCGCACCGGCGAGGACGTCGGACGGGTAGTGCATCCCCAGGTAGGGGCGGCCGAGCGAGAGGGCGAAGGCGAGGAGGAAGGCGAGGGCGCCGAGCGGCTCGACCCGCGTCATCGCCGTCGCCACCGCGAAGGACGAGGTCGCGTGCGCGGAGGGGAAGCTGAGCGAGCTGGGCGCGCCGCCGAGCGGCGGCAGCCCCTCGAGCACCGGCCGCGGCCGCTTGACGACCAGCTTGACCGCGAAGTTGAGCCCGATCGCAATGGGCCCCAGCGCCGCGCAGATCAACCACGCTTCCCGGTTCCCCGAGTCGAAGATCGCCAGCGCCGCCCCGACCCCGAACCACACCGCCCCGTTGTTCCCCGCCTTACCGAGAGCTTTCATAGCTTTCTCCACCCCCGGGCTGTGACCGCGAGTGCGCATAGCCCGCAGAAGCTTTTCATCGAGGTCTCTCATCGGCCGCGCAGGATATGGCGTCGGGGTTCGTCTCGCGGGAACCTCGCGAAGCGGCTCCGCAGAGTGGTTCTAAGCCGCGAAGCGGCACTCGATTGCGCCGCCGCCAGGCGGCGCATGGGTTCCCCGCGAGACGAACCCCGACGCCCCCACCTTCACAGTCGATCAGAATCCCCCCAATGCCCACCGTCCCCGGCTACGTCCACACCCCTGGCCACCACTGCGGCTCCACCGCCCTGCGCAACCTGCTCGCCTTCCACGGCGTGCAGATCAGCGAGGAGATGGCGTTCGGGCTCGGTGCCGGCGCCTGCTTCTACTACGTCGCCCTCGACGAGGCCTCGCCGACGCGCTGGTTCAACGGCCGCACCGCGCGGCTCGAGGAGAGCTTCGCCGAGCTGACCGGGGCGGCGCTGGAGCTGCGCACCTTCGAGCCGGGCGACGGCGACGCCTGGGAGGCCGCCCGCGAGAAGGTCGACGACGGCCGGCCCGTGCTCCTGCTCACCGACCTCTACTACCTCGACCACTACGGCAACTCGGCCCACTTCCCCGGCCACGCCGTGGTCCTCGCCGGCTACGACGACGAGTTCGCCCACCTCTCCGACACCGCCTTCGAGGAGCTGCAGACGACGACGCGGCTCGCGGACCTCGACAAGGCGCGCCACAGCCGGCACCCCGCCTACCCGCTCTCCGGCCACATGTTCGCCGCCGCCGGCGCGATCGACGGCGAGCGCCTGCGCGAGGCGATCCCGGCCGCGATCGAGCGCGCCGCCACGGCGATGGTCGAGCCCGAGTACCGCGAGCTCTCCGGCCTCGGCGCGGTCGAGCGCTTCGCCGCGGAGGCGGGCAGCTGGCCCGAGGCGACCGAGGACTGGAAATGGTGCGCGCGCTTCGGCTACCAGGTGATCGAGCGCCGCGGCACGGGCGGCGGCGCCTTCCGCCTCATGTACTCGCGCTTCCTCGCGGAGGCCGGGCGGCCGGAGGCGGCGCTCGCCGCCGAGGCGGCGGCGCGCTGGACCGAGCTGGCCGAGGACTTCCGCGCCGCCAGCGAGCGCGACGACCCCGATCCCGGCCTCTGGCGCGAGATCGACGCTGCGGCGAAGCGGGTCGCCGAGGCCGAGAATCGGCTCTGGACGGCCCTCGTATAGCCGCCGACCGCACTGGCTACGATGGACGCATGACTATTGGCGTATCGATATTCCTGATCGCGGTCGGGGCAATCCTGCGCTACGCGACCGACCTCAACGTCGAAGGGGTCAGCATCGACACCGTCGGCCTGATCCTGATGATCGCCGGTGGCGCCGGCCTGATCCTCGGCTTCCTCCGGGAAATGATCTGGTCCGACCGCCGCCGCGAACAGCGCGCGGCCGAAGCCCAACGGATCGACCAGGAACGGGCCGCGATGGAACAGCGCAACCCGCCTCCGCCGCCGCCGCGCTACTGACGAGCGGACGCCTGGAGCCAGACGACGAAGCTTCGGCCCAGGGTCTCTCCCTCGGCCAAGCGCTTCAGCGCCCTGGCAAGGCGAGTGAAATCCCGGCTCGGAAAGCGAACCGGGTGGACGATGACGAGTCCGTGGTGCTCCCGCCCCAGCTCGGCGCACTCGCGAGCGATCGCTTCGAAGTCATCGCGGTTGTAGGTGACGACGGCTCGCTTCTGGACCTGGGCAACCTCGAAGACGTCGGGGTCGCTCAGACCGCGCAGCGCGGCTTCCTCCCCGACGGCGATGACATCGACCCCTTGCCGGCGCAGCCGCTCCGCGACCTTGCCGCTGATCTGCTCGTCGAGCAGCAGCTTCACGCCAGGGCGGCCTGTTCGCGCCTCCAGGCCGCTTCGGCCGCATCGGCCTCCTCGACGTTGCGGCGGATGCGCTCGTCGATCTCAGCTGGGTACTCGCTGTAGTAGCGCACCCCGGTTCGCACTTGAAGCTCGGTCAGCCCGAGAACCTCGGCCGCCTCCCGCACCGCCTTCTCGCCCTTCGCCTCGCTCTGCTTGAGAGTCGCCATCAGCTCCCAGATGTCGGGACCCCCGGCCAGGGCCGCCCGCCTCCCGGTCGGGCCGCCGCGGAAGATCACCCCCGGATGCTCGTCCATCCTGGTTCCCTCGTCCACGTACCGCTCCGCGAGCCGAGACCTGTTCGTGCCGGCCAACGCGCTGCGGCGATCGAGGCGCTCGAGCACGTCGGCGTCCCAGCGAGCGGAAAAGGTCTTCGGTCGGGCTGCCATTTGTACGACAGCGTACTACAAGCCGATCCCTACTCCGGCTGCAAGCGCGCGAAGTAGGCGAACCAGTTGCCCGAGTGGCTCTCCCACTCGAGGCCGGCTTCGGCGGCCTGGCGGCGCAGGGCGGCCTGGGTGGTGAAGTGGGGGTCGCCGAAGATCTCGCCGACGACGAGGCGGCCGTCGGATTTGAGGACGCGGTGGATCTCGCGCAGGGCCGCGCCCGGTTCGGGGATCTCGCCGAGGACGGCGGTGAGGACGACGGCGTCGACCGAGTCGTCGTCGTAGGGCAGGGCGGTAGCGTCGCCCTGGGTCGGAACGACGTTGGCGAGACTGCGCTCGGCGGCGCGGCGGCCGGTGTGGTCGAGGAACTCCTGCTGCAGGTCGAAGATCTCGACCGTGCCCTCGGGGCCGACCCACTCGGCGATGTCGAGCGTGTAGTAGCCCGTGCCGGGACCGATCTCGAGGACGCGCTCGCCGGGCTCGGGCCCCAGCACCGAGCGCAGCCGCTCGCGGCCGATGCCCGGGTGCGGCACCTCGACCCAGAAGCGCTGCCCGTAGGGACAGGCCGACGGATTCTTCCGCCACCAGAGCGCGGCACCCAGTACCGCTGCTCCGAGAAGGCCGAGTGTGGCTCGCGCGCGCATCGAGCGCGAACCTCAGAAGCCGACCCGGTGCTCTTCGGAATCGATCCGCAGGAAGGCGACCTTGCCGAGGTAGAGGGCGAGCACGCCGTCCTCGGTGCGCACGTCGTGCCAGCCGCCCTTCTCGACCTGCTTGCGCAGCGCCTTCAGCTCGTCGTCGCTGAGGCGGACGGAGACGACCTGTCCCCCCTCGAAGCCGATCTCGACCTTCTGCGTATCTGCCATCAGTGACCCCCTGCGGCCGGTTCGACTATCTCGGTGAGGACGCCGCCGGTGGCGCGCGGGTGCAGGAAGGCGACGCGGCTGCCGCGGATCCCCGTCCGCGCCTCGGCGTCGATCAGCTCGATCCCGGCGCCGGCGAGCCGCGCCAGCTCGGCGTCGATGTCCTCGACGGCGTAGGCGACATGGTGCAGGCCGGGGCCCTTGCGCTCCAGGTACTTGCCGACGGGCGTGTCCGGGCCGAGCGGCGCCAGCAGCTCGACGTGACCGTCGCCGACGTCGAGCAGGACGGCCTCGACCCCCTGCGACTCGACCGTCTCGCGGTGCGCCAGCTCCATCTCGAAGCTCCGCTCGTAGAGCGCGATGCCGGCGTCGAGATCCTCGACGGCGACGCCGATGTGGTCGATGCGTCCGAACACGCGCGGCAGTCTACGCGCCGTTCTCGGCCCGCAGGATCTCGGCCAGCGCGGCGACGCCGACCTGCAGCTGCTCGGGGGTCGGCTCCTTGGTCGCGATCCGCCGCTGGATCTCGCGGCCGGGCGTATGGAACGCCTCCGCCAGCGGGTCGCCGTGGTGGCGGTCGCTCCAGGCGAACATCTCGACCGCCAGCGAGGCGCCACCGAGGCCGACGGCGGCGCGCGCCACCGGGCCGGGGCGGTCGACCAGCCGCTCGAGCAGCACCGTCCCGCCCGCCGAGAGCAGCATCATCGGCGCGATCAGGTTCGAGCCGCAGCGGTCGTGCTCCTTGGGGACGCGGGCCGGGTCGTCGACGCCCTGCTCGTAGGCGGCGATCGCCTTGTGCTCGACGCCGTGGTAGGCGGCGAGGTCGCGGTCGAGCAGCGCCACCACGGCGGGCAGGGCGCCGATCGCCTGCACGAGTCCCTCGCGCAGGGCCGAGCTGCCGAAGCGCCTGCGCAGCGCCGCCGTGCCGAACAGCGCCACGGCGATCGCGGCGACGACGCGGCGGTCCTCGAAGGGCAGGCGCGCATCCGGCATCCGCCGCCGCACCATCGGCAGCACCGCCAGCGCCTCGGCCAGCCGCAGCGGGCCGCGCAGGCCGGGGGCGCGTGCCGCCAGCCCGGGCGCCAGCTTCGGCTTCGGCTCGGAGGCGACCTGGACCGTGCCGTCGGGGCCGCGCACCGCGGCCGCCCAGTGTGTCGGCCCGTGGATCAGCAAACCATTGCGGAGCGCCATGCCGCCGAGGCGGAGTCGCTGGCTGCCGTTCGAGGACACACACTCACCTTACGCGGTGACAGCGCCCCCCGAGGCGCGGTCACCGTTCCCCCCTGATTGGTCCCTATTTGGGTCCCGACCGGAGGCCCCCAGTCCAGGCCTCCGGCCGGTGTGTCGGCTCTCCCTGGCTCTAGCTTGGAAAGCCGAACTATGAAACACCCTCTTTGCACCCGAGTTGCGCCTGGTCAGGGTCGGTGAAGCTTTTTTCTCAGAGCCTCGAGCCGGCGTCCCAGCTCGGCCTCGAAGCCGCGCTCGGACGGCTGGTAGAAGCGGTGGCCCCGCACCTCTTCCGGCAGCAGCGGCTGGTCGCTGACGCCGTCCGGCTCGTCGTGGGCGTAGCGGTAGCCCTCGCCGCGGCCGAGCGCCTTCGCCCCCGGGTAGTGGGCGTCGCGCAGGTAGTCGGGCGGCGTCTTGGCGCCGTTGCGGCGCACCTCGCCGCGGGCGGCGCCGAGCGCTTTGTAGGAGGCGTTCGACTTCGGCGCCAGGGCGAGGTAGACGGCCGCCTGGGCGAGGTTGAGCGCGCACTCGGGCAGGCCGACGCGGTCGACGGCGCTCGCCGCCGCGTCGGCGACGAGCAGCGCCTGCGGATCGGCGTTGCCGACGTCCTCGGAGGCGAGGATGACCATGCGGCGGGCGATGAAGCGCGGGTCCTCTCCCCCCTCGAGCATCACCGCCAGGTAGTAGAGCGAGGCGTCGACGTCGGAGCCGCGCGTCGCCTTGATCCAGGCCGAGACGAAGTCGTAGTGGCGGTCGCCTTCGCGGTCGTAGTCGAGCGCCTTGCGCTGCAGCGCGTCCTCGATCGCGGCGACGTCGACGGGCTCGCCCTGCGAGCGCTCGACCGCCCGCTCCAGCGCCGAGAGGGCGACGCGGGCGTCGCCGCCGCTGCGCTCGGCGAGCATCGCCAGCGCCGCGTCCTCGACCGGCGGCGGCTCGGCGATGCCGCGCTCGGGGTCGGCCAGCGCCCGGCGCAGCAGCCCCTCCACCTGCGCGGGGGCGAGTGGGTGCAGCTCGTAGATCTGGCAGCGCGAGAGCAGGGCCGAGTTGACCTCGAAGTACGGGTTCTCGGTGGTGGCGCCGATCAGCGTCAGCAGGCCCTCCTCGACCGCCGGCAGCAGCGCGTCCTGCTGGGCCTTGTTGAAGCGGTGGATCTCGTCGAGGAAGAGGACCGTGGCGCGGCCGTTGCCGGCGCGCCGCTCGCGCGCCCGCTCGATCACGGCCCGGATCTCGGCTTTGCCGGCGTTGACCGCCGACTCCTCCTCGAAGGCGCCGTCGGCCCCGGCCGCCGCGATCCGCGCCAGCGTCGTCTTCCCCGACCCCGGCGGCCCGTAGAGGATCGAGCTGTGCGGCCGCCCCTCCTCGATCGCCTTCCGCAGCGCCGACCCCGGAGCGAGTATCCCCTCCTGCCCGACCAGCTCATCGAGACCGGTCGGCCTCATCCTCACCGCCAAAGGAGCATCAGCTTTAGACAAAGCAGGTTCGCGGGGTTGGCTCTCACCGGTGTCAAAGAGGCGGTCGACCACTCCCGCTGAGTATGACCATGCAACTGGAGCCGCTTGTGGGGGTCGGGGGGAGTTGTTCGAGAACCTCGCGAAGCGGCCCCCGGCAAGGTGATTCTCAGCCGCGAAGCGGCTCAAGATTGCGCCGCCGCGCAGCGGCGGCGCATGGGTTCCTCGAACGACTCCCCCCGACCCCCAAACCCCCCTACAATCGCCAACCATGGCCACCACAGCAGGAGCACCCCCCGCCCAGTCCACCCTCGAGTCTTTCAACCCCGCCACCGGCGAGCTCGTCGGCTCGGTCGCCACCATCACCCCCGACCAGGTCCAGGCCGTCGTCGACGACGTCGCCCGCATCCAGCCCGCCTGGGCGGAGCTGTCGCTGGCCGACCGCGGCCGCTACCTGAAGCGCGCCGCCGACGCGCTGCTCGACGAGATCGACGAGATCGCCGAGCTGCTCGTCCAGGAGCAGGGCAAGCCGCGCGCCGAGGCCTACACGATGGAGCTGCTGCCGACGGTCGACGCGCTGCACTGGTGCGCCAAGGCGGGGCCGAAGATCCTCGCCGACGAGAAGGTGCGGATGAGCCAGGCCTTCCTGATGAGCAAGAAAGGCCGCTTCACCTACGAGCCGATCGGGGTGGTCGGCGTGATCGCGCCCTGGAACTACCCCTGGTCGATCCCCTTCGGCGAGGTGGCGATCGCGCTGATGGCGGGCAACGGGGTGGTGCTGAAGCCGGCCAGCCTGACGCCGCTGCTCGGCGAGGCGATCCGCCGCGTCTTCGAGAAGGGCGGCCTGCCGGAGGGGCTCGTCCGCGTCGTCCACGGCGGCGGTGCCGTCGGCGACGCGCTGGCGCGCTCGACGGTCGGCAAGGTCTTCTTCACCGGCTCGGTCGAGGTCGGCCGCAAGGTCGGCGCCGTCTGCGCCGAGAGCCTCAAGGGCTCGGTGCTCGAGCTGGGTGGCAAGGACCCGATGATCGTCTGCGCCGACGCCGACCTCGACAACGCGATCTCGGGCGCGGTCTGGGGCGGCTTCGCCAACGCCGGCCAGACCTGCTCGGGGATCGAGCGCGTCTACGTGCTGCGCGAGGTCGCCGACCGCTTCGTCGAGGGCGTCGCCCGCGAAGCCGAGAGGCTGACGCTCGGCGACCCGCTGCAGTGGGAGACCGAGATCGGCCCGATGACCTCCGAGGGCCAGCACCAGATCGTCGTCGACCTGATCGAGGACGCCGTCGCCGCCGGCGCGACCAAGCTCTGCGGCGGACCGACCGACGTCCCCGGCCTCTCCGGCAAGTTCGTCGCGCCGACCGTCCTCACCGGCGTCACCCACGAGATGCGGATCATGCGGGAGGAGGTCTTCGGCCCGGTGCTGCCGATCGTCGTCGTCGACTCCGAGCAGGAGGCGATCGACCTCGCCAACGACTCCGAGTTCGGCCTCGGCGCCTCGGTCTGGACCAAGGACCGCCAGAAGGGCGCGCGGATCGCGCGCCGCATCCAGTCGGGCATGGTCTGGGTCAACGACCACTCCTTCAGCCACGGCGCCTGCCAGTGCTCCTGGGGCGGGGTCAAGGACTCCGGCATCGGCCGCTCGCACTCGAAGTTCGGCTTCTACGAGTGCGTCAACATCAAGATGAACGCCTGGGAGCCCGGCTTCGCCCGCGACTTCTGGTGGCACCCCTACGACCAGACGATGGGCGAAGCGGTGCGCGCCTCGGCCAAGCTCCTCTACGGCAAGGGCGCGACGCGGACGAAGGCGCTGCGCGAGGGCGCCGGGCCGCTGCTCAAGGTCGGCCGCCGCACGTTGCAAAAGCGGCGCGGTTGAAAGGCGTCCCCCGGTAGGGGTTTCACTTAACTTTTTCGAGAATCGCCGATGGGCTGGCGCCCGAAAGGGAAGCCGCGAAAAAGTACAAGACGTTTCACCCCTACCGGGGGACGCCTTTACGGAGCGACCAACTGCTCTGTTTCGAAAACAGCCCCCGCAGCGTCCAGCTCTCTGATGCGGTCGTAATCTGCTTTCAGCCGCGTCCTGTCGGGATCTACCAGGTAGATGATCCCGGGGCAGGAGAAGAGGTCGATCGTGCGCTTGAGCTGGTCACCGGGGCCGAGCATCGAGATCGTGCCGGCGAAGGAGGGCAGCGCTTCGATCTCGCGCAGGCCGGCGTCGCCGACGATCCGGCCTTCGTGCTGGGAGATCAGCATCACGCAGTAGGCGCCGGCCGCCAGCTCATAGGGGCGCTGGGCGCGGCGGGCGACCGAGCCGGGGTCGAGGTAGGCCTCGGCGGTCAGCGCCTGGGGACTCGGCGTGCAGCGGTCGACGACGTCGTCGGGGACCGAGCCGTGCATGCGGGCGGCCGACTCGACCAGGACCGGCCCGGTCGCGGTCAGCATCACCTCGGTGTGCGCCGGGCCGTAGCGGATGCCGAGCGCGTCGAGCACCGCTTCGACGTAGGGGACGACCTGGTCCTGCTGCTCGCCGTGGCGCGGCAGCAGCTCCTCGTAGTCGTAGATGAAGTTGGCGCCGCGGCGCAGCTTGTTGTCGCGCCAGACCTCCGCGACGTGGTGGACGCCGTCCCAGCTGACCGAGTTGACGAAGAGCTGCGTCCCTTCGAGCAGCTCCTGGACGAGCAGCTGCTCGTTGGCGCCGTGCAGGGCGTTGGGCCGGCCGAGGTTGGTCGCGAAGGAGGCGCGGATCGCCTCGGCATCGGCGCAGATGCTGACCCCGTCGGTGCCGGCGCTGTCGAGCGGTTTGACGACGACGGGGGCGCCGCCGCGATCCGCCGCCCAGGCCACCGCCTCCTCGACGTCGGCGGTCTTCAGCGCTTCCGCCGCGCGCAGGCCGGCGGCGCGCAGCGCCTCGCTCATCGCGCTCTTGTCGCGGCGCGCGGCGCTCTGGGCGCTGCCGTTCGAGGGCAGGCCGAGGCGCTCGCTGAGCGCGTCGGCGAGCGGCACGCCCGGCTCGGCGCCGACGACGACGAAGGCCGGATCGTGGGCGGCGACCCGTGCCGCCGTCGCCTCCAGGTCCCCGTCGTGGACGACGTTCTCGACGAAGTCGCCGGCCTGGAAGCCGCGCGTGTAGAAGTCGGGCAGCGTCGGGCTGCTCTGCACGTGGACGACGGGCAGGCCGGCGGCGGCGAAGCGCGGCGCCAGCCGCGCCCCGGTCGAGTAGGCGTCGACGACGACCGCCGCCCCTCGGGTGAAACGCGTTGGGGGGCTATTTGACGTCAAACGCGTTGCACCTCATGCCGTGGCGACGAGGACGAGGCGGTCCTCGGGGCGCTTCGGGCCGCCGGCGAAGTTGCCGTAGCGCTCGACGTCGTGAAAGCCGGCCGCTTCCGCCATCCGCTGCAGGTCGTCGGCCTCGTACATGCGGATCACCGAATCGACGACGTCGTCGCCGTAGACGTAGTGCACGTGCAGCACCCCGGTGGTGAAGTCGACGTCGAGCGTTTCCTTGACCCCGTTGGTCTCGCGCTCGACCACGCCCTCGTCGGTTTTCAGCCGGTAGCGCGAGCGCTCCAGGTCGGAGAGCTCCATCGCCATCTTGCCGCCCGGCCGCAGCGCGTCGTGGTAGGCCTGC
The DNA here is from genome assembly GCA_050258095.1 of Chloroflexota bacterium. GTDB lineage: Bacteria > Actinomycetota > Thermoleophilia > Solirubrobacterales > 70-9 > VRUE01. Next base: position 10,981 of record JBLMYD010000107.1, read on the forward strand.
AGCATCGCTTCGTCCTCCGCCGGCGTCGCGCCGAAGCCGAAGCTCGAGGAGAGGCTGACGAGGCCGTCGAAGCCGCGTAGCTCCGGCGGCAGCGGCTGCATCAGGTCGGCGACGACGTAGGTCGGGCCGGGGTACTCCTTCTGCGCCTGGGCGATCGCGATCTGCGAGATGTCGACGCCGACGGCGTCGATCCCGTTCGCCGCGAGGGCGGCGACGAAGCGGCCGAGCCCGCAGCCGGCGTCGAGCACCCGGTCGCCCGGCTTCAGCCCGAGCAGCTCGATCGCCAGCGGCGCCTCCTCCTCGTTGCCCTCGTAGCGCCCGAGGCGCTCGGCGACGCGCATATAGGCGGGCCCGTAGGTGTCGACCTCGTTGAGCAGCGGTGCGTGTTCACTCATGAAGGCCAAAGCGTACCGACGTGCCCTCAATCGCTGACTTCGCCTTTATTCGCCATAACGGCGAATAAAGGCGAAGTCAGCGTGGAAGGGCGGGGATGGGCAGAATCCCCGCCGTGGGCTCCGGCCAGGACACAGACGAGGCGGTGCTCAGGGTCGCCGGGCTGCGCCGCGACTACGGCGAACGGACGGCGCTCGACGGGGTCGGCTTCGAGCTGGCGATGGGCGAGACGCTGCTCGTCCTCGGGCCGAACGGGGCCGGCAAGACGACGCTGCTGCGCATCCTCGCCACCCTGCTGCGGCCGAGCGCCGGCGAGGTGCGGGCGCTGGGCTGCGCGCTGCCGGATGAAGCCTGGAAGCTGCGCGGCCGGATCGGCTTCCTCGGCCACGACCCGCTGCTCTACCGCGAGCTCAGCGGCCGCGAGAACCTGCGCTTCCACGCCCGCCTGCACGGGCTGGACGAGGCGCGGGCCGAGGCGCGGATCGCCGAGCTGCTCGCCGCCGCCGCGATCGAGCGCCGCGCCGACGAGCGCGTCGCCGAGCTCTCCGCGGGGATGCGCCAGCGCCTGGCGATCTGCCGCTGCCTCCTGCACGAGCCCGAGCTGCTGCTGCTCGACGAGCCGGACTCGAACCTCGACGCCGAGGGACGCGAGCTGGCGAGCGCGCTGGTCGGGCCGGACGCGGGACGCGCCCGCGTGATCGTCAGCCACGACCCCGAGCGCTACGAGCCCGGCGCCGACCGGGTGCTTCGCCTCGAGGCGGGCGGAAGGCCGGTGCCGGCATGACCCCCACCTCGATCGCGTTCCGGGCGATCCTCGCCAAGGACCTGCGCGGCGAGCTGCGCGCGCCGCAGTCGCTGCCGGCGATGGCGCTCTTCGCCGTCACCACCTTCGTCGTCTTCCGCTTCGGCCTCGACCGCACGAGCCTCTCGGGCAGCCTCGCCTCAGGGGTGCTCTGGGCGACCTTGCTCTTCGCCGCCCTGCTCGGCGTCAACCGCCTCTTCGTCGCCGAGCGCGAGGAGGGCGGCTTCGACGCGATCCGCCTCGCCCCGATCGACCGCAGCGCCCTGTTCGCGGCCAAGGCCGCGGCGCTCCTCGTCTACCTGCTGGCGCTGGAGCTGGTCGTCGTCCCCGTCTTCGCGATCTTCTTCCTCGACTCGGCCGCGGCGCTCGGCCCGCTCGTCGCCGTCCTCGTCCTCGCCGACCTCGGCCTGGCCGCGACCGGCACGCTGATCTCCTCGATGGCGGTCCACTCGCGCGCCCGCGACCTGCTCGGCCCGCTCGTCCTCCTGCCGCTCGTCCTGCCGCTGATGATCGCCGCGACGGGCGCCAGCGAGCCGCTGCTCGCCGCGGGCGGTCCCGGTTACCACCGCTTCGGCACCTGGCTTGCCGTGCTCTGCCTATACGATTTGGTCTTCCTCCTGGTCGGCTACGCCGTCTTCGACTTCCTGCTGGAGGACTGAGCGGGGCGCCGCTCCCCAACGCGCCAAGCGCATGTACGGCAAAGGACTGAGACAGCTCTCGATCGCGACCGTCGTCGCCATAGCCGCCGGCCTCTCGCTGGTCTTCTTCTACGCGCCGCTCGACGCCGACCAGGGCTTCATCCAGAAGATCTTCTACCTGCACGTGCCACTGGCGATCGTGGCGCTGGCCGGCTTCGTCGTCGGCGGCGTCTTCGCGATCGCGCACCTGCGCAGCGGCGAGCGGCGCTGGGACGCCTGGTCCTACGTCTCGATCCACATGTCGGTGATCTTCGGCGTCGCCGTGCTGATCACCGGCTCGATCTGGGCCAAGGCCTCCTGGGGGCACTGGTGGGTCTGGGACGAGCCGACGCTGGTCAGCTTCCTGATCGTCTTCCTCATGTACGCGACCTACTACCCCTTCCGCTACGCGATCGAGGACCCCGAGCGCCAGGCCCGCTACGCCTCGGTCTTCGCGATCGTCGCCGGCGCCTTCGTGCCGCTCAACTTCATCGCGGTGCGGCTGGCGCAGAGCCTCGTCCACCCGCGCGTCTTCGCCACCGCCAACGGCGGGCTGCCCGGATCGATGATGCTCACCTTCCTCGTCTGCCTCGCCGCCGTCGGCCTGCTCTGGCTGACGCTGGTCAAGCTGGAGCTGACGGCGAAGAGCGCCTCGGGGCAGCTGAAGCGGCTGCGCCGCGCGCTCGACGCGCCGGCGCCGGGCGGCGGCTCGCGGATCGCGCCGGAGGTGAGCTAGGTGGTCGAGCTGATCGCCGGCGCCCCCGCCCTGCCGCTCGACGAGGCGGGCAAGTACGTCGCCGGCGCCTACGTCGTCTTCCTCGTCCTGATCGTCGTCTACGTCTCGATCATGGCGACGAAACTGCAGCGGATGGAGCGGGAGCTGCGCGACCTCGCCGCCCTCGCCGAGGAGCGGCGCGAGGAGCCCGAAAGGGAGACGGTGAGCTCATGAGCGAGCTGCTCGCACTGGGCGTCTCCCACAAGACGGCGCCGCTCGACCTGCGCGAGCGGCTCTCCCTAACCGAGGGGCGCGCGGTCGGCGCCCTGCGCGAGCTGACCGAGGCCGCCGGCATCCACGAGGCGGCGGCGATCTCGACCTGCAACCGGACCGAGCTCTACCTCGTCGTCTCCGACCCGGTCGAGGCCGAGTCGACCGCCCTCGGCGTGCTCACTCGCAAGGCGGAGATCCGGCCCACCGAGCTGCTCGGCCACCTCTACTCGCTGCGCTCGGGCGACGCGGTCGGCCACCTCTTCCGCGTCACCGCCGGCCTCGACTCGATGATCCTCGGCGAGGCCGAGATCCAGGGACAGGTCAAACGCGCCTACGAGCTGGCGCTGGTCGAGGGCGGCACCGGGCCGATCCTCAACCGCCTCTTCCGCGGCGCCCTCACCGCCGGCGGCCGGGCTCGCGAGGAGACCGGCATCAGCGAGAAGAACGTCTCGATCCCCTCGGTCGCGGTCGAGCTGGCGCGGCGCACGCTCGGCGACCTCGCCAACCGGCGCGTGCTCGTGATCGGCGCCGGCGAGACGGCCGAGCTGGTCGCCCGCGCTCTGGTGCGACGCGGCGTCTCGACCGTCTTCGTCGCCAACCGCCACTACGACCGCGCGATCGGCCTCGCCCAGCGCTTCGAGGGCAACGCGGTGCGCTTCGAGGAGCTGCCCGAGCAGCTCGAGCAGGCCGACATCGTCGTCTCGGCGACGAACTCGCCGCACCACATCGTCGAGCGCGACGAGCTCGCGCACGTGATGGGCTCGCGCGAGGGACGGCCGCTGCTGCTGGTCGACATCGCCGTGCCGCGCGACATCGAGCCCGACTGCCGCGAGATCGCCGGGGTCAGCCTGCACGACATCGACGACGTGCAGCAGATCGTCGAACGCAACGCGAGCGGGCGCGAGGCGGAGTCGCGCCGGGCGGAGCGGCTGCTCGACGCCGAGCAGGACCGCTTCGAGCGCTGGCTAGCCTCGCTCGAGGTGGTGCCGACGATCTCGGCCCTGCGCGAGCGCGCCGACGAGGTCGTGCGCCGCGTGCTGGCCGAGAACGACGGCCGCTGGGAGAGCCTCGGCGAGGCCGACCGCGAACGGCTCGACGCGATGGCGAAGGCGATCGCCTCGCGGCTGCTGCACGACCCCACCCTGCGCCTGAAGCGCACCGCCGGCAGCGACGAGGCCTACGTCTACGTCAGCGCCCTGCGCGAGCTCTTCGGGTTGGATGCCGGGACCGAGCCCGAGGCGGAGGAGACGTCCAACGTGACCGAGTTGCGGCGGGTCGATCCCGGTAGGGGTTCTGCTTAGGGCCTATCCGGTAGGGGTTCCGCTTAACTTTTTCGAGGAGCGGAGATTGCCGGCGCCCGCAGGTGCGGCCGCGAAAAAGCACAAGACGCTTCACCCCTACCGGATAGGCCCTCAACCAAACCTCCCCGATGCTTCGGATTGCGACACGCGGTAGCGCTCTCGCCCTGGCGCAGGCCAGGCAGGTCGCCGAGCTTCTCGGCGGGGCTGAGCTTGTGGAGGTTTCTTCCGACGGCGAGCTTGGGGACAAGGCTCGGTTCGTGCGTGGGGTCGAGCGGGCGCTGCTCGACGGCGAGGCCGACGTCGGCGTCCACTCGGCCAAGGACCTGCCCGCCGAGCTGACCGAGGGCCTGATGCTGGCCGCCGTTCCCGCGCGCGAGGACCCGCGCGACGCTTGGGTCGGCCCCGGAGCGTCGCTGGACGACGTGCCGGAGGGCGCCCGGGTCGGGACCGCCAGCCTGCGCCGCCGCGCCCAGCTGCTCGCCGCCCGCCCCGACCTCGAGGTGCGCGAGCTGCATGGAAACGTCGACACCCGGCTGGGCAAGCTCTCCGCCGGCGAGGTCGACGCGGTCGTGCTCGCCGTCGCCGGCCTGCGCCGGCTGGACCGGGCGGATGAGATCTCCTTCCCGCTGCCGGCGGAGGCGATGACGCCGGCCGCCGGCCAGGGCTCCCTGCTGCTGCAGATCCGCGACGGCGACGAGGCGGCACTCGGCGCCGTCGACTCGCTCGTCGACGAAGCGGCGCTGCGCGAGGTGACGGCGGAGCGCGCCGTCGTCGCCCTGCTGCAGGCGACGTGCGCGAGCCCGATCGGGGTCCGGGCCGAGGTCGACGGGCAGGGCGAGCGGATGCGGCTCGACGCCTTCGTCGGCCTCCCGGACGGCAGCGAGTGGATCCGCGACCGCGTCGAGGGCGACTCGACCGAGCCGACGCTGCTCGGCGCCGAGCTGGCCCAGCGCCTGCTCGCGACCGGCGCCCGCGAGATCCTCGACCGGGCGGAGGCGGCGTGAACGCGCGGGCGGGGATCGTCTACCTGGTCGGCGCGGGGCCCGGCGATCCCGGGCTGATGACGGCGCGCGCGACGGAGCTGATCGCCGCCGCCGACGCGATCTTCTACGACCGCCTGATCCCGCCCGGGGCGCTGGATGGCGCCCGCGAGGACGCCGAGCTCGTCTACGTCGGCAAGACCCCCCCGGACGTGCCGGTCCCTAGGGGTCAAAAAGAGCACCCTGGAGCCGGCACGTCCGTGGCGCAGGGGGAGATCCACGCGCGGCTGATCGAGGCGGCCCGGGCCGGCAAGAGCGTCGTGCGGCTCAAGGGCGGCGACCCGTTCGTCTTCGGGCGCGGCGGCGAGGAGGGCGAGGCGCTGCGCGCCGCGGGGGTCGAGTTCGAGGTCGTGCCGGGGGTGACGGCGGGCGTCGCCGCCGCGGCCTACGCCGGGATCCCGGTCACCCACCGCGACGAGTCCTCGGCGGTCGCCTTCCTCACCGGCCACGAGGACCCCGAGAAGGAGGAGAGCGCGATCGACTGGCATGCGCTGGCGCGCTTTCCCGGCACGCTCGTCTTCTACATGGGGGTCAAGCGCCTCGCCGCCAACGCCGCGGCGCTGATCGCCGCCGGCCGCGACGCCGGCGAGCCCGCGGCGGCGATCGAGCGCGGCACGATGGCGGGACAGCGCACCGTCGTCGCCACCCTCGGCACTCTCGCCGACGCGGCCGAGCGCGAGGGCGTCTCCGCTCCGGCCCTGATCGTCGTCGGCCCGGTGGTCGAGCGCCGCGAGGCGCTCTCCTGGCTCGAGCGACGACCGCTCTACGGCCGTCGCGTCGTCGTCACCAGGGCGCGCGCCCAGGCGAGTGGGCTGGCGAAGCGGCTGCGCAACCTCGGCGCCGAAGTCGTCGAGCTGCCGGCGATCCGGATCGAGCCGCGGATCGGCAGCGACGAGGTCAAGGAGGCGATCGAGCGGATCGGCGAGTACAGCCTCGTCTGCCTGACCAGCCCCAACGGCGTGCAGCTGCTCTTCGAGGCGTTGCGGGCCGCCGGGCTCGACGCGCGCGCCCTCGCCGACGCCACCGTCGCCGCGATAGGTCCCGGCACCGCCCGCGCGCTCGCCAAGCGCAGCATCGACGCCGACTTCGTCCCCGACCGCTACGTCGCCGAGGCCCTGGTCGAAGCGCTGGACGAGGTCGACGTCGACGGTAAGCGCGTGCTCGTCGCCCGCGCCGCCGAGGCGCGCGACGTCCTGCCCGACGCGCTGCGCGGGCGCGGCGCCGAGGTCGACGTCGTCGCCCTCTATGAGACCGTGCGCGAGGAGCCGAGCCCCGAGGCGGTCGAGGCAGCCCAGGGGGCGGGCTACGTCACCTTCACCTCCTCCTCGACCGTGCGCAACCTGATCGACGCCCTCGGCGAGCGCTTCCCGGCCGCGGCGCGCGTCGTCTCGATCGGCCCGGTCACCACCGACGCCGCCCGCGACGCCGGCCTCACCGTCCACGTCGAAGCCGAGCGCCACGACATCGAGGGCCTCGTGGAGGCATTGCTCAAAGATCAACCACCCGAGACTGGGGATGTGCGTGGCCAAGCAGGTCAAGGACGCAGGGAGCCCGAATAGCAGCGCTATTCGGGCGACTGAGGACGCAGAGATGCGCAGCGCCACGCACGTCATCCAGTTCGGGTGGCCGCACCGGCACTACCGGGTCACCAACTCGACCAACGACCGGGCGCGGGAGCTGATCGAGGCCGGGGCGCCCGGCGGCACCGTCGTCACCGCGCACGAACAGACCGCGGGACGCGGGCGTCAGGGCCGCGTCTGGACCGCGCCGGACGGCAAGGCCCTGCTCTACTCCGCCATCCTGCGCCCGCTCGACGAGCGCCACACCCTGCTGCCGCTCTCGGTCCCGCTCGCCGTCTGCACGGCCGCCGAGGAGCTCCGCCCCGGCATCGAGTGCCAGGTCAAGTGGCCGAACGACATCTGGCTCGAACAACAAAAGCTCTCCGGCATCCTCATAGAGGCGAAGCCGCAGGAGCAATGGGCCGTGATCGGCGTCGGCCTGAACCTCTCCATAGCTCCCGACGAGTTCCCCCCGGACCTCCGCCACCCCGCGATCTCGCTCTTCAGCTCCCACGCGGGGGGTCGGGGGAGGGGGTCTGACGGACGCTCCCCGCTGTTGTCCGTCGGACCCCCTCCCC
>JBLMYD010000108.1:0-3850 GCA_050258095.1 Chloroflexota bacterium
TTTTGGCCCGTCGGCGGGCGGTTTGGTGGCGAAGGCGTCGTAGGGGAGGTAGTCGGGGTATGGGAGCGGGGTGACGAAGCGGGCGGCGGAGCCGATCATCGCCGCGTTGTCGGTGCAGAGCGCGAGCGGGACGAGCTTGAGCCGGACTCCACGCTCCTCGCAGAGCGCGCTGACCGCCTCGCGCAGCGGCCCGTTGGCGGCGACGCCGCCGCCCAGCGCCACGGCGGCCCACTCCCCCCCTTTCAGCGCCCGCCCGAGCTTGGCGACGAGCTGGCCGACGGCGGCGACCTGGAAGCTGGCGGCGAGGTCGGCGCGCCGCTCGCGCACCCCCTCGGGGCCGAGATCGCGGATCAGGTAGGCGAGCGCCGTCTTCAGGCCGCTGAAGCTGAAGTCGAGCCCGGGATCGCGGCTCATCGCCACCGGCAGCTCGAACGCCTCCGGGTCGCCCTCGCGCGCCAGCTTCTCCAGCACCGGGCCTCCCGGGTAGCCGAGGCCGAGCAGGCGGGCGACCTTGTCGAACGCCTCGCCGGCCGCGTCGTCGAGCGTCTGGCCCAGCAGCTCATACCCCGCGTGCTCGCGAACGCCGGCCAGCAGCGTGTGGCCGCCGCTGGCGACGAGGCAGAGGAAGGGTGGCTCCAGCGGCTCGGGCTCGAGGAAGTTGGCGGCGACGTGGCCCTGCAGGTGGTCGACCGGGATCAGCGGCAGGCGGCGCGGCGCGGCGATCGCCTTGGCGGTGCTGACGCCGACGAGCAGCGCCCCGATCAGGCCCGGCCCGGCAGTCACCGCGACCGATTCGACGTCGTCGAGGCTGACGCCCGCGGTGCGCAACGCGGCGTCGACGACCGGCGCCGTCAGCTCCAGGTGATGACGCGAGGCGACCTCGGGGACGACGCCGCCGAACTCGGCGTGGGCCGCGGCCTGCGAGGAGATCGTGTTGGCGAGCACGCGCGGGCCGTCCAACACCGCGGCGCAGGTGTCGTCGCACGACGTCTCTATCGCCAGGGTCAGTCCAGCCACATGATCAGCGCGTCCTCGCCGTTGTCGCGGTAGTAGCGAGGCCGCACGCCCGCGGAGCGGAAGCCGAGCTGCTCGTACATCGCGATCGCGGGCCGGTTGGAGACGCGCACCTCGAGGGTGAAGGGCAGGCGGCCGCCGCCCTCGTCGACCAGCTGCGAGATCAGGCCACGGGCGACGCCGGCGCGGCGACGCTCGGGCGCCACCGCGACGTTCATCAGGTGCCAGACCTGGTCGTAGCGCGAGCAGACCAGGTAGCCGAGCAGCTCGTCTCCCTCGGTCGCCGCCAGGCAGATGCCGGACGGCTTGGACAGCTCGAGCACGAACATCGCCAGCGACCAGGGCGAGGGGAAGGAGCGGCGCTCGATCGCGATCACCGCGGGCAGGTCGCTGTAGGCGAGCCGCCTGATAGCGAGCGCTCCCACTGCCTCACCGGGATCTCTGGGAAGTGTCTCTGTCACGCCATCGCTCCGCGTCGGGAGGTCTCAGGTAGATCGGCTCGAGCGGGCCGTCGGAACCGCGGTCCGCGACCGCCCTGCAAAGGTGCCGTGCCGCCACGCGGTGGACGGGGTCGGAATCGTCGGGAATCTCGGCGCCGCTATGCGCCAGCTCTGGGCGAAATCGTACCGCTCCCGGTCCCCCGGCCAGCGGCGGCGCCGGTCGCTCCGCAAGGCGCTCGGCGAGCTCGGTGGGCGCGGCGACGAAGGGGGCCCAGAGGCGCTCTCCCGCCGGGGCGTAGAGCGCCGCGAACACCTCGCCGCGACGGGCGTCGAGGACGGCGAGGCACTCGCGACCGGCGTCGTCGAGGGCGCGCAGGCCGCTGCCGAGCGCATCGAGCGTGCAGATCCCGGTCACGGGCAGACCGGTGCTCGCGGCGAGGCCGACGGCGGTGGCAAGCGCGATCCGGATGCCGACGAACGACCCCGGACCGAGCCCGACGGCGAGGCGGCCGACCGCGCCCCACCCGCCGGTGGCCGCGGCCGCCTCCTCGACCAGCGCCAGCAGCGCGGTCGAGTGGCGCGGCCCGTCGTCGCCCGGGCCGACGAGCGCCTCGGCCAGGACCGTGTCGCCGCGCGTCGCGCAGACGGCGGTGTCCACGGTCGCCGTGTCGAAGCCGACGACCGCGAGCTCGGATGCGATCGGCTCAGCCAGCGATCTTGAAGGTGAAGGAGCCGACGCGCTTGCCGTTGACGAACCAGGTCACGCGGTGCTTGCCCGGAATGTTCGACGTGATTTTGTTGACGTAGAGGACGTGCGCTTCGGCTTTCTGCGCTTTGGCGCAGATGTTCTTCCCGGTCGGGAACCTGACGCAGATGCTGTAGCGGACGTCCCTGCGGAGGCTCTTGAAGAAGGCGCCCTTCTTGCCCTTCCGCGGGCACTTGTGCGACGGCTTCGCGGTTTCCGAGGTGCCGCAGGCGACGTAGTGCTTGTAGGCGAGGGCGCCGGCCGAGGCCGGAGCGACGCAGACGAGCAGCGCGGTCGCCAGCAGTACGGCGGTCAGCGTCTTCGGTCCCTTCATCCGGCGTCCTCCTTGCTCGAGGTCGGGCATCGGCTCGATGCTACAAGGCACGCTTCCTGGAACACCGCTACTCGGGCGCCGATGCGGCCGGCAGCTCCACCTCGCGCCGGTCGCCGCCGGCGTGGGCGAGCCGCACCGGGACGGTTCGGCGGCCGTCGAGCTGCGGCTCGGCGACGGCGGGCCACTCGACGAAGGCGATCGCGCCGGGCACCAGGTAGTCGTCGAGCAGGGCCGGGTCCTCGCCGCCAAGCCCGTCCAGCCGGTAGAGGTCGAGGTGGGAGACGGGCGCTCGCCCGCCCTCGTAACGGTGGCCGATCGTGAAGGTCGGCGAGGTGACGGGGCCCTCGACGCCCAGAGCCCGGCAGGCGCCCCGGATCAGCGTCGTCTTGCCGGCGCCGACCTCGCCGCTGACGATCACCACGTCGCCGGCGCCGAGCTGGGCGGCGAGTCGCGCGCCGAGCGCTTCCGTCTCGGCGGCGGAGCGCGTCTCCACCACGGTCATCCGAAGAAGCCGAGCTGCTCGTCGGTCGGCTGCGGCGGCTCGGGCGCGGACGCCTCCTCGATCTCCTCCGCCGTCGGCATCGGGGTGGGCGCGGGCTCGGCAAGCAGCTCCGCGATCAGGCCGAAGTCGCCGCGCAGCGTCTCCTTGACGGCGGGCGTCCGCAGCGCCGCCGCCGGGTGGAAGAGGGGCAGCAGGAAGACGGTGCGGCCGCCCAGCTCGTGCACCTGCGGAGCGCCGCGCACCTTGGTGATCCCCGCCGGGTTGCCGCTCAGCAGCTTGGTCGCGAAGTTGCCCAGCGTGCAGACGACCTTCGGCTCGATCAGGCGCACCTGCGAGAAGAGGTAGGGCCGGCAGGCCTCGATCTCGAGCGGCTGCGGGTCGCGATTGCCGGGGGGCCTGCTCTTCAGCACGTTGGCGATGAAGACGTCCTCGCGCGACATCCCGATCCCCGCGAGCAGCTCGTTGAGCAGCTGCCCGGCACGGCCCACGAACGGCAGCCCGCGGCGGTCCTCGTCCGCGCCGGGCGCCTCGCCGACGAACATCAGCTCGGCGTCTGCGTCACCGGAGCCGAAGACGGCCTTCGTTCGCGTCTCGTGCAGCGGGCAGCGCCTGCAGGACTCGACTTCCCTGAACAGCGCGACCAGCGCCTCCCGGCGCTCCTCGCGGGAGCCGGCCATCAGAGCTCACCGGCGGCGCGCCTGCGCTTCGTGTCGGCGAGCCGCTCGCTCCGCGCCGCCTCCCGGTCGCGGCGCTGGGCTTCGTCTTCCCTCACCCTCCGGCCGCGCGGCTGGCGGCCCGGGGGCGAGAACTGCGAG
>JBLMYD010000109.1:0-17335 GCA_050258095.1 Chloroflexota bacterium
CCCGCACTTCGTTGAGCACGTCGACTTTGCCCTTGTACTTCGGGTCGAAGATGGCGCACATCGAGTGCGCTTCCGGCGCCTCCTTGGTGTTGACGATGAGGCCGGTCATGCCGCTCTGCCACGGCGCGGTGTAGCTCCGTTCCGGGTCGAAGGGCGGGTTGCGCAGGCTCGCCGAGAGGTTTTTCTCGAATTCGGGCAGGCCCGACTTGTCGAATTCCATCAGGTAGCCGAGCTGGTGCATTTTCACGACCATGTAGTCGGCGAGGACGAAGATGCTGCGGCCGCCCGATTCGCCCCTGGCGAGCAGCGGCTGCACCTTGTTGAAGAATTCTTCGTTGGAGTTGATGTCCTCGATGTACTTGACAGAGACCCCGGTTGCCTTTTCGAAGGCGGGCACGGTGCCTTTGTCGATGTAGAGCGGCCAGTTGGAGATCGTCAGGCTGCCCGACGGCTTGCCTTCCAATTTCACCTGTTCGGCTTCCTTTTCGCCGCCGCCTTCGATGCTGCTGCCGCCGCCACAGGCGGCGAGGCCGGCGGCGAGCGCCAGCGCCGCCACGGCGACGACCACCGCCATCAACCGCTTTCTGCTCTCAGCTTGGCCCATTTTCAACCCACCTCTCCTACGTCGTTTGCAGTTCGGTGACGCCGTCGGCCCGCGCGCCGCGCGACTCCTCGTCTCTTGCCCCGTTCGGCGATTCCTGCACCAGGTGCATGTGCTCGGGCTCCCAGGAGAGGGCTACCCGCACGCCGCCGCCGGGAAGCGCGTGGCGCTCCGCCTCGCTCGCGTTGGGAACGAGCACGGTCATCCGCACGTCGTCGCCGAGGTCGACGACGATCTGCGTCGCCGTCCCGAGGTAGACCGAGCTCTCGACCATGCCCTCGACCCGGGGCAGGCCGTTCGGGCTCGCCGCGCCGCCTTCGACGGCGTCGATGCGCAGCTTCTCGGGCCGCACCACGGCGTAGCAGCGCGCCCCCGTCGCCAGGCCCGCGGTCTCGGCGCGCACGGTCGGCCCCTGGTCGAGGTGCACCTCCTCGGCGCCCGCCACCTTCGCCGGCATCAGGTTGGAGACGCCGATGAAGCCGGCGACGAAGGTCGTCGCCGGGCGCTCGTAGATCTCCACCGGTGCGCCGACCTGCTCGACCCGGCCGCGGTTCATCACCGCGATCCGGTCGCTCATCGTCAGCGCCTCCTCCTGGTCGTGGGTGACGTAGACGAAGGTGATGCCGACCTCGCGCTGGATTCGCTTCAGCTCCACCTGCAGGCCCTTGCGCAGCTTCAGGTCGAGGGCGCCGAGCGGCTCGTCGAGCAGCAGCACCTTGGGCAGGTTGACGAGCGCCCGCGCCAGCGCGACCCGCTGCTGCATGCCGCCCGAAAGCTGTGCCGGGCGTCGCTTCGCCTCTCGGGCGAGACCGACCCGCTCCAGCTCGCGCGCGACCCGCTCGCGAATCTCCCCCTTCGGCACCCGCTTGCGCTTCAGCCCGAAGGCGACGTTGTCCTCGACGCTCAGGTGCGGGAAGAGGGCGTAGCTCTGAAAGACGGTGTTGGTCGGGCGCCGGTGGGGCGGGAGCTGGGCGACGTCGGTGTCCTCGATCCGGATCTCGCCCTCGCTGGGCCGCTCGAAGCCGGCGATCATCCGCAGCGTCGTCGTCTTGCCGCAGCCGCTCGGACCGAGGAAGGTGAAGAACTCGCCGGAGCCGAGGTCGAGGCTGAGGTCGTCGACGGCGAGCAGGTCGCCGAAGCGCTTGCTGACGCTGCGAAGCTCGACGCTCGGAACAGCAACCTCCATGCTCATCCTCCTCGGCACTCGACGGAATGGAGCCCCTGACGAGGGTAGCTCTACTCGTTTACGGGTACCCGTAGTACGCGATGTAGGGGCGAAGTTAGGCGGAAACGCCGCTTTTCACAAGAGGCGAATCTCCCAAAATGAGCGCGCTGATATATACGCTTTGTATAAGCATACGCATGTAGAGCGCCGAAGCGAACATTGCAAATAGAGAACTCTGGCTCTACCGTTGTCCAGAGCGTCGTAGATGAGAGGAGAACGGACATCATGGCTGTAGCTTCGGAATCCGCGCCCGGGACCGGTGTGAGCTCCGGCCTGCAGGACCTGGCCCGGCGCCACCTCTGGATGCATTTCTCGCGCATGGGGTCATATGGCCCGGATCACGAGATCCCGATCATCGTCAAAGGGGACGGCTGCTACGTCTACGACGAGCACGGCAAGCGCTACCTGGACGGCCTCTCCGGCCTCTTCTGCATCAACGCCGGGCACGGCCGCACCGAGCTGGGCGAGGCGGCGGCGCGCCAGGTCGAAGAGCTCGACTTCTACACGCTGTGGAGCTACGCCCACCCGCGGGCGATCGAGCTCGCGGCGCGGATCGCGGGGCTGGCGCCGGGCGACCTCAACCGCGTCTTCTTCACCTCGGGTGGCTCGGAGGCGGTCGAGTCGGCGCTGAAGATGGCGCGCAACTACCACCGGCTGCTCGGCAAAGGCCAGAAGCACAAGGTGATCGCCCGTGAGATCGCCTACCACGGGACGACGCTGGGGGCGCTCTCGGCGACCGGCATCACCGAGCTGCGCTCGCAGTTCGAGCCGCTGACGCCGGGCGGCTGCCACGTGCCCAACACGAACCTCTACCGCTGGCCGGAGGACCGCCACCCGCTCTGGGCGGCGACGGCGATCGAGGAGCGGATCCAGTTCGAGGGCCCCGACACGGTCGCCGCCGTGATCCTCGAGCCGGTGCAGAACGCCGGCGGCTGCTTCGTCCCGCCCGACGGCTACTTCGAGCGGGTGCGCGAGATCTGCGACCGCTACGACGTGCTGATGATCTCCGACGAGGTGATCTGCGCCTGGGGACGCCTCGGCCACTACTTCGGCTGCGAACGCTTCGGCTACGTGCCCGACATCATCACCGTCGCCAAGGCGCTGACCTCGGCCTACGCGCCGATGGGCGCGGTGATCGCCTCCGACTCGGTGGCCGCTCCCTTCATGGAGGGCAACGCCTCCTTCGCCCACGGCTTCACCTTCGCCGGCCACCCGCTCGCCTCGGCGGTGGCGATGGCCAACCTCGACGTCTACGAGCGCGAGGACCTCTGCGGCCACGTGCTGGCCAAGGAAGGCGAGCTCCGCCAGATGCTGGAGACGCTCTACGACCTGCCGATCGTCGGCGACGTGCGCGGCGCCGGCTACTTCCAGGCGATCGAGCTGGTCAAGGACCGCGAGACGAAGGAGAGCTTCGACGACGAGGAGGCCGAGGACCTGCTGCGCGGCTTCCTCTCCGGCGAGCTCTACGCCGGCGGCCTGATCTGCCGCGCCGACGACCGCGGCGACCCCGTCGTGCAGCTGGCGCCGCCGCTGATCGCCGACAGCGAGCAGTTCGAAGAGATCCACGACGTTCTCCGCGACGTGCTCGGCCGAGCCTGGGAGCGGGTCCGACGATAGGGGCGCGCATGCTCACCGTTCAAAGCCTGCTCGACGACCTCGGTCTCGAACTGGCGGCCGGCGACAGCGCCGCCGAAGCCCCGGTGCGCTGGGTCCACATCTCCGAGCTGGAGGACCCGACGCCCTGGCTCTCGGGGGGCGAGCTGATGCTGACCACGGGCATCCCGCTCGACTCCGCGGCCAAGCAGCGGGACTTCGTCCGCCTGCTCGCCGACCACAACCTCGCCGGCCTCGGCTTCGGCACCGGCTTCAGCCACGAGAAGCTGCCGAAAGCGCTGGTCGAGGAGGCCCGCAAGCGCGACTTCCCGCTCTTCGAGGTTCCCTACTCGACGCCCTTCATCGCGATCACCGAGAAGGCCTTCGCCCGCCTCGTCAACGAGCAGTACGAGGTCCTGCAGCGCGGCATCGCGGTGCAGCGGCGGCTCGAGCGGCTGGTGCTCGAAGAGCGCGGCCTGGAGGAGATCGTGGCGACGATCTCCTCGGCCGTGGGCGGCACCGTGGCGATCCTCGGCGCCCGCGGCGAGCGCCTCGCCGGGCGCGCCTTCCGCCGCCAGCTCTCGGCCGAGGCGGTGAACGCGATCCGCGAGGAGGCGCTCGCGCACACCAGCGACGGCCACCCGTTCGTCCCCTCCCACCCCGCGGTCGCCGGGCGGGCGCTCGCCCATCCGGTGATCTCGCCGGGCGGCGGGCCGCCGCAGGCCTGGGTCGTGATCGTGCGCGACTCGGGCGGCCTCGGCGACTTCGAGCGGCTGATCCTGCAGCAGGCGGTCGCCGTCGTCGCGCTCGAGCTGATGCGCCGCCGCGTCGCCCGCGAGACCGAGCGGCGCCTGGCCGGCGACGTGCTCGCCGGCGCCCTCGGCGGGCGGCTGGAGCCCTCCGAGCTGCGCCGTCGCCTCGAGCCCTTCGGCATCGGCGACGAGGCGGCCGTGCTCGTCTTCGCCCTCGACGACCCGGCGGCTGCCGAGTCGGCGCTCGAGCGCGCCCTGGCGGCGGACGCCTGCCCAGCGGTGGTCGCTCCCCACGCCAGCGGCCGGCGCGAGCTGCTCTGCGCGGTGGTCGACGCCGCCGATCGCGACCCGGTCGACCTGGCGGCGGAGGCGCGCAAAGCGCTGATCAAAGAGCGCGGCACCGTGCGCGCCGCGGCGAGCCGGCCGGCGCCGCCGGAGAACCTGCGTCACTCCTTCCACGAGGCGCGCTGTGCGCTGGAGGCGACGGCGCTCGGCAACGGCGCCGCCCCCGAGGTCGCCTCCTGGCGCGACCTCGGCGCCTTCACCCTGCTGCTCTCGATCCAGGACGACGAGGCGCTGAAGCTCTACTGCGACAGCGTCCTCGGGCCGATCGAGAACGGCGATGCGGAGTACGGCGGCGAGCTGCTGCGCTCGCTAGAGGCGTTCATCGAGCAGAACGGCCAGTGGGAGAAAGCGGCGCGCGAGGTCTACTGCCACCGTCACACGCTGCGCTACCGGATGCGCAAAGTCGAAGAGCTGACCGGCCGCGACCTCTCGCGGGCTCACGACCGGATCGAGTTCTGGCTGGCGCTGCGGGCGAGGGAGCTGGTCTCGTGATCGTCGGCGTCCCCAGGGAGATCAAGCCCGACGAGTACCGGGTGGCGATCACGCCGGCCGGCGTGCGCGAGATGACGGTGCACGGCCACGAGGTGCTGGTCGAGGCGGGCGCCGGCGAGGGCAGCGCGATCGCCGACGCCGAATTCGAGGCGCAGGGCGCGCGCATCGCGCCCGACGCCGAGGCGGTGTTCGGCGAGGCCGAGATGGTCCTCAAGGTGAAGGAGCCGCAGCCGGCCGAGGTCGAGATGCTGCGCCCCGGGCAGCTGCTCTTCACCTACCTGCACCTCGCCCCCGACCCGGAGCTGACCCGCGGCCTCTGCGGCTCGGGCGCGACCTGCGTCGCCTACGAGACGGTCGAGGACGCGCGCGGCCGGCTGCCGCTGCTGGCGCCGATGAGCGAGATCGCCGGCAAGATCGCCGCCCAGGCCGGCGCCTTCATGCTGGAGAAGCCGCTCGGCGGGCGTGGCATCCTGCTCGGCGGGGTGCCGGGCGTCGCCGCGGCCAACGTGATGGTGATCGGCGGCGGCGTCGTCGGCATGAACGCGGCCTTCGTCGCGATCGGGATGGGCGCCGACGTCTTCGTCTACGACAAGTCGATCGACCGCCTGCGCGAGCTCGACGTCGACTTCGCCGGCAGCTGCTCGACCGTCTACTCGACGACGCTGGCGATCGAAGAGATGCTGCCGCGCGCCGACCTGGTGATCGGCGCCGTCCTCGTCCACGGCGCCCGCGCGCCCTACGTGGTGCGGCGCGAGCAGCTGACGCTGATGAAGCCGGGCGCGGTGCTGGTCGACGTCGCGATCGACCAGGGCGGCTGCTTTGAGACCTCGCACCCGACGACCCACCGCGACCCGGTCTTCGAGGTCGACGGGGTCGCCCACTACTGCGTGGCGAACATGCCGGGCGCGGTGCCGATCACCTCGACCCACGCGCTGACCAACGCGACGCTTCCCTACGCGATCGCGCTCGCCGACGAAGGCGTCGCCGACGCGATCCGGCACGACCCCGGCCTGCGTCCCGGCGTCAACGTCGCCGCCGGCGCGGTCACCCACCCGGCGGTCGCCGAAGCCGTCGGCATGACGTGCGTCCCAGTCGAGGAGCTGCTAACCACCAGCCGACGGGCCTAAAACCGTCGCTATGCGTCGGAAATAGGCCCATCGACCCTAGATTCTGCGGAGGAATTGATGGCAACGATTGAGAAGACCAAGCTGAAGAACTTCATCGGGGGGAAGGCGGTCGATCCGGCGGAGGGGCAGACGGAGGAGGTGGTCAACCCTGCTACGGGCTCGGCGATCGCCGAGGCGCCGCTCTCGACCAAGCCCGACGTCGATGCGGCGGTGGCCGCGGCCAAGGAGGCCTTCCCGGCCTGGGCGGCGACGCCGCCCGGCGAACGGGCGCGGGCCCTGCTGCGGATGGCCGACCTGATCGAGGAGCGCGGCGAGGAGATCGCCGACCTCGAGGCGGCCGACGCGGGCAAGCCGCGCGCGGCCGTGATCGAGGACGAAGTCCCGGTGATGGCCGACCAGCTGCGCTTCTTCGCCGGCGCCGCGCGCACGATGGAGGGCCGCGCCGCGGGCGAGTACATGGAGGCGCACACCTCGTTCATCCGTCGCGAGCCGATCGGCGTCGTCGGCCAGATCACGCCCTGGAACTACCCGCTGATGATGGCGATCTGGAAGATCGGCCCGGCGCTGGCGGCCGGCAACACGATCGTGCTGAAGCCGGCCGAGACGACGCCGCTGACGACGCTGCTCTTCGCCCAGTGGTGCGCCGACGTCCTCCCCGCCGGCGTCTTCAACGCGATCGGCGGCCACGGCGAGCCGACCGGGGCCGAGCTGGTCACCCACCCCGACGTCGGGATGATCTGCCTGACCGGCTCGCCGGACACCGGCAAGTGGATCGCCAAAGCTGCCGCCGAGACGCTCAAGCGCGTGCACCTGGAGCTGGGCGGCAAGGCGCCGGTGGTGATCTTCGACGACGCCGACATGGAGGCGGCGATGGAGACGATCGCCGGCACCGGCTACTACAACGCCGGCCAGGACTGCACCGCCGCCTGCCGCGTGCTGGCCGCCAAGGGCGTCTACGACGACGTGGTCGCCGGTCTCGCCGGCGAAGCCAAGGGCCTCGTCCTCGGCGACACGATGTCGGCCGAGACGACGCTGGGCCCGCTCAACTCCGCCCGCCAGCGCGAGCGGGTCGAGGGCTTCCTCGAGCGTCGGCCGGGCAACGCCGAGATCGTCACCGGCGGCGTGCAGCCCGACCTGCCGGGCTTCTTCCTCGAGCCGGCCGTGGTCGCCGGCCTCGCGCAGGAGGACGAGATGGTCCAGAACGAGATCTTCGGCCCGGTGATCACCGTGCAGCCGTTCACGGACGAGGAGAAGGCGATCGAGTGGGCCAACGGGACCCGCTACGGGCTCGCCTCATCGGTCTGGACCCGCGACGTCGGCCGCGCGATGCGGGTGGCGAACGCGCTCGAGTTCGGCTGCGTCTGGATCAACGACCACATCCCGCTCGTCTCCGAGATGCCGCACGGCGGCTTCAAGCAGTCGGGCTACGGCAAGGACCTGTCCGTCTACGCGCTGGAGGACTACACCGAGATCAAGCACATCATGGTGAACTTGGAATAGGCCTCAGCCGACCGCGTGCATACGATCAGCGTCTCGTGACTCGAGCAGGTAGGGGACTGGCAGCTGGAATGGTGCTGCTCAGCGCTTTCTTCGTGCTGGGAGCTGTCGCGCCTGAAGACGAAGTGCCGCGCTGCCACGGGAAGCGGGCGACGATCGTCGGCACCGAAGGCGACGACGTCATCCACGGCACGCCCGGCCGCGACGTGATCTGGGGCGGGGGAGGCGACGACGAGATCTTCGGCGGCCTCGGCAACGACGTGCTCTGCGGCGGTCCCGGCGCGGACCTGATCCACGGCGGTCGCGGCAACGACCTCGCCGACGGCGGTCCCGGCACCGGCGACCGGGTGCTCGGCGACCTTGGCGACGACAAGCTGCTCGGCGGTCCTGGCAACTACGACGAAGTCGCCGGCGGCCTCGGCATCGACACGCTCAACGGCGGCCCCGGCGACTACGACTACGTCCACGGCGACTACGGCTACGACCGCATGGACGGCGGGCCGGGCAAGCACGACATCGCCTCCTTCGCCACCGACGTCGGCGCCGGGGCCAGGGGCGGCGGCGTCAGGGTCAACCTGGGCCGCCACCGGGCGCGCGGCGACGGCCACGACCGGCTCTTCCGCTTCGAGGACATCGAAGGCTCGGCCTTCGCCGACGTCCTGATCGGCAACCGGCAGGCCAACGCGATCGACGGCGGCGCGGGCGACGACGCGATCCGCGGCGGCGGTGGCATCGACGAGCTGTCGGGTGGCCAGGGCTCCGACTCCTGCGCCGGCGCTCCGGGGCGCACCGAATCGTGCGGGCGGGAAGCGAAGCTCCACGCCTCGGCCTACGTCGCGCTCGACCCGGTCGCGGGCGGGGGCGGCGGTTTGCAGCTGGTCGGCGAGAGCGGTGGCGACCACTTCGTCGTCTCCTTCGACGAAGCGAGCTCGACCTTCGGCGTCACGGCGAAGAGGGGGATCGCCCTCGGCCCCGGCTGCGAGCGGGTCAGCGCCGTGCAGGCGAGCTGTCCCAGCGACGGACCGGCCCGCTGGCTGATGGCCGACCTCGGCCCGGGCAACGACAGCCTCCGCGTCGAAGGCTCGCTCACTGGCGCCCAGAACGTGCGGATCGCCGGTGGCCTCGGCAACGACACGATCCACGGCGGCCCCGAGGACGACCTGATCGAGGGCGGCTATGGGGCGGACAGGCTCTACGGCGGCGCCGGCTCCGACGGCCTGGTCGGCAGCAGGCCCGGGCCGACCTTCCTCTACGGCGGGCCCGACGGCGACCTGCTGGCCGCCGGGGGCGGCTGCGCGGGCGGGGCGCTCGTCGGCGGCCCCGGTCGCGACGACGCCTCCTTCGCCGAGACACCGTCCCATCCCGGCATCCTGCACGTCTCGTTCCCCGCCCACGCCGCCTGGATCGACGCGGTCCCCGGTTGTCACAGGGTGCATCTCTCGCCGACCGACGAGGACATGGAGGGCTCCTTCGGCAGGGACGTCCTGGTCGGCGACGGCCGCGCCAACAACATGCTCGGCCAGCCCGGCGAAGACAGCTTCTACGGCGGCGGCGGCGAAGACGTGATCGACGCCCGCGACGGGACGCGCGACAAGTCGATCCGGTGCGGTCGGGGCCGGGCGACGGGCAGGGCGCTGACCGACGCCTTCGACCCCGCCACCTCGCACTGCGCGATCACGAAGCACGGCCGCCCGGTCGACGGCCTCGGCAACGCCGCCGGCCACTGAGACACCGAGAGCTGCCGCTAACGCCCGCGGCCGTCGCCGTTGGCGACGGCGCAGGCCTGCTCGGCGCCGATGAACGGCACCAGGGCGAAGTAGGTCGCTAGCGGCGCCAGCTCCTGCAGGCTCTCGGTGCCGCCCTCGCGCACCTGTTCGTAGATCAGCGAGTAGATCGCGCCGCCGATCGCCTCGCCCGCGATCGGGCTGGCGTCGGGCTTGACCTCATAGCCGGGAGCGAGCAGCATCTCCATCCCCGCGATCACCTGGTCGCGTCGTTCGAGCACGCGCCGCCCGGCCGCGTAGATGTCGACCGCCCCGAGCTTGGTGAAGTCGGGCTCGGCCGCGCAGAAGGCGAGCATCGCGCCGAGGCCGGCGCGGACCGCATGGGGCCAGTCGGGCGCGCGGCGGAAGGCGGGCAGGGTGGTGGCGAGCATCTGGGACGCGCCGCTGTCGACCGCGGCCAGCATCGCCTCTTCCTTGTCGGCGAAGTGGGAGTAGAAGGTCGAGAGCGAGATCGAGGCGCGCGTGGCGACGTCGTTGATGGTCATCGCCGGATAGCCCTTTTCCGCCACGACTTCGGCCAGCGCCCTGAGGATTCGCTCGGCCGGCTCGTAGGCCCGCTCGGCGGCCGCAGCGGGTCGGTTGCGAGGCCGGCGCAGCGGTTCGGGCGGCCTCTCGCAGGCGACCGCCCAGTCCCACATCTGCGGGATCAGGTCGAGGAGCTGCTCCTCCTCGCCACGGTAGAGACGGGTGTGGATGATCTTGCGGATGCCGCCCATCAACCCCCGCAGCAGCTCGGGGGGCAGGGGTTCGCCGCCGGGCATGCCCTTCACCGTTTCGATCACGAATGCCTGGAACGTGTCTAGGGCTTTATCGATCGCCTCGACGGCCCGGGGCCCGGCCGCGTAGGTCTCGACGAAGCAGAGTCGCGCCGCCGGCGCCTGGTCGACGATCAGGCCGATGACGCTTTCGAAGGCGGCCAGCTCCAGCTCTCGGCTGGGAGGCTCGTCGCCACGGTCCACCACCATCCTGGCCGCCGGCGCGACGAACTCGTCAAGCGCCCCGAGCAGGCACTCTTCCTTGTCCTGGAAGTGCTCGTAGAAGGCGCTTCGCGAAACCCCGGACAGCTCGAGCAGGTCGGCGACCCGGGTCGCCTCGTAGCCTTTCTCGGCGACGACTGCGACGAGGGCGGCGAAGAGCCTTTCGCGCTGGTTGCGCGCCACCTCCTCATGAGGAAGCCGGCGGCCGGGCGTCAGCTTGCGCTCGCGCAGCGTCGCCGCGTCGCCCCACGGAGTTTTGACCCCTGGCGCACGATCCTCCTGCGCGTCGCTTTGTCCGTGCGTCAAGGTCGGCCTCGCGAACATAGTACGTTCGATTCTCTGGTTCGGCAAGCCTTGTGGGTCCAGATTTGCCTTTCCGGCCGCATTTTTGCCCGTCTCATGCGTGGCCGTTCCCAGACGGGTCCATCCGGGGTTGATTTATGCGTAAGAACGTGTTTGTATACACATGTGACTGACGTCCAGCAGACCGCGGTATTGACCGAGGACGTCGCTCCGGAGCTCGACATCGCCTCGCACCGGAGTCGCGGTCCCTTCGGCACTCCACCCGGTCGCCAGCTGATCTCGCGCGAGTTCGTCCTCCGGCACCAGCGGACGCGGATCATCCAGGGCCTCGCCGAAGAGGTCGTCGAGAAGGGCTATCGGGACGTGACCGTGGCCAGCATCGTCAAGCGGGCCGGCGTCGCGCGCAACACCTTCTACGACAGCTTCGCCAACAAGGAAGAGTGCTTCCTGGCGGCATCGGACCTGGCCGGCGAAGAAGCGATGCGGCGCATCCGCGAGGTCCTTGCGACCGCGCCCCCCGGCTGGCCCGAACGGGTGCGCGTGGGGCTGCAGGAGCTCCTCGCCTTCGTCGCCGGCGAGTCGGCGCTGGCGCGCGTCTTCGTGGTCGAGTCGCTCTCGGCCGGTCCGGCTGCGGCCGAGCGCTACGAGCGCGCCGTGCGCGCCGTGGTCCCCTTCTTCCGCCTCGGCCGCCGTGGCATCGACCACGGCGAGAGCCTGCCGGCGACGCTGGAGGAGACGATCGTCGGCGGGATCTTCTGGGTCGTCTACCAGCGCATCGTCAGCGGTCGGCCGGACGAGCTCGAGGGCCTGCTGGGGGAGATCGTCGAGTTCGCCCTGACGCCCTACCTCGGGGTCGAGGCGGCGCGAGAGCTCGCTGCGCCGGTGCCGGCTTGATCTACGCTTCGAGGAGCATGGCAACGAGCCCGAACGAGGACGAGGCGGCGGCGATCGCCGCGGCGCTCGAGCAGTTCCTCGCCGAGACCGCGGCTCCGGCAAGCAGCGAGGGGCCGGCCGTCCCGCCGTGGCAACGCGCGGCTCTGCTCGAGGGGGTCGGCGCCAAGGGCGGCCTCAGCGACCTGGAAGGAGGATCAAGATGGCTGTTGTGAAGATCATCGAGCTGGTCGGCAGCTCGAAGACGTCCACCGACGACGCGGCGCGGCAAGCGCTCGCGCAGGCGCAGGGCACGCTGCGCAACGTCCGCGCGGTCGACATCGTGTCGACTGGGATTCGGGGGGAGAATTTGGACGAGTACAGGGCGCACGTGCGGGTGGCGTTCCTGATTGAGGGGACGGATATCGACTGACCCGAGCTCTTGCTGGGCCGGCGGGTCCTGTCGTCGTTTTGGTGCCACCACCCGCTGCGGGGGCGGCTGCGCCGCCTCCTCGGGGTGGTCCCCCAAAACGACGCCACCCGCCGGCAGGGGCGGAGCTGGGAGACGTCTCCTCTCGTCAGCTAGGGTCCAAGCTCGATGAGCTCGCCACCCGAGATCTCTCGCGCGGAAGCTCAGAAGCTGATTGCGGATGGGGCGCAGTTGGTGGATGTGCGCGCCGATCACGAGTGGGAAGCTGGAAGGATCGCGGGGGCGGTGCACGTTCCTCTCGCGGAGCTGTCGGAGCGGGTGGGGGAGATCGAGAAGGGGCGGCCGGTGGTGCTCTACTGCCGAGGCGGGAACCGGTCGACGATGGCGACCGAGGCGCTGGCGGCGGCCGGCTATGAGGCGATGAAGCTCAGCGAGGGGATCGTCGGCTGGGCCGAGGAAGGATTGCCGCTGGAGCCGGAGGACGGCACGGTCGCCGAATCGGGCGAAGCGGCGGCGATCCTCGACGCCCGCAAGGGCGCCTGGCGTCCATAGGGCCTATCCCGGTAAGGGGTTCCACTTAACTTTTTCGGTGGGGTGGAAGCGGTCTACCGCGGTGACCTTCGTCGTCGGCTTCGCCGGGATCATCGCCACGCAATAAATACCCTAATCCCTGTCAGGTTTTGCTATTTTCCTGCTGTGGAGGTCGCCGTAGACCAAGAGAAGGAGCAGCGGGGCAAAGGCCGCACCGGGACGCTGGAGAACCCGGAGACCTACGCCAACGTCCCCGGCCACATCATCCCGATCCTCGAGCGCGAGTTCGACGACTTCGACTCCGAAGCCGAGGAGTTCCTCTCCGGCCGCCTGCCCGAGGACCAGTTCATCGGCTTCCGGCTCAAGCAGGGCGTCTACGGCCAGCGCCAGGCCGACGTGCAGATGGTCCGGGTCAAGCTGCCCTTCGGCGGCGTCACCCCCGAGCAGATGGAGGCCTTCGCCGACGTCGTCGAGAAGTACGCGCCGCTCAACAAGGGCCACATCACGACGCGGCAGAACATCCAGATCCACCACGTGCCGCTGCGCGACATGGAGCAGCTGCTGCGCGTGATCGCCGAGGCCGGGCTCTCCTCGCGCGAGGGCTGCGGCAACACGGTGCGCAACGTGACCGGCGACCCCTGGGCCGGCGTCGCCCCCGACGAGGTCTTCGATCCGACTCCCTACGCGGGCGCCTACGTGCGCTACTTCGTCCGCCACCCGACGACGCAGCTGATGCCGCGCAAGATCAAGACTTCCTTCACCGGCTCCGACGCGGACCGCGCGATCAGCGGCATCCACGATGTCGCCTTCCTCTCGCGCGAACGCGACGGGGTCAAGGGCTTCGAGATTCGGGTCGGCGGCGGCACCTCGATCATGGCCCGCGTCGCGCCGACGCTCTACGAGTTCGTCGAGGCCGACAACGGCGACTACCTGAAGGTCGCCGAGGCGGTGCTGCGCATCTTCGACCGCCAGGAGTGGCTGCGCGTCAACCGCGCCCGCGCCCGGATCAAGGTCCTGATCGACAAGATCGGGATCGACGCCTTCCGCGAGCAGGTCGACGAGGAGCTGGAGGGCGAGTGGACCGAGGAGCGCGACTTCGACGTCGAGCGGCTGCGCTTCGACGACGACGAGGAGGCGAACGCGCCGGCGCGGCCGGCGGCGACCGCCTCGCCCAACGGCGACCGGACCGCGTTCGACCGCTTCGTCGAAGCCAACGTCCAGGCTCAGCGCCAGCCGGGCTTCTCCGCCGTCGAGGTGAAGATCGAGCGCGGCGACCTGACGCCGGAGCAGTTCCGCGGCCTGGCCGCGATCATGCGCCGGTTCACCGGCGGCTACGCGCGCAGCACCGTGCAGCAGAACCTGGTGCTGCGCTGGGTGCGCGACGAGGCGCTCTACGACGTCTGGCAGCGGCTCGACGATCTCGGCCTGGCCGAGCCGGGGCCGCGCGAGATCACCGACGTGGTCAGCTGCCCCGGCACCGACAGCTGCAAGCTCGGCATCACCAGCTCGATGGGCCTCAACCGGGCGGTCAAGGAGCGCCTGCAGGCGCTGGAGATCGCCGATCCGGCGACGCGGCGCATCCACGTGAAGATGAGCGGCTGCCCGAACGGGTGCAGCCAGCACCACGTCGCCAACATCGGCTTCTACGGGGCCTCGCTGAAGGTCGGCGAGCGCCAGATGCCCGCCTACATCCCGCACGTCGGCGGCAACTACGAGGGCGGCGAGGTCGTCTTCGGCACCAGGCTCAAGTCGCGGCTGCCCGCCAAGCGGGTGCCCGAGGCGGTCGAGCGCTGGGTGCGGATGTACGAGGCCGAGCGGTCCGGCGCCGGCGAGGAGTTCAACGCCTTCGCCGAGCGGGTCGGGGCGGCACGCTTCGAAGAGGAGGTCAAGGACCTGACGCTACCGGCCGAGTTCAGCCTCGAGACGATGCAGCAGTTCATCGACTGGAGCCGGTCGAGCCCCTACAAGGTCGAGAGGGGCGAGGGCGAGTGCGCGATATGAACCCGGTCGCCGCGCAGCCCGCGATCGCCGATCCCGAGGCGATCGCCGCCCGGCTCGAGGGCCAGACGGCGCAGCAGGCGCTCGAGTGGATGTTCGAGACCTTCGGCGCCAATCACTACATCGCCTGCTCGTTCCAGAAAACGAGCTCCGTCACCGCCCACATGGCCGCGCGCGTCAACCCCGACGCGCGCTTCTTCTATCTCGACACCGACGTCCTCTTCCCGGAGACCTACGAGACCAGGGACCGGCTGGCCGAGCACCTCGGCGTCGAGTTCGACCGCTTCCACAACCTGACGCTCGCCGAGCAGGCCGCCAAGCACGGAGACGAGCTCTGGAAGCGCGACCCCGACGCCTGCTGCGGGCTGCGCAAGATCGAGCCGATGCGCCGCGCGCTCTCTTCCGTAGACTGCTGGGCCGCCGGCGTCCGCCGGGAGGATTCCGCCAGTCGCGCCGAGACCCCGAAGTTCGCCTGGGACAAGCGCTTCGAGCTGTGGAAGCTGAACCCGCTTGCGGACTGGACCGAGCGCGACGTCTGGAACTACATCCATGAGCACAGCCTCCCGTACAACCCGCTCCACGATCGCGGCTACCCCTCGATCGGCTGCACCCACTGCACGCAGCCGGTCGGGCCCGGGGGCTCGCCGCGCGAAGGCCGCTGGGCGGGTCTCGAAAAGACCGAGTGCGGGATCAACTGAAGTGCCGACTCTCGTCACTGCACCCCGTTCTGACGGCGTCTGGACGCGCCTGGCGGCGTCCGCCAGACTCGACGATGCGCTGCATCGCCTCCGTCTGCCGGACTTGCCATCCACGCCCAGCCGCTCGTCAGAGCCGGACCGCAGTTACGAGAGGCGGCACAGCGCCGCCGGCGCCTGAAACACCCTCGACCGATTGGTGAGATTCAACGCATGAGCGAGACGATGACCGAGCTTTCCCTGACCCTTTCCGAGCGCCACACGGCCGACTTCGAGATGATCGGCAACGGCGGCTTCGCGCCGCTGACCGGCTTCCAGGGCTCCGCCGACTGGCAGCGCGTCTGCGACGAGATGCGCACCGCCGCCGGCGATTACTGGCCGATCCCGATCACGCTGGCGACCGACCTCGAGTGCGAGGTCGGCGACGTCGTCGCCCTCGCCAGCGACGAAGGCAAGCCGCTGGGCCGGATCACGGTCGAGGAGATCTTCGAGCGCGACGTGCGCGAGGAGGCCGAGAAGGTCTACGGCACGACCGACGAGGCGCACCCGGGGGTGGCGGCGATCTACGAGGAGGGCAACCGCTGCATCGCCGGCCCGATCGAGGTCGACGCGCTGCCCGACCACGAGGAGGCGTTCATGCGCCGCTACCTGACGCCGGCCGAGACGAAAGCCGAGTTCGAGAAGCGCGGCTGGAAGCGGATCGTCGCCTTCCAGACCCGCAACCCGATCCACCGCGCCCACGAGTACCTGACCAAGGCGGCGCTGGAGACCTGCGACGGGCTCTTCATCCACCCGCTGATCGGCAAGACGAAGGCGGGCGACATCCCGGCCGACGTGCGCATGCGCTGCTACGAGGTGCTGATGGAGAAGTACTACCCCAACGACCGGGTGATGCTGGGCGTGAAGCCGGCGAAGATGCACTACGCCGGCCCGCGCGAGGCGGTGCTGCACGCGATCGTCCGCCGCAACTACGGGGCGACGCACTTCATCGTCGGCCGCGACCACGCCGGCGCCGGCGACTACTACGGCACCTACGACGCGCAGAAGATCTTCGACGAGATCGACATCGACGAGCTCGGGATCGAGCCGCTGATGTTCGAGCACACCTTCTGGTGCAACGAGTGCGAGGGGCTTGCCTCGAACAAGACCTGCCCGCACGACCAAGAGGCGCACCTCTTCCTCTCCGGGACGAAGGTCCGCGAGATGCTCGGCAACGGCGAAAGGCCGCCGCACGAGTTCTCGCGCGACGAGGTCGCCGACATCCTGATCGACGCTTACAAGGAGGACTGACGTACCGATGGCTGGCGAGCAAGGCTTCACCCTCTGGTTCACCGGGCTTTCCGGGGCCGGCAAGACGACGATCTCACGGCTGCTGGAGGGGCATCTGCGCGAGCGCGGCTCGAGGCTGGAGATCCTCGACGGCGACGTCGTGCGCGAAAACCTCTCCAAGGGGCTCGGCTTCTCGAAGGAGGACCGCGACACGAACATCCGCCGCATCGCCTTCGTCGCCGACCTGCTCAGCCGCAACGGCGTGCCGGTGATCACCGCCGCGATCTCGCCCTACGCGGCGATCCGCGCCGAGGCGCGCGAGCTGATGGGCGAGCGCTTCATCGAGGTCTACGTCAAGGCGACGGTCGAGACCTGCACCGAGCGCGACGTCAAGGGTCTCTACGCCAAGGCGCTGGCCGGCGAGATCAAGGAATTCACCGGAGTGTCGGACCCCTACGAGGTGCCCGACAACCCCGAGATCGTCTGCGACACCGAAGCGGAAACGGCGGAGGAGTCGGCGCAGAAGCTGTTGGAGTATCTCGAGTCGCGCGACCTGATCCCGGCGCACGCGGTCGCGGCGTAGGAATCCGGCGGGGAAGGAGCGGCGGCAGTCCGCTCCCCTGACAAGTCGCAGGGCTAATTCGCCCTGCGACTTTGAGTATCCGTCAGTTGAGCGGACTGCCGCCGCTCCTTCCAGATTCGGCGCCGGGCCGCGACCGCGTGCGCCGGTTCTCGCGCGGCAGCTTTGTCGGGTGCAACGTTTTAGGCGTGAAATGGACGCCTTATGCGTTTCACCTTGGGCGGGTGAGGGCTAGGGGTCGTTCCGGTGCGCCTTATGGACCCGTG
>JBLMYD010000110.1:0-6251 GCA_050258095.1 Chloroflexota bacterium
AAAACACTCGAGCGCGGCGACAGCCGCGCGTTTTGCGGACCCACCCCCGACCCCCTCAACCCTTCACGAGTCTTACGCAGCGGCCGTCGGCAGAACCCGCGGACCGCTCTGGTCCTTGGGCAGCTCCGCCGCGCCGGCGATCAGGCTCTGGAACTCATTGAGCGCCAGGTGCGCGACCGCCTCGAGCAGCTCCTCGTCGGTCCAGCCGATCTCCCGCGCCTCCTCGTGCAGGTGGAGCGGGGGGTGGCCGTTGGCCTCGAGCGCGCCGCGCAGGTAGGCGAGCAGGGCGGCCTCCTTGGGGTCGCTGGAGGCGAAGCTGCGCGCCCGCGAGACCTCGTCGAGTCCGAGCCCGGCGCTGCGCGCGGTCTTCGCGTGCTGGGCGATGCTGTAGCCGTCCTCGCGGTACTCGGCGACGGCCAGCGCGATCCGCACTCGCGTCGGGCGCGGCAGGACGCCGCCGCGCAGCTCCGAGCGCATCCGCGTGTAGGCGCGCAGGACGGCCGGGGCGCCGGCGAGCACGCCGACGAACTTGGTCACCGCGCCGCCGGTCGCCTGGATCGTTTTGATCAGGGGAGCGCTCTCGTCGGGCGCGGTCAGCTCGTCGTGGATCTGGAATCTGCTTACGTCTGTTTTTACTGTCACGGGCATCCGCCTCCGGCTCCGTTCGCGGGAATTCCGCTTTACAGAGCCTTTACTTGGCCTTTACTTTACTTTCAGCCAGATACTTACGTCCAGTAAGTTGTACCAACTTTTGCGGCGTTCCGCAACCGGTCTGTTTCCAGGTCTCACTACCCGGATACGGCGCTGCCCACGCGTGCGGTTCACCGCCGGCTCGCTTCGCCTATCGTTGCGACCCCAGCGGACAAGCCCGAGCCGAGGAGGCCGAGAGATGGCAGAGCAACCGAAGAGCGCGGCCGACGTCGCCGAGATCGTCAAGGAGAGCGGCGTGCGCTTCGTGCGCCTCTGGTTCACCGACGTGCTCGGGCAGCTGAAGAGCTTCTCGATCAACTCGGCCGAGCTCGAGGACGCCTTCGAAGGCGGCATGGGCTTCGACGGCTCCTCGATCACCGGCTTCAACCCGATCGAGGAGTCGGACATGATCGCGATGCCCGACCCCTCGACCTTCGCTCTCATCCCCTGGCGGCCGGAAGGGGAAAACGCGGTCGCCCGCATGTTCTGCGACATCCAGGTGCCCGGCGGCGAGCCCTACGAGGGCGACCCGCGCTGGATCATGAAGCGGGCGCTGAAGCGGGCCGAGGAGATGGGCTTCGACGCCTTCAACATCGGCCCCGAGCTGGAGTTCTTCTACTTCCGCTCGGCCAAGCCCGCGGGCGGCGTGCCGGAGGGGCTCGACGAGGGCGGCTACTTCGATCTGACCACGCTCGACGCCGGCTCCGACGTGCGCCGCGACACCGTCCTCGCCCTGGAGAAGATGGGCATCCACGTCGAGTACACGCACCACGAGGTCGGGCCCTCCCAGCACGAGGTCGACATGCGCTACAAGAACGCGCTCGAGATGGCCGACGACTGCATGACCTACCGCATCGTCGTCAAGGAGTACGCGATGAAGTACGGCTGGCACGCGACCTTCATGCCGAAGCCGCTCTTCGGCGAGAACGGCTCGGGGATGCACGTCCACCAGTCGCTGACCAAGGGCGGCAAGAACGCCTTCTTCGACCCCGACGACCAGTACTACCTCTCGCCGACGGCGAAGGCCTTCATCGCCGGCCAGCTCAAGCACGCGCGCGAGATCTCGCCGCTCTTCGCCCAGTGGGTCAACTCCTACAAGCGGCTCGTCCCCGGCTACGAGGCGCCGGTCTACCTCGCCTGGTCGCGGCGCAACCGCTCGGCGCTGATCCGCGTGCCGCTCTACCACCCCGGCAAGGAGAACGCGACGCGGGCCGAGCTGCGCTGCCCCGACCCCGCCTGCAACCCCTACCTCTGCTTCGCCGGCATGCTGCAAGCGGGGCTGGAAGGGATCGAGAAGGGCTACGAGCTGCCCGAGCCGATGGAGCAGAACCTCTACCACCTCTCGCCCGACGAGCTCGCCCATCAGGGGATCGAGCAGCTGCCGGCGACCCTGGGCGAGGCGATCGAGGTCGCGGCCGAGTCGGAGCTGGTGCTGAGGACCCTGGGCGAGCACACCTTCCGCCGCTTCGTGGAGATTAAGCGCCAGGAGTGGGACGACTACCGCGTCCAAGTCACCCCATATGAGATAGAGCAGTTCCTGCCGATCCTCTAGCGATCCTGCCTGGCGCGGGCGTGGTGCCCCTCGTCCCGACAAATGCCGGTCTGATGAGACCGGCATTTTGAGTATCCGCCGGTCCGAGGGGCACCACGCCCGCGCCACCCGCGCGAGTGACCGTCCCATTGGCTCCTCATCCAGTCGCGGTCGTCATCAACCGCCAGGCGACTGAAATGACGACCGCACTTGGCGGGGGCTGCCGGTTGCGGGCTCATCCGTCTTCCTTGACAGAGCTGAGGGCCACCAGAATTTGTCGCCGAGGGTGAGGGCGATCGCGGGGACGAGGACGCTGCGGACGAGGAAGGTGTCGAGCAGGACGCCGAAGGCGACGACGAAGCCGAGCTCGGTGAGGAAGGTGAGCGGCAGCACGGCGAGGACAGAGAAGGTGCCGGCGAGGACGATGCCGGCGCTGGTGATCACCGCGCCGGTGACGGCCAGCGCCCGCAGGACCCCCCGTTCGGAGCCGTGCGCGATCGTCTCCTCGCGGGCGCGGGCGATCAGGAAGATGTTGTAGTCGACGCCGAGCGCGACGAGGAAGACGAAGGCGAAGAGCGGCATCGAGGGGTCCGAGCCGGGGAAGCCGAAGATCACGTCGATCGCGAAGTAGCCGACGCCGAGCGCCGCCAGGAAGCTGAGGATCACGGTGCCGATCAGGACCAGCGGCGCCGTCACCGCGCGCAGCAGGCCGATCAGGATCAGGAAGACGACGAGGAGGATCAGCGGCGGGATCGCCACCGAGTCCCAGCCGGCGGCGTCGCGGACGTCGAATTCGACCGCGGTCGGGCCGCCGACCAGCGTCGCCGGCGCCGCCCGCTGGGCGGCTTCGCGGATCGGTTCGATCAGGTCGAAGGCCGTGGTCGAGTACGGGTTCGGTTCCAGCGTCGCCTGCAGGAGGACCCCCGGCGGCCCCGCGGCGACCGGGCCGGAGACCGACTCGACCCCTGCCACGCCGGTCACCGCCGCCCGCACCGCGGGCACTTCGGCCTGTCGCCGGACGACGATGTCGGTCAGGCCGGTCGTCCCCGAGGGGAAGCTCTTGTCGAGCAGGTGCTGGCCTTCGACCGATTCGACTTCCGAGCGGTAGGTGTCTTCGGCGGTCAGGTCGGTGGAGAAGAAGGCGAAGCCGGCGCAGCAGACGAGCAGCAAGGCGATCGCGCCGGCCATCACCCGTCGCGGCGCGCGGGCCACGCGCTTGCCGATGCGAGCCCAGGCGCCGTGGGTGACGTCGGCCGCGCGCTCGCGCTGGCGGCGGCGGATCTCGTAGGGGGTGAAGACCCTGCGGTCGAGCGGCGCGATGATCAGCGAGGGGAAGTGGCGGCCGCTAAGCCGGTGCAGGACCCAGTTGAGCAGGACGAACGGCAGCAGGACCAGCACCAGGAGGGAGGCGAGGACGACGCGGGCGAGCGCGACGAGCTCCGAGCCCTCGATGAACCTGCGGCGCGCCTTCGCGGAGATCGCCTCGGGGTCGGGAGCCGTCTCCGGCGTGTGGGGGACGAAGGGCCAGAAGGCGCGGCGACCGAAGATCGTCAGCAGCGCGGGGAGCAGGGTGAGCATCGCGAGCGCGGCGCAGGCGACGCCCATCGCGGCGATCGGCCCGAGGCCGGCGGTGCCGTTGACCCGGGCCACGGTCAGACAGAGCAGGGCGGCGATCACCGTCGCGGCCGAGGCGAAGATCGCCGGCCCGGCCGAGGCCAGCGCAGTGCGCATCGCCTCGTGCCTGTCGACCGTGCGGTGCAGCTCCTCGCGGTAGCGGGCGACGAGCAGCAGCGCGTAGTCGGTCCCGGCGCCGAGCACGAGCACCGACATGATCGAGCTCGACTGGCCGTTGATCGTCACGCCCAGCTCGGAGAGTCCGTAGCCGAGCGAGCGCGCCAGCGTCTCGGCGAAGAGCACGGCGGCGAGCGGGATCAGGAAGAAGAAGGGCGAGCGGTAGATGACGATCAGCAGGAAGATCACGAGGCTGACCGCGGCCAGCAGCAGCGTGCCGTTGATCCCTTCGAAGACTTCGATCGCGTCGGCCGAGAAGCCGGCGCCGCCGGTGACCTTGGCTTCCAGCCCGCCCGCTTCGCTCTCGATCTGGCTGCGCCAGTACTTGACCGGGTCGACGATCCGTTCGCCCTCGCCTTCGGGCTTGATGTAGGCGGAGACGATCGCCGCCTTGCCGTCGGGGGCGCAGATCGGGCCGATGAAGGGTTCGTAGCCGGCCGGCTGACCGGGCACCGCGGCCAGGATGCCGCAGCCCGGAGGCAGGCCGGGCGCGTTGCGTTCCCCGCCCGCGCTCGCCTTGCCGCCCGAAGCGGCGGTTTCGCCGTCGGGGATGACGCCGGGGAAGCGCTTCGCGGTCATCCGGCCGACGTCTTCGACGATCGTCCGGCGGTCGGCGGCGGTGAGGCCGGAGGCGCGCCGGAAGACGACGACCGCGGGGGCGAGTTCGCCTTTCTGCAGCATGTCGGTCGCTTCCAGGGCCTTGGTCGACTCGGCGTCCCCCGGCAGGTAGGAGGTCGCCTCGTTGTTTTCGGCGTCTTCGAACTTGCCGGGCAGGTTCGCCGGGCCGGCGGCGATGAAGATGCCGGCGAACCAGATCGCGAAGACGACCCACTTCGCACGGCGGCCGGCTGCGAGCGTGAACAGGGACCGAGGCACTGGCCTCATCGTAGTCAGCGCGCGGGTCCTGTCACGGGGCAGGGGGGCCTGCGGGCAGTCCACGGGCTGTCCTCGACCCCCCAGCCCCATGCCACCCGCGCGAGACGCGTTAGAGCAGCGCGCTCAAAGATGCGGCGTTCGTCACCGGCGCCTTGCAGGTGAAGCTTTCACATACATAGGCGGTGGGCTTGCCTTCGACCGCGGTGCGACCCTTGAGCAGCTCCGGTGTGTCGGTGCCCTCGGGACCGCCGGCGAGGACGAGGTGGGGGCGGTGCGCCGCGCGGACGATGCGGGACAGCTCCGTCACGTCGTCGCCGACGAGGGCGACCTCCTTGCTCGGGGCGAGGTGGAAGTCGAGCGCGCGCAGCAGGTGGGCGAAGGCCTCGGGGTGGCGAAGCGCTGCCCCGGCGAAGAGGTCGAAGACGCCCTCGGCGGCGCGCTCGTAGGAGCGCTCGCCGGTCAGGGCGGCGAGGCGCAGGAGCCCCATCGCGGCCGAGCTGTTGCCGGAGGGGATCGGGTGGTCGCCGATCTCCTTGCGGCGGGCGATCAGCGCTTCGTGGTCGTCCGAGGTGGAGTAGAAGCCGCCGCGCTCGGGGTCGTGGAAGCGGGCGAGCATCGTCTCGGCCAGCTGCTCGGCGCGCTCGAACCAGCGCGGCTCGAAGGTCGCTTCGTAGAGCGTCAGCAGCGCCTCGAGCAGGTAGGCGTGGTCCTCGAGGTAGGCGTTGAGCCGCCCGCGGCCGTCCTTCCAGGTGCGCAGCAGGCGCCCGCCGGCGTCGCGCATCTCGCTCCAGGCGAACTCGACGCAGGTCCGCGCCGCATCGAGGTAGTCGGCGCGCTCGAAGACCGCTCCCGCCTCGGCAAGCGCCGCGATCGTCAGCGCGTTCCAGGAGGCGAGCCGCTTGTCGTCGAGCCCCGGTCGCACGCGCTCGGCGCGCGCCTCGAGCAGGGCGCGCCGCATCTCGTCCAGGCCCTCCGGCTCGCCCCCGTCCACGCCGGCGGCGCGATGGAGCACGTTGCGCCCCTCGAAGTTCCCCCGCTCCGTCACCCCGTAGTGGGCGAGGATCGCCTCCGCGCGCTCGCCGAGCACGTCGCGGATCTCGTCCGGCGTCCAGGTGTAGAAGCGGCCCTCCTCACCCTCCGAATCGGCGTCGAGGGCGGAGTAGAAGCCGCCCTCGGGGCCGCGCATCTCGCGCAGCGCCCAGTCGAGCGTCTCCTCGACCGCGCGCCGGTAGCGCTCGTGGCCGAGCGCCTGCCAGCCGTGCAGGTAGGCGCGGGCGAGCAGCGCGTTGTCGTAGAGCATCTTCTCGAAGTGGGGGACGAGCCAGGCGGCGTCGACCGAGTAGCGGGCGAAGCCGCCGCCGAG
>JBLMYD010000111.1:0-47325 GCA_050258095.1 Chloroflexota bacterium
TGTGGGTGACCTCCTGACGTCAGGCCGCGGCTGCTCCATTCAGCCGCTTTTTGCCTGCTCAGGAGGTCATTCTCGTGACGGGAGCGGACGGATCAGGTGCGGGTGAATCGGTGGATTCAGGATAAATCTTCGAGCTTCGACTTGCCACCGAATCAGCCGCGGACGAGGCGGCCGACCGCCGACATCAGCTCGTCGACGCGCTCTTCGGGATCATCGGGGGCGCTGCCCTCGCCCTGCATGCATACGCGCACGTGGCCGTCGAGCAGGCCCAGCGAGATCTTGTCCAGGGCCGCCTGCACGGCGTTGATCTGCGTCAAGACGTCGATGCAGTAGCGGTCCTCCTCGACCATGTTCGCGACCCCCCGGATCTGGCCCTCGACCCTGGCGAGGCGGTTGAGCAGCTGGTCCTTGCTTGCGGTGTATCCCCGAGGGGAATCTGCGGTATTCATGCGGTTGACGATACCCCCAGGGGGTATTATTGTCAAGTCGATGACGGGTGCCGAGTCGATACTGAACGCCGCGGGGATCGAGAAGAGCTTCCACCGCGGGGTGCCGCCACGGCGGCGCCGGGTCGAGGTGCTGCGGGGCGCGAGCCTCGCGGTCCGCCGGGGCGAGCTGGTCGGCCTCGTCGGCGAGAACGGCTCGGGCAAGAGCACGCTGATGAAGATCGTCGTCGGCCTGCTCGAGCGCGACGGCGGGACCGTCGAGCGCGCCGGCAAGCTCGGCTACTGCCCGCAGATCCCGCTGCTCTGGGAGAAGCTGACGGTGGACGAGCACTTCGAGCTGTTCGCGCGGGCCTACGAGCTCGGTGCGGGCGATGCCGCCGCGGCAACCGACGCGCTGCTGGGCGAGCTTCAGTTCGAGCGCTACCGCGGCTACCGGATCGAGGACCTCTCCGGCGGCACCCGCCAGAAGCTGAACCTGGCCCTGGCGCTGATGCACTCGCCCGACCTGCTGCTGCTCGACGAGCCCTACTCGGGCTTCGATTGGGAAACCTACCTGCGCTTCTGGGAGATGAGCGAGCGGCGGCGCGACGAGGGCATGGGGATCCTGATCGTCTCCCACCTGATCTCCGAGCGCGAGCGCCTCGACCGCGTCTACGAGCTGCGCGAGGGGAGGTGTCGCGAGACGTGAGCACGATCGCGATCAGCGGCGTCGAGTTCCTGCGCGAGCACCTGCGGGCGCGGATGACGCTGGCGATGCTGGTCGTCCTCCCCGCCCTGTTCGTGCTCGTCTCCGCCTCGGTGCTGGGCGAATTCGCCAAGGCGCTCGGCGGCTCGGTCGCCGGCGACTCGGCCAGCGCCCTCGGCGCGGGCTGGGCGGCGGCCTTCCTCGCCGGGGCGCTCGGCTTCTTCCAGGTCGCCTCCTCGCGCGGGGCCGATCGCCGCCTGGCGCTGGCCGGCATGGGCGCCGCCCGGGTCGCCGTGGCGCGCATCTCGGCCTCGATCGCGCTCGGGCTGCTGATCTCCCTCGTCGCCTTCGCCACCCTCCTGCTCGCCGCCGGGGTCGCCCATCCCCCCCACGCCTTCGCCGCGATCCTCGTCTTCGCCCTGATCTACATCGGGATCGGCACCCTGGTCGGCTCGCTGATCTCCGACCCGCTGGAGGGGTCGCTGACGGTGGCGTTCGTCTTCCTGATCGACGCCTTCTCCGGCCCGGGGATGAGCGGTGGCGGCGGCGTCGCGCAGGCGATGCCGACCCGCAAGGCGGCCGACGTGCTGATCGCGGCCGGGGCCGGGCAGGGCTCGCCAACCGGCGACTGGATCGCCGTCGGGCTCAGCGTGCTCGGCGCGCTGCTGCTCGCGGCGACCGTCTTCTGGCTCTCCGCCCGCCCGAGGTCGACGTGAACGGGCGCGCCGCCACCGCGACCCGGATGGGCTTCCGCGAGCAGCTGCGCCGCCCCCTGCTCCTCGTCCTGCTGGTCGGCCTGCCCTTCCTCTTCATCAGCTGGAGCATCGCGATCACCGAGCCGACGCCGCACGCGATCGAGCTGCCGGGCGGCGAACGGATCCTGACCACGATGAAGGAGCTGCACGGGGCGATCATGGTGCCGATCACGGTCGGCTTCCTCGCCGGCCTGATCGGGCTCTTCGTGATCCGCTCGGCGATCGAGTCCGAC
This sequence comes from Chloroflexota bacterium, assembly GCA_050258095.1. GTDB lineage: Bacteria > Actinomycetota > Thermoleophilia > Solirubrobacterales > 70-9 > VRUE01. The sequence continues at coordinate 2,120 of JBLMYD010000111.1, forward strand.
CGCCGCCTGGTGCTCGCCGGGTTCAGTCCCGGCGAGGCGATCGCGCCGCGGCTGGCGGTCATGGTCAGCGCGACGCTGGTCGTGTTGACGGTCTCGCTCGCGGTGATGGCGATCGACTTCACGCCGGTCTCCTGGCTGCCCTTCGTCGCCGGCAACCTGCTGGCAGGCCTGATCTACGGCCTGATCGGCGCCCTCGCCGGGGCTCTCGTCGGCCGCCTCGGCGGCGCCTACCTGATGTTCTTCCTGCCGATGATGGACATCGGCGTCGCCCAGAACCCGATGTTCTTCGAGGGCGAACCGCAGGGTTGGGCGACGGCGCTGCCGGGCTACGGCCCGGCGCGGGTGCTGCTCGACGGCGCCTTCTCGCAGGGCTTCGACGCGGTCGGGCCGCTGCTCGTGGCGCTGGCCTGGCTGCTCGCGCTCTCGGTCGCGGTGGTCGTGCTGCTGCGCCGCTCGCTCGGGGCGCGCTGAAGCCGATGGCCGGCTATTCGCCGCCCATGTGCATGCCGCCGGACCCCTCGTCTCCGGGCTCGCTGCCCATGTGCTCGCCCATCGCCTCGGGCTTGACTTCAGGGGGCGGTCCGCCGCCGTGGAGGTAGGCGATCAGGTCGGCCATCTGGTTGCCTTTGAACTCGGGGAAGGGAATGCCCTCCTCTTCGAAGGCGGCCGTCATCGTCGGCACGTGGTTCCAGATCAGGCCGCTCATGTTGGCGATCTCGCCGGCGGTCAGCCTGCCCTTCATGAAGTCGAGGTTGGGGGCGTCGGTCCCGCCGCGGCCCTCATAGGTGTGGCACATCGCGCAACCCTGGCTGACGAACAGCTCCCGCCCTTCCTGAGCGTTGCCGACGGCGCTGGCCTCGACGGCGCCGGTGGAAGACGTGCTTTCGCCGCCTTCGATCAGCACGCCGATCAGCACCCCGATCCCGACCAGGACGACGGCGCCGAGGACGAGGAGGAAGGGATCGATGGCCTTGAAGATCGACTTGCGCCCACCCATGCGCCGGAACCTAACCGAGCGAGCACCAGATTGCAAACCTGCACGCGAGGTTGCTGGTAGCATACCCCCCCTGGGTATACTCCCCCTTCTGTAGACGAGATGGCCGATGTCGTGAGCAAGATCGCCGAGGGTCTCGAACAGGCCTTCCTGATGGCCTACGAGGTCTGGTGGGCGCTGGTGCTGGGCTTCGCGATCTCCGCGATCGTCCAGGCCTGGGTCCCGCGCGAGCGGATCGAGGCCGTCCTCTCGGGCAGCGGCGCCGGCCCCGTCGCCAAGGCGACCGGCCTCGGCGCCGCCTCCTCCTCCTGCTCCTACGCGGCGATCGCGATCGGCAAGTCGCTCTTCCAGAAGGGCGCCTCGGCGACGACGATGCTCGCCTTCCAGTTCGCCTCGACCAACCTCGTCTGGGAGCTCGGGCTGGTGCTCTGGGTGCTGATCGGCTGGCAGTTCACCCTCGCCGAGTACCTGGGCGGGGTCGTGATGATCGTGTTGATGGCGGTGCTGCTGCGCGCCTTCGTCTCGCCGCGGCTGGAGGAGCGGGCGCGCCGCCACGCCCAGCAAGCCGACACCGACCACCAGCACCACATGGCCGGCGAGCGGCTCAGCTGGCGCCGGCGCCTGACCTCGGCCGCCGCCTGGTCGGACGTCGCCCACAACTTCCGCGGCGACTGGCAGATGCTCTGGAAGGAGATCGGGACCGGCTTCCTGCTCGCCGGCTTCATCGGCCTGCTCGGCGACGACTTCTTCAACGGGCTCTTCATCAAGGACGCGCCGCCCGTCCTGGTGGCGATCGAGAACGTGATCGTCGGGCCGATCATCGCCGTCCTCAGCTTCGTCTGCTCGGTCGGCAACGTGCCGCTCGCGGCGGTTCTGTGGTCGGGCGGCATCAGCTTCGCCGGCGTCCTCGCCTTCATCTTCGCCGACCTGATCGTGCTGCCGATCGTCGCCGCCTACCGCAAGTACTACGGCAGCGCCTTCGCGCTGCGGATCACCGCGCTGATGTTCGTGACGATGGTCGTCGCGGCGCTGATCGTCGACGGCGTCTTCAGCGTCCTCGGCCTGGTCCCGAGCGGCCCGCGACCGAGCCGGGCCGACGTCTTCGGCTCGGTGGAGCTCGACTACAAGCTGGTGCTGAACGTCGCCGCCACCGCCGTCTTCGCGGCGCTGTTCTGGCTGACCGCGCGGCGCGGGGCGACGGACCCCGTGTGCGGGATGAAGGTCGACCGCACGAAGGCGACGACCCTCGAGGTCGGCGGCAAGACCCTCTACTTCTGCTCGGAGCACTGCCGCGGCGCCTTCGAGAGCTCGAACCAACGCAACCTCACCGACACTTTCCCCGGTGACCAAGACACCCATCCGGTTTCTTGACGGTTGACGGGGTTGACGCTAACTTCGGTCAGCGATGGTCGTGCTGGCGGGCGGGACGCGCAACGGCTGTCGAGACTGCGCCCGCCCAAAGCAAACGTGGTCGACCTGACCAACCCCAAGGTCCCCTCGGCCTCGTCGGTCTCATCCGCTACAAGGCGCACCACGACCCGCGCGGGGGGCTGGTCTCCATCGCCCTCTTCGGCCCGGGATGAGGTCGACAGGCACCGTTGCCGTCGCCGCTAGGCAACGGTCGGGGACAGAATTCCCAATCCGAAGCAGGCTCAATCGAAGGCGCCCCGCGAGCGCTCGGCGGCCTTCGCCAAGTCGCTGACGCTGACGTTCAGCGCGGCGGCGACACGCGCCACCATCCCCCACGACGGATTCAGCTTCCCGCTCTCAAGCCGGGAGACCCAGGTTGGATGGACGCCCGCCTTGTGGGCAACCGCTTCCTGGGTCAGCCCCCTTTCCTCGCGCAGCCGCCTGACGGTCGCGCCCAGGACGGCTTGCGGTTCGGGGCGGGGAGGCATGGCGGGCGACACGCTTTAGGACAGACCGGTCGCGGTCCATAGCAAGTTTGCATGAACATAGATAGGCTCCGCAACCGCATCAGCACAACCAGTCAAAAGCTCGCGCGGAAGGAGCAACGATGGACCGCCATCCACGGGGGCGCTATAGCCAGTGGGCGTCTTCTTTCCTTTTGTCGGGCGTCGCTGGTTCGATATGGGGGCCGGTCCCGGCCCGCGTGCTGGACGACCGAAACCGGCCCTTGTCCATCGTGGCGTTCTAGGCGTGCTTGAAGATCTGCACGCTCGGTGTGATGGCGCCTACCTTGCGAATCGTCATCCCGTACTCGCCCCCCTTACAGCGCAAAGGACCGAGATAAGCTTTCATAGCAAACTTGCATAAAAGTGGGCAGGCTTTACGACCTTATCGGCGCGATCTGTACAAAGCCCTTCATGCACAGTCCAACCAGTCTCGCTTCGAGCCTGGAGCGGCCGGAGCGGTATAGGCAGAGCTCCACAGCGCGATGTCGCAGCGGGCGCTCCGCTGCCCTGCTGACGACCGGGCCGATCCCCGGTCCCTTGCGAGCGGCCGAAGACCGGCCCGTGTCACGGCGTGCCTACTTCCCCTTGAAGGTCTGCAGAAGCGGCACGCCCGAATCGACGGACGCGATCTTCATCCTTGCTCACCCCCTCCCGTCTCTCAGGCCCGGTAGTTCGCTAGGGCCAAAATCCAATGCTAAGGAAAATCTTAGCGTTGGAGCCGCGGTTAGCGCTAACGGTGCCGGAGAGGGAAGCGAGGACCTATGCTCAGGCTGATCTAAAGAACTTCAACGAAATCTGATCGGAGGAGATGGGTATGAAGCACGCGAAGCTGAAGCCGGGACGGAGACCAACCAGTGAGTGGTCGCGGCTGCCAGAGGAGGCACCGACATACCCGTTGAACCACCGCATCCGACAGGAAGCGCTCCTCATCCTCCACGAGGGAGAGTTCAGCGCGACGGACATCGCCGAGATGATCGGCGAGGACGTCTCGCACGTGACCAATCACCTTCGCGACCTCTATGACGCTGGCTGCATCGAATTTGTGGACTACGAGGGGAAAGGAAACTTCAAAAGGGCGATCTACCGGGCGATTGCTCGACCCTTTACGAGCCGCCAGGAGGCCATGAAAATGTCGCCGGAGGAACGCCAAGAAATCGCCGGGGTGCATCTTCAGTGGATCTTGACCGAGGCTGTCTCGGCTTACAGGAACAAGAAGATGGCCGACGATGAGAATTGCGTCGTGATGTTCGATGAACCTTGCCTCGATCCAGAGGGAAAGATCGAACTCGATGAATTTCTAACCGCTTGCTGGAATGGCGATCTTGAGATCCTGGAACGATTGAAAAGCGTGCAGGACATCGCAGGCAGAGCAGCTAATCGCATGGCTGAGTCGGGAGAGACCGGAGTGATCGTAGTGGCTTCGCTGATGGCCTTCGAGCGTGCGCGCGGGCGGATAACCAAAGGGTCGTCGCGGGTGCCGATCAGCAAACGGTGAGCGTTAACTCAATCCAGCTTTGCCAAAGACGTACCGATCTGCAACTGTCTCAATACTCCGATTAAGGCAAAGCAGAATGCGCTCCCGCTTCCGGGAGTCGGAAGTCAGTTCCAGTCCCCGAGCGTCCAGTTACGACCTCGTCGCTCGGGGAGCTGGAACACCACCAGTCCGATGGCAAGCCAGCCCAGAAAAACCAGCGCCGAGGAGGCCGCGCTCAGACGAGGGCTCCTGCATCCGAGGCGGCTGGAAATCCTCAGCTGCCTGACGCGCAAGCAAGGGGGAACCGAGAAGGAGCTCGCCGATGAGCTTGGCCTCCCCGTGCCCCAGGTCGTCTATCACCTGAAGGTCTTGGAGGGCGCCGATCTGGTCGCAGACACGGACAGCCCGAAGCGAGGTTCTGCTGATCGCTTCCTAGTCGCCACACAAGGGTGAACGAGAGCGAAAAGGCAGGTGGCCGGGGTAATCCGGTTTCGCCCGAGTCCAAAGAGTTCCTGGTCGCCATGTTCTCCGGCCTGCGGGAGGACCTGGACGAGCGCGAGCCGAGCGCCGTCGAGCAACGGGCGATCTTCGACGCCCTGCTCGACGGTCTAGACCGGGGGACCTTCTCTGAGGCAGAGAAGCTGCGCGCCTACGTCGCCGAGCTGGCGAAGTCCACCGACGAGGCAAACGAATACGAGCGCCTCGCGCTCGAACACCGCGCCTTGAGGGAGCTGGTCGATGCACTCGCAAGGCAGGCATGACTTGACCGAGGGGATCGAGTGGCAAAACGGCGACGGGCGCCGTCTTCGAGGGAGCGTTTTATGTCGCCGAGGCTCCTGACGTCTGCAACGGCCGTCGCAGATGAGTTTTTGGCTTGTTAGAGCCATTTGACGCGATACCGCTACGGGGATTCGAACCCCGGTTTCCGGACTGAGAATTGGCTCTAGCAAGCCATTTGCGGCCGATTTGAGTCTGCTCAGTCCAAAGGGTTCGATCCTGTTCGGCTGAGTTTGGTGGAGTCGGGGACATGTTTCGGGACACGGTTTTCAGCCTCCCCGGCCGGAAGCGCTACCGTTTGAGTCCATGTCCGCATCGGTCGACTTCACGATTTCCTTCGACAGCCCCGACGAGGACGGCTGGATCGTCGCACGCATCTTGGAGGTTCCCGGAGCCATGAGCCAGGGCCGCACCCGCGAGGAGGCCAGGGAGAACGTCCTCGACGCCCTGCGCACGGTGCTGACTCCCGACGAGGAGCTGGCCGGACAGGCGCCACAGGCCGATCGCGAGCACCTTCGTTTCGTAGTCGCAGCGTGAAGCGCCGCGACCTCGAGCGCCACCTGCGCAGCCGCGGATGCCGCGAGATCGGCGGATCGAAGCACGCGAAGTGGCGCGGGCCGCAAGGACAGGTTTCGGCCCTGCCGCGACATAAGGAGATCGGTCCGGGGCTCACAAGGTCGATTTGCGGACAGCTGGGAATCCCGGCCCCACCGAACCCCCGGTGACCTCGCTGACCTAAGCCGGTCGCTTGAAAAAGCAGGTCGTCAGCTCACCCTTGACTGCACCGGTTATCCCGCCTTTCATGGTGATCTCGGCCTGGGTCACAAGCTCCCATCCGTCGGCACCAATCGTGTTGAGGCGGCCGATAAACTTCTGAATCTCCTCTGCCTGGCGCCGGGAGCTCCAACGTTCGGTCAGATTGAAGGTCTCAACGTAGTACTGCCATTTCGTTGCCTGCATTAATCCTCAATTCCCTCGGATCGCAGAGGAAAGGGAGAATACCTTTGACGTACCAAGAATCCGAGTAGGCCACCAGGGCCTCAAGACTGCGCTCAGGGGAGCATGGGCGATGAATACCGCTACGGGGATTCGAACCCCGGTTTCCGGACTGAGAAGGCGCCGGAGGCGTCGCGGTCCGTTGCGGCTGTCTGGCGATTTCGCGTTCTGACGGGCGACAGGTCAACCTCGTTCGCGGCCCTCTGCGGCTGTCTGCGGGGGTCGTGTTGTCTTTTTGTTGGCCTGTGCAACCTTGGTGTTGACCCGGGGTGGCGCCATGTCCGGCTTGTCCGAGAGGGAGGAAATGCCCCTTTCCGGGCAACCCGGGATGAGCAAAGGAGAACGACATGGCAAAGCTGGAACGGACCTCGGTCCCAGGCATCTATCGCGCCCACAAGAAAGCCTGTGAGAACAAGGAGCGCTGCGACTGCCCGTACGCGATCCTCTGGCGCCACCGCGGGCGGCAGTACAGGGAAACCTGCCGCTCGTTCGCGGAAGCGCGGGAGCAGAAGGCCCTCCGCGCGACCGTCGACAGCAGGCCGGTCTCGAGGGCCCGCTTCGGCGACTACTTCCCGAAGTGGATCGAGACCTACGCGGGCCTGACCAGCCGTGGGTTCTCGGAGACGACCCGGCCCGAGTACCGGCGGCCGATCGCCAACTACGCGATGCCCAGGTGGAAGGGCATGAAGCTCGACGCGATCGAACCGAGCGACGTCCGCGAGCTCTTCGCCGATCTGCGCAAGGAGGGCAAGAGCACCTCGGCGATCAAGAAACTGCGGGCGGCGCTCTCGGCGCTGTTCGCGACTGCGATCGAGGACGGCCTGGTCAACAGCAATCCGATCCGTGGCGTGCGGATCCCCGCGCCCCTGGTCGACGAGGCGCCACAGGATGAGCGGGCCAAGGCTATGACCCGCGCAGAGCTGTCGAGATTGCTCTCGGCAATTCCGCCTGAGTGGCATCTCTTCTTCGAGTTCCTGGTTCACACCGGCATTCGCATATCCGAGGCGATCGGCCTGACCTGGGAGCACTTGGAGCTTGGCGACCGGCCGCACGTCCAGGTGCGCGAGCAGGTCTACCGCGGCAAGCGCCGCGGGCTGAAGAGCGGCGCCGGCAGGCGGGACATCCCGCTGGCGCCGCGCATGGCCGCCCGGTTGAGGGTCCACCGCGAGAAGACCTACGCCGGTCCGAAGGAGCCGGTGTTCTCCTCGGCGGTCGGCACCGAGCTGATCCGCGGCAAAGTCGCGGACAGGGTGCTCAACCCGGCTCGGGCGCTGGTGCAGCTGCCGTGGGTGAGCTTCCACAGCTTCCGCCACACCTGCGCGTCGCTGCTCTTCGCCGACGGCAAGAACATCAAACAGATCCAGACCTGGCTCGGCCACGCCGACCCGGGCTTCACGCTCCGCACCTACGTCCATCTGCTGGACGAGGGCGTCGGCTCCCCCGACTTCCTCGACGACGCGGTCGAAGTCGGCCGCGGTCCCTGGTCCGAGGATCCCGACGAAGGCTGAGCCTCCGGCGCGACCTGCCCGGCGTCAGTTCTCGTCGGGCAGGTCGCCCTCCGGGCACTCGTCTTCGAAGAGCGGCCCGCCGATCAGCGGACCCGCGGCAGCGTCGGCGTATCCACGAGCGCCGCAGCGCCGGCACAACATCAACACCTCATCTCCGTCGCTGATCACGACCCGCACCAAATGACCGTGAGCCTCGGCCCGGGGCTCGAGTTCGTGAAAGAGGCGAAACTGGCGCCAACCCTCTTCCCTTTGGGCCTCAGGCAGATCGCCCGCAAGAAGCGCCCAGACCTTGCCGCCGGTGACGCCGGTCCGGACTTTGATGCGATCCGAGCGCGCCTGCTGCTTGATCTCGGCCCGCCACGCATCCGGGTCCTCGACATCCTCAAGCGGCAGGAGCACCTGGCCCGTGGCGAGCAAAGTCCCGTAGTCGTCGCGCCGCCGCACCCGGGTGACGAGGCGCTTGATCCGCCGGTTGATCTCGACCGGATCCGCCATACCCCGATGCTACGCCCGTCGCCTCCCTATGTCAGAACCTCGACTTCGCAGCGGACACCGCTTGCTTTCCCCATCGCCCCGTCGGCGGTCAGGAGCAATGCGTCGAGGGCCTCCGCCAGAGCGACGTAGGCCGCGTCGTAGGCGGTGAGGTTGTCGCGCAGCTCCCACACGCGCGGCAGCAAGGCCCGATGCGAGACGCGCCGCAGCGGCAGCGCCGCCAGGTCGTCGAGCGCTTGACTCGAGCGCCTCTCGTCGAGCTGGCCACCCCGCCCCGCGCGCCGCAGCGTCGAGAGAACCTCGAGGTCGACGAGCTCCGGCGCAGCAAGTTGTTCGTCCCGCAGGCGCTCGCGAACCCGATCCCCATCGGCGCCGTCGTCGGCCAACGCCGGCGCCAGCACCGAGGCATCGACGACGATCACGCCGCACGCTTGCGATCGGCTCTCAACGTCTCAGCAGCGAAACCAAGCCCCACCGACCCACCCGCCCGACCACCAGCGCGATCAAGCACCTCATCGAGGGTTTCTTCCCGCGCCTGCCGCGTGAGCTGCGCAAGCAGGTACTCCTGCAGGGACTGCCCTGAATCGGCTGCTCGCCGGCGGAGGACTCGATGCACGTCGGGGGGCACGTTCTTTATTTGGACGCTTGGAATGACGTCAGTATAGCGCCAAATCGGCGCCAATGCATGTACTTTGACTGTCAAACTGTATCGCGCTCACTCGCGGCGATTGTCAGGAATTCAGGCAGAAATATGGATTCTGCCCTGAATGGTGCCATTCCGGTTGAGCCGAAATCTGCCAGTGGGAAGATCCCAAGCCCTCTGACCTGAAGTGTGTGCACCGTGAGATCACTCCTCCCCGAGGAGGTAGCGGAGCAGTGCCTCAAGGTCGGCGTCTGCTCCCTCAGCGGCGAGCAGAGTGTCCTGGTCCTCAAGGCCAGTGCCGCGTAGCTCGGCGTCGTTCAAGAGCGCCTTCATCCGTCCCTCCTTTTCTCGCAATGCCCGGTCGACCAAAGCGTCGATCGCAGCGGCACCTCCGTGAGTGGCGAGCGGCACTTGCACCTGCACCGTGACGCCCTCTGGCAGCCCTAGGCGGTGGATGCGGTCAATCGACTGCAGCCAGCGCGCGCAGTCGTGGGTGCGGTCGAGGTATAGAGCGTTGTGGCAGTGTGAGTGTAGGGAGATTGACTCGGCGCAAGCGGCAGGGTTGGCGATCAAAACCGCGAAGCCCTCGCAGGCGAGGAACTCGTCAATCCGCTGCTCACGGGTCTCGTCAAGCTCCTCGCCAGTGTGCTCGTCGTCCTCGCTTGTCTCGCGCAACTCCGGTTCGACGGCCTCGGCTGCTGGGACCCGTCCATCGACCGTGAATACCGCCCCCCCGAGGCGCTCTTCAACCAGGGCAGCAAACTGGTCGATGTTGCGGATGAAGGTCGTCCAAACCACGCACTTCTCCTCGGCCTCACGCAGACCCGCAAGGTAATCAAGCCCCCACTGGAACTTGGCCGGCAACTCTCCCTGCTGGCGGTAGCTCTCGAGGCGCTCCATCAGAGTGCTTCCCGGCAGCTGGATTGGCGGAATCTCGAAGAAGCCGTCGGCCTCGTTTAGCAGGTCGGGGTTACTCGCCGCCTGGATCAGACGGATCGGACGGGCCCGGCGCAGCCGCTCGATCTTCTCTTTCCAGCTAGCGGCATCGGAGACTTGAGCTCGGAGCTGCTGCAGCACCAGTTGGTAAACATCGGCCTGCAACGGTGCCATCTCGACGTTCTCAGTTTCAATATTAGGGTCAGTCAGCCCGAGCTCAACCTTTGGGGTGCGGGTGAAGAAAGGCTCGAGGTCGGTGATCACCGAGGAGAAGCTTGAGTCTGCCTTGGCCCGAAATGCACCGCGGGTCCCGGTCGCCTCCTCACCGGGCCAGAGAATGTTGAACTGGCTCCAGAGGTCTCTTGCATCCTGTGGCATCGGGGTACCTGTGAGGATCATCCGCACCTTGGCGTGGGAGGCGAGCCCAACCAGAGCGGGCGCCCACTCGCCGCCCTGAAACCGCTTCACCCGGTGAGACTCATCAACAATCAGCATCAGATCGAAGCGGTCGCATAGCCGCTCAAGCTCACCGCGGTCGTGGGCGGCGGTCGCATAGCTCATCAGCAGGAATCCACCTCGGTTGACCGCGCGGTAGAGGTGGGTCCTCGCCTCGCGTCCCACACCCCGCACCCGCTGCACATTGAAGACCCCTGGCGCAGCAGTCTCTGCTTCGCGCTCCCAGGGACGAAAACAGGAGAGAGGTCCAATTACGAGAACGCCGTCGATCACCCCGTGAGCCATGTGGGTAAGGGCAACGGCGAGCGCGGTCGCAGTCTTGCCGGCGCCTGGAACCGAGAAGTTGGCTGCGTTAGCTGCGTTTAGGGCGTGCAGCATCGCATGGCGCTGATGAGGCAGAAGAGAGCGTGCCTCCTCGTTCCAGCCAGCCTGTGCCAGGGCGGCGAGGACCTCACCCTCGTCGAAGAGCGAAGCCGGCTCCGAACCTTGGTCTAGCGCTAGGTAGTCGCGCCCGGCCTGCGCGGCGCGCTCGTAACTGCGTAGGCGGTCGATGTCACGCTCCAGCGCTAGGTCAGCGGGACCGCCACTTGCGATGACCTCATAACCGCGGCTGCGCAGCTGGGCGGCGATCTTGACGACCAGGTCGTTGCCGACTTCTCGCCGCAGCGGGCAGACCCAGCCGTCCTCGGAGCGCTCGCAGCCCAGGATTGCGCCGAAGTAAAGGTCGAGCCTGCTGTCGTTGAGCCCCTCGCCGCTAACCTCGACATGGTCATCGCCAAGGGTGATCTCCGCCCGCGGTCGCTCGCCGTTCATCGCCCGTAAGCGCTACGCGCCGTCCCGAAGGGCCGTCTCTGCCGCCTTCGCCCAGGCAACTACCTCAGCGATCGCAGCACGAACCCGGTCCTGCGCTCCGCCGCTGGTGGCGGCGAGAAGCTCCGCCGCATCCACTTCCCCTAGCTTGGTGGCAGCGGTGCGGAGCTTGGTCTGAGGAGGATCTCCGTGGGCCCGTGAAGTCTGCGAGGCGGCGTTGACGGCCTCGAAGATCCGCCTTTGGCGGGCGGTACTAGGCCCGTCTCCGACGACCTCGTCCTCAAGGTCCGATTCGCGGTCTTCGGGATCTTCGTCATCGGGTGGAACCGCCTCGGTAAGCTCGGGCTCATCGCCATCGAGCTCAGAGGCGATCTCCTCCACTTCGCTCGCCAGCGCCTCGAAAGACGAGGGGTCGCGCTTGACAATCTTGCGAATCTCCCTGATGTCGGGATGGCTCGACCCTGACTGGATCGCCAGGAAACAGAGCTCCAACATCGCAGCCTGATGCTCGGGGGCGTTCTCGGCTAGCCACTCCATATTTTTCCCGACGTCGCGGAAACGCTCGACCTTGTTTCGCAGCGCGGCGAAGTCGTCGGGCCGCTCGATCCAAGCGAGGTAATCAGTCATTGCCTTAACTGCTTGCAGCTGCACCCTGGCGTAGCCCGGATTGTTGGCGACCAAGTGCTGGATCCGTTCAGCGACCTCCTTGATCGAGTCGCGATCGTGCCAGTCGATCCCCTGTCTCTCAGCCGCGTCTCGAAGCGTCAGCAGCAGGTTCATTTTGGTGTAGCGAACCTTGTAGCCCTCAGTCAGCTGCTCGCGAGCCTCCATCTCGAAAAGCGTCTCGTCGTCGTAGGCATCTTCATCCATGAAGATCACGTCGACCCACTCGTGGCCGGTAACCCCCTCGGTCGCGGCAAGGCGTTTGACCAGCGCCAAGCGGCGGTTGCCGTTGCTGACTTGACCATCGGGCCGAATCCACAATGGGCGCTCCTGGCGCCGACGCCTCCAGTCAACTTCGAGGGCGACAGTGTCCTTATTGCGATCACCGACGACCCGATCACCTTCGACTCGCGGCTCCTTATCGAGGAGCAAAGCGATTATCGAGGCCTCATCGGCCTCGGGGTCAAGAGCGCGGCCCAGCTCAGTTTCGACGCCCTGGGCCTCAGCCCGAAAGCGCCTGTTGTTCGCGTTCAATCGCAGCAACTCGGTCGGGACCCGGTAGACAGGGAAGTCCTCAAATGAGGTCTTGGTCCAGATGCGCTCGCTGCGATCGTCAAGCAGCTCGCGGCGCTCCTCGAGCGCCTGCTTTCTCTCCTCCGAATTCAAGGGCTGAGCCTCCTCGCCATCTCAAGACCCAGCTCGAGGTTGCGCTGGTCGCTGTCCTCAAGTTCCTCCCGACCAATGCGCGCCACCCATTCCTCGACGCTGGCTCGCAACGCTATGCCGGTCGTGGTCGCAGGACGACAGACGAAGACAAGGTCCCACTCACAGTTGCCTGCGTGTCCGTGGCTACCACCGCGCCCGTCGGCCCAAACTGGAAAAACGGCATGGACCCTAAAGCCCGACTTCTGCAACGCCTTGCCGACCGCCTGCCAGGCCTCGGCGTGAGGGGAGTGGAAAGTGAAGATCATTGGCGCACCCAGCTTCAACGCCGAGCGGACATTGCGGAAAGCACCAGCGAGCCGCTCGGCGAAGTCTGCGCCGGGGTCCCTCCCCACCGGGTAGATCGGCGCCCCGCCCAGTTCCTCGGCCTTCGACTCCGGCGCCAACCACGCTCGGTAGAGCAGCGACAGGTCTGAGTAAGGAATAAAGTCGAAGTACGGCGGGTCCGTGAGCACGAGATCGAACTGACCGAACTCGGTCGGCAGGGGCCGGTCGGCAGAACTACAGCTGACCGATGAGCGACCCGTGGCGGCAGCGGCGAACTCGTAACGAACGACCTCCTCCTTTGATGTCTCGAAGCTGTGGCGGTGGACAGACTCAGCAGCGCTGCGAACGAGGCGGCGCAAGGTGGCAGCGAGGGTCCCACGTCCGGCGCTTCGATGTAGCGGGTTTAGCTCGACGCTCAGGACCGGGATCGAGTAGGCGCGGACAGCACTGAAGAGCGAGGAGAGGCGACCGTAATCGGTCGCATACCCGCAAAGCGCATTGTTGGAGCCGAGCGCGTTGGAGACAGCGAGAATCAACGCGTCGCGAAGGCCGGCGTCGACTTCGCGCCCGGCGATCCACGCAAAGGCATCGCCCAGGACGATCCGCTGGCGGGGATGGAAAAGGTCGGCGACCGTCTCGAACCCATAGGAGGTCGGGCGGCCGGAGTCGGTCTCGCTGAGTGGGACGTCCGCGCATTCCGCGGAGGGGGCCACTGCCAATGCCTCAAGGTCGGCCTCGTCCGGCGAGCGGATCTCCCGGTAGCCGCTCTCAACGGTCTCCTCGACGGCGATCAACCGCGAGTCCAGGCAGCCGACCTGGAGCTCCTCGTTGTCGGCGAACTTCTCGCAGTACGGACACTCGAAGCGGGCCTGAGCATAGGTGCCGCGATCAAGGACGTGACGGCGATCGCAGCAATCGAGCGCCTTGCGATCGGCCTCAATGTAGTGGAGTTCCTTGCAGAGCGGGCAGAAGGCAACGCCGCCCTCACCGCGAACGACCGCGCCCGGCAAGCCGCGGTCGCGTGCGAGCCAGAGATTTCGGTAGATCAGCGTGCACTTCCCGCAGTCTGAGCAGGCGACCTCGCGGAGGCGAAAGTAGTGGAGAGCTTCGCGCCCGGCGGCAGATGGATAAAGGCCGTCGTGGCGCCCGCGCAGGTGAGTAAGTAGCGCGTCGGCTTCCGTCTCAAAGGCCTCGCGGTTGAGGGCAGCCAACTCGACCCTTGCGATCCGCACGGCGAGCGGGTCAACATCGATGCCGGTTACGTCGGCACCGAGGCGCGAGGCCTCAACCAGGGTCGTGGCGCCGCCCATGAAGGGGTCGCCTACGACCCTGCCGGCGAGAGTGTCGGAATCCTCGGTGAAACGGCGCCAGAACTCCACCTTGTCGGTGTCCGGGGGAAGCGTCGCCGCTAGCAGGATCGCGCGGATCACCGCCGGTGGCCGCCGTGCCCACCACTTGTGGACAGCGTAGGTGTGATCGTTGCAGTAGCGATCGCGCTTGGCGACCTCGGAGACTTGCTCGAAGGGAAAGGCGGCCTCGAGCAAGGTACGCGGAACCGCGGCGGTCGGCAAGGGCTGCTGACTATTGATGGCGGGGTCTAGCACGGGCGCTGATTGATTTCAGTGGCGAGGATAGGGTGCGCCCGGGACGCCACGGCCGAGCGCCACGCCGACCTCGCAAGACGTCTATTCATGAGAGGCAACCTTGTAGGTGACGACGCAGAAGTAGAAGCCTCCGAGCGCGATCTCGGCAAGGGCGAAGAGCACGAGCCATTCATAGCCCACGGCGAACGCGGCCGAGTCTCCAAGGCCGTCTGGGCGTATGGCACCGAGCACGCTCAACACCGTCAGGAGGAAGAGGAGAAGTACCGCGGCAAGAAGATTCAACACCAGTAGCGAAAAGGACTCCCCGCGCTTTAGTTCCTTGACGATCTCCCGGCCTCGGTCGAGCGAGACCAAGATCGCAACAGCCGTGATCAAGAATCCCATCAAGGTCACGACTACGGTCGTCATCTGCCCGTAGAACTCGCCGCGGTCTTCGTCGCCGAGGCTGCAGAGCAATGGCGTGTTCGGCAACAGAAGCGCCGCAGTGGCAACGATAGCCGCCGCCATGCAGGCGATCGCAGTGACATGGCGCAGGCGTAATGCCAGAGAGGATTCTCCCTCTCTGGCGGGCAGGCCCACTAGCTGCCTCGTGCGGCGCGATCGAGCTTGCCAATTCGCTTCTCGACTTGTTTTCGGGCCTCACGAATCAGCGCGTAGATCGTCGCGTTGTCGACGCCATCGGCGACGCTGATCTCCTCTGCGATCCGCTCCCACTTCATATTGATCGTCTGGATGTCGCCATGCTTGTCACGGCCCTTGACGATCATCTGCTCAAGCTGATCTCCCATTTCGGCGAGCTCGACAGCGCCCGCGGCGAGCTCGGGGTCGAGCGAAACGGTGCGCGAGCGTCCGACGCCAACCTCGATGCCAATGGTGACGGCCTCCGTTCCCCTCCCGGCTTTGAGGATATTGCCGAACCCGCGAACCTTCTTGGCTTCTTCAATGTGGTCCAGCTGGGAACTCTGTAGCTTGATCTTGATGTTTCTCAGTTCGTCGTTGTCGACCAGCTCGTGCAGCCTCTTGAATGCATCGGGGTCGAAGAGGTTGACGATGTGGGTGTACTCGTTGGTTGCGAGGTCAAAGTAGAGCGAGAGACGCTTATGCGAAGGCGCCTCACGCGTGCTTATCGCTCCCATGAAGCCGTCTGGCCAGATCACCACGTGGGTGAACTCACTGATCCGCTCGTCTTCTTCAACTTGAACAGGAGTCAGTTTTCGCGCCGCCGAAAGGACGTAGGGCGCATCCTCTCGGATCCGCAGAAACCTCAGCTGTGACGGTTTACTTTTAGTACCTACCTGGTCGACTATCACCCCGAATTGCGAAGCGCCGTCGTAGTCGGGAACTTTCCAATCGCTATCGTCGAGGCCGTTGATCGCTTCGGCGGCAGCGAGGCGGTCGAACGCCGGGCTCCCGTCGACGTTCTGACACTCGTAGAACGCGACTTTTCGCTCAGGCACAGGTCATCCCCATACCGACGAGCCGCGGGTCGAGTTGGCGCAAAACGAAATGGCGCAAGCGCGAAGGACGGAACTGATCGACTTCCTCGTAAGCCAAACCCTTAACCCCCGCCCAGAGGCCCATCGGCCGCCAGGATTCAGCAGATAGCAATAGAGGCTCTAAAGAAAAAATGGGAACTTGAGCTGATTCTAACGAGAACATGGCGATCTCCGTGGCGTTCAACCCCGCTTGATGTCTCCCTCTTGGAAGGGGAAGTCGTGAAGTCAAGCGCCAGCAACTTTCTTGACGGTTGACGAGGTTGACGCTATCTTTCTGGGTCAATGGCAGCGAACCCAGCCCTTCTAGATCGCACCGTCGAAGAGTTCCGGCGCACGCTCACCGAGATCGGTGGGCAGCCGAGTTCGGCTGATGATGCCGAGGTGCTTGGCCGGCGAGCGGCGATGGTCGTGCTTGCCGGCGGGGCTTGGGAGCGGGCGCTGGGGGAGCTGCTGACCAGCGCTGAGGCGCGGGTTCTGCTCGGGGGGGTCAGCCGCGAGGCGCTGCGCAAGCGGGTCGTCAGCGGGTCGGTGATTGCGCTGCGCGACGACGCGGGGCTGGTTCGCTATCCGCGCTGGCAGTTCGATGCGGCGAGCGGTGCGCCGTTCGGGGTCGTCAAGAAGCTCAACAAGATCTTCGGGGATGCGGGGCTCGATGCGTGGACGCTGGCCGCATTTGCGACGGCTCCCCAGCCGGAGCTGGGTGACCAAGCCCCGGTCGACGCTTTCGCCGACGAGAATCCCGAGCCTCTGCTCACCGCTGCCCGGCGCGCCGTCGCTGAGCTGGCTCGTTGAGTCCTCGCGGACTGCCCGTTCCTCCGGACGAACTACCGGAGCTGCCGAGCATGGCACTCGGCGCGGAGAGCCTGTGGCGGATCCATGCGACCGACGCCGCGCCCTGGTTCTTCGATACCGGCCCCGAGGGCCGCTTCAACCTGCCCGATGCCGGCACGTGCTACCTCGCCGAGGAGCCGATCGGCGCCTTCGTCGAGAAGTTCGGGCGCCTGCTGCGACCAGGCGGGGTGATCCCGGAGTCACTGGTCGACTCGCAACGTCTTTCCAGGCTGCGTCCGCCCAAAGCAGAGGTCGTCGACTTGACCGACCGACGAGTCCTCGGCCTCGCCGGCCTCACCGCCGAGATCAACACGACCACCGACTACGCGCTCACGCAAGCCTGGGCGCTCGCCCTGCGCGATGCCGACTACGCGGGCATCCGCTACAAGGCTCGCCACGACCCGCGCGGGCAGCTGGTCTCGATCGCCCTCTTCGGCTCGGACAAGCCACCTCGGACGGCCACGAAGCCGCCCGCGATCCCTGTCGACCTGATCCACGAAGCCGCCGCTGCCTTCGCGATCACGGTCCTCCCCCGCCGCCACTCAAGCCGCCGCTGAGAGCAGCACCGGGACAGCAGAGCAGCAGCATGCCCCCTCCCACCCGTTGCCTCAAATCACGCCTGAACCGCGACGTCCTGTTGTCCCCGCGCTGACCCCGAGAAATGCGAAAGCCCCGGCAAAACCGGGGCTTTTGGCTTGCTGGAGCGCTTTACGCGCCATACCGCTACGGGGATTCGAACCCCGGTTTCCGGACTGAGAATCCGGCGTCCTAGTCCCCTAGACGATAGCGGCGAGAAGCGCGAGTTTAACAAGCGACGGAGGCGGCGCGATGGCGTCGCCTCCGTCCGCTTGCGGTTCTAAGATACGAACATGTGTTCGTATGAGCTGAGACTCTGCCCAGTGGCGCGGACCGGTAAATTGGGCGCCAGCGTTCCCTGCGGCTGTGGTGGAACTGGCAGACACGATACGTTCAGGTCGTATTGCTCGAAAGAGCGTGGAGGTTCGAATCCTCTCAGCCGCATAGAGGGTCAGCGTGCATAGCCGGGCCGCGGTGGGTCGTGTGCTCGAACTCAAGGCAAGCGGGTTCAACAACTGCGAGATCTCGCGCGCTACCGGAGTGCCGCGACCAACGGTGCGCGAATGGTGTCGAGGCAGTCTTCCCCACTCGTTTCGCCGAAGCCGCTGCCCTGCGACCCCTCCGGGAGATCGGGGACCAGATGCGGCCGGTGCGGATCGGGCGCACACCACTTCGATGAGCTCTCGACGGCATATGTGTATCTGCTCGGGCTCTATCTCGGCGATGGCTGCATCTCTCGGGCGCCGCGCGACGTCTACAAGCTGCGCATAGCGCTCGACCGGCGATACCCGCAGATCATCGAAGAGTGCGTCGCCGCCATGCAGGCGGTCGTGCCCTGGAACAGGGTCCGCCCACAGACAACAAACAAGGGCTATGTCGAGGTGCATGCCTACTCGAAGACCTGGCTCTGCCTCTTCCCCCAGCACGGTGCCGGCAAGAAGCACGAACGGAAGATCGCCCTTGCCGATTGGCAGAGGGATGATGGTCAACCTCTGTCCCCGGCTGCTCGTTCGCGGCCTGATCCACTCCGACGGCTGCCGATTCATCAACACGGGTAGAGACAGCTGGCGAGCACTTCGCTACGTGTTCACGAACCTCACGAGCGACATCAAGCAGATCTTTTGCGACGCGTGCGATCGCCTCGACCTGCACTGGACCGCGGCGCCTCCGAAGTCGATCTACGTCTCGCGCAAGGCCGACGTGGCCAGGCTCGACGAGTTCGTCGGACCGAAGCGCTGAGTCAGGCGGCCCGCTCGAGCGGGGTGCGCGAGCCGGTGCGGGCGACGGTGTCGGCGATCTCGTCGACGAAGATCGGCCAGAGGGGGCGGGGAAGATCGTGGCCCATGCCCTCGACGATGCGCAGGCGGGCGCCGGGGATCGCCCGGGCCGTCGCCCGGCCGCCGCTGGGACGGATGAGCGGGTCGCGGGTGCCGTGGATCACCGCGACCGGCAGGCGCAGCTTTCGCAGCGCCGCCGTGCGGTTGCCCGAGGCGGTGACCGCGTGCATCTGGCGCAGGATCCCGCGCGGGTTGTGCGAGCGGTCGAACATCCGCCCGGCGAGCTCGCTCAGCCGCGCCTCGTCGGTCGGGTAGGCGGGAGAGCCGACCACGCGGAAGGTCTTCAGCACCCGCTCGACGTAGGCCTCGCGGCTGCGCGGCGCCTTGGCCAGCATCAGTCCGAAGGCCTTGAAGGTCGGGGTTCCGACCCGGCGACTGCCGGTCGTCGACATGATCGAGACCAGCGAGCGAACCCGCTCGGGGTGCTCGATCGCCAGCGTCTGGCCGATCATCCCGCCCATCGAGGCGCCGACGACGTGCGCCGACTCGATCCCCAGGTGGTCCATCAGCCCGATCGCGTCGTCGGCCATGTCGGAGAGCAGGTAGGCAGCGCTCTCGGGCCGTCCGAGAAAGAGGTCGGCGCGGCTCGGCAGGCCCGCCGCGTCGAGCATCGTCGAGTGGCCGATGTCGCGGTTGTCGAAGCGCACGACGCGGAAGCCGCGCCCAGCGAGCACCTCGCACAGCTCCTCGTCCCAGCCGAGCATCTGCGTGCCCAGCCCCATCACCATCAGCAGCGGCGCCGCGTCGGGGTCGCCGACCTCCTGGTAGGCGATCTCGATGCCGTTGCTCGGCGCCAGGCGCTCTTCGCTGAGACCGGCCATCTGCGCCGAAGTCTAGCCAGGCTGGCTGCCCAGCCAACCCAGGTGCAACGCATTTGGCGCGTATATCGCGCCCAATGCGTTGCACCCCCGCTAAGTTCCGCTGGGTGCGCACCGCGATCGTCTCCGACCTGCACCTGGGCAGCCCCAGCGGCGAGGACATCGCCCGCGACCCGGCGATCCGGGCGCGCCTGCTCGACGAGATCGGCGACGCCGACCGCCTCGTCCTGCTCGGCGACGCGCTCGAGCTGCGCTCGCTGCCGCTGGCCGCCGTGCTCGAGGCGGCGCGACCGTTCTTCGAAGACCTCGGCGAGGCGATGGCCGGCCGCCGCGTCGTCCTCGTCCCCGGCAACCACGACCACCGGCTCGCCGAGCCCCTGCTCGAGGAGGTCGCGCTCGCCGGCGGACCGCTCGGCCTCGAGCACCGGGCGCCGCCAGGCGGCGAGCCCGCCACGCGCCTCGCCGCCTGGCTCGGCGACGCCGAGCTCGGCATCGCCTACCCCGGCCTCTGGCTGCGCGACGACGTCTACGCCACCCACGGCCACTACATGGACTGCCACATGAGCCTGCCGCGCCTCGAGTGCGTGGCGGCGGCCGCGGCGATGCGGGCCGGCGGAGCGCTCCCCGACCCCTCCGCGCCCGACGACTACGAGCGCGTGCTGCGACCGATCTACGGGCTCGCCTTCGGCATCGCCGAGGCCGGCCTCGCCGGCAGGGCGACGATGCCGTCCGAGCGCGCCTGGCGAGCGATCGCCGGCCGCAGCGCCAACGGCGGTCGCGCCCGCCGCGCCGCCGCCCGCACCGCGGTCTCTGCCGGCGTCTCGGGCAGCGTCTGGCTGCTCAACCGCCTCTTCCGCGCCGGCTTCGACCCCGACCTCTCCCCCGCCGCGATCTCGCGCAGCGGCGTCGACGCCGCCGGCGAGCTGGCACGCCGCCTGCGCGTCGAGGCCGCCCACACGATCACCGGCCACACCCACCGCGCCGGCCCGACCGAGTCCGACTCCGGCTGGACCGCGCCCGGCGGCGGCCGGCTCCACAACACGGGCAGCTGGGTCTACGCCGACGCCTTCCACCACCCGGGCCGCCCACCCGGTCCCTACTGGCCGGGCACGGTCACCTGGGTCGAGGACGAGGGGCCGCCGCGTCGCGTGCGCCTGCTCGACGAGGTGCCCCGCACCGAGCTGCTGGCCGCGGTCGAGCGGATCTACGAGGGAACGCTCAGAGCCACTCGGCGATGATGCGGCCGATCTCGGCCCCCGCGTCCTCCTGCAGGAAGTGCGAGGCGTTCTCGATCGGCCGCGGCGCCGGGAAGTTGAGCTGTGAGGAGACCCGCTCGCCGACCGAGAAGGGCAGGATCGGGTCGGAGTCGGCCCAGAGCACCAGCGTCGGCCGGTCGTCCTCGCGCAGCGCGTCGGCCACCCGCCGGCCCTCGGCGGCGCCGGGCGCGTCGGGCTCGGTCGGCAGGATCAGCGGGAAGGCGCGCGCGCCGGCCTTCGACTCCGGCGTCGGGAAGGGCGCGTCGTAGGCGGCGATCACCTCGTCGCCCGGGTCCTCCTTGCAGCCGCCCCGCACCAGCACGCCGATCGGCACGTCGGCGTTCTCGCGGACGAACTCGCGGAAGTGCAGCCAGGCGTCGCTCATCCGCTGGTGGCCGGTGAACGGCCCGGTCTCCATGATCACCAGGCGGGAGAAGCGGTCGGGGTGCTCGACCGCCAGCCGCAGGCCGATCGGCCCGCCCCAGTCGTGGACGACGGCGGTCGCGTCGCGCACGTCCAGCTCCGCGAGCAGCCGCGACATCAGCTCGACGTGGCGGTCGTAGGTGTACCACTCGACGTCGGTGGGCTTGTCGGAGCGGCCGAAGCCGGCGTAGTCGGGGGCGATGCAGCGGAAGCCCGCGTCGCGCACCGGCGGGATCACCTTGCGCCAGAGGTACGACCAGGTCGGCTCGCCGTGGAAGAAGACCACCGGCTTGCCCTCGCCCTCGTCGAGGTAGGCGAGTCGCAGCCCGTCGAGCTCGCGGTAGCTCGGCTCGAAGGGGAAGTCGGGCAGCCCCTGCAGGTCCTCCTCCGGCGTGCGGAACGCGTCCATCGACGGAGAGCCTAGATCACCGTCGTCGAGCCGGCGGCGACCCGCCACGAGCGCTACGGCAGCCCGGCCAGGAAGCGACCGACCGCCGTCCCGAAGTAGGGCGAGTAGAGGCGCGTGTTCTGGTGCGTGTAGCCGTAGCTGGTGACGCCGTCGACGTAGCGGCCGTTGACGATCCAGGCGCCGCCGCTCGACCCGCCCGCCATGTCGCAGAGGCCGGGGACGGTCGGTGGGCCGCTGAAGGCGTTGGTCAGCGGGTCGCTGCCGAGCCCGCGCGTTTCGCAGGCGCGCAGCGACTGCCCGTGGAGCGCCCCCGCCGGGTAGCCGAAGATCTCGAACTCCGCGTGGCGCGAGCGCTCGCTCGTCCATTCGCGGCCGCCGACGACTTCGCCGAGCGTTCCCAGGTCGTCCGGCCGCACCCGCAACGCGGCGACGTCGAAGTCGGGGTTTTCGCTGCGCCGCCACTGGCGCATCGTGTAGACGCCCTGGGTGACGAAGGTGCCGAACGGCCGCGCCCCGTGGTCGTAGGCGGGCACGAAGCGGATGTCCCGCCCCCAGCGCCCGTTCTCCAGCACGCAGTGCCCCGCCGTGAGCACGATCGATTCGCTCGGCGTGTCCAGCGCCGTGCCCGAGCACGTGTACGGTCCTTCGACCGGGTCGACGCCGAAGATCTTGCCGTTGGTCCGGTTTTCGACGTCGTCCGTTTCGGCGACGCGCAGGCTGCTGGCGCCGGCGACCGACGCGGCGCCGGACCTCGCGGCGAAGGCCCACCCAATCAGCACGAAAAAAGTCGCGCAAAGGAACGTCGCCATACGCAGCGAAGCGGCCCCTGATGTGTCCACTCGTCTATCCACTTTGGGCGTCAGAAAGGGTTCCCGATGAACAATGAGAGCATGCTCAGCGGCTGGTGGGTCTTTGCCGGAGTCCTCCTGCTGGTCGCCGGGGTTCTGAACATCATCTACGGCATCGCCGCGATCGGCGATTCGAAGTTCTTCACGGAAAACGTCACCTACGTCGTCAGCAGCCTGCACACCTGGGGCTGGGTCCTCCTGATCCTTGGCGTGCTCGAGCTCGTCGCCGCCTTCTCCCTCTTCTCGGGCGGCGAATTCGGGCGCTGGTTCGGCATCTTCATCGCCTCGCTGAACGCGATCGGCGCGCTGCTCGCGATGGGCGGTGCATACCCCCTCTGGTCGCTGGCGATCTTCGCGCTGGCGATCATCATCATCTACAAGCTCGCGGAGGGACCGGAAGGTTCGGTCAGCTAGTCGACGACCCCGCCATCCGGCTTGGACGAAGGCCCCGGGACTCCGGGGCCTTCGTCGTCTCGGCGGCCGCTGAGGCGACCGGCTCGGTCGCGCCCGGCTCGAGCCGCGACCAGGGCGCCGCCCGGCGCTCGTCGCCCTCGTAGACGACGTCGACGCCGCTGAGCCGGTCGTCCCAGGCGCGGCGCCGTTCGTCGAAGAGGATGCCGACGAAGCCGAGACAGAAGGGGATCGCCGCTAGCGCGATGCCGAACAGGCGCTTGATCGAGCGCCCGACGGGCAGCCCCCGGCCCGCCACGTCGAGCCTGATGCCGAGGAAGCGCATGCCCGGCGTCTGCCCGGTGAGCGACCAAAAGCCGACCAGGTAAACGGCGCCCAGCGCCAGCCAAGCAGCCGTGCCGAGGGCAAGCGCGAGGCCCGAGGCCCCGTTGCCGTTGCCGGTGAAGGCCGAGGCGATCAGGGCCGCGATCGCCGCCAGCCCGGAGAAGGAGAGGTTGACGATCAGCACGTCGAGCCCGAAGCCGATGCCGCGGGTGACGATGCCGGCCCGGTCGGTCGGCTCGGCGCGGCGCTTGCGGAAGAGGATGCGGCGCGCGAGTCGCTCGACGACGCCGTCGGCGCGCCGCGTGCCGTTGCCGATCGTGTGCCCGATGTCCTCGATCATGCCGACGCTCTGGGCGCTGATCGCGGCGCGGATCTCGGGCGCCTCGGCGATCCGTTCGACCAGCCGCTGCGCCTCGTCGCTGGCCAGCAGCTGGCGCCAGACCTCGTCGACCAGCTCGCTGTCGAGCGCCTCGACCAGAGCGCGCTTGACCGCCTCGCTCCCCAGGGCGCTGTTCATCGCCTCCTCGACCACCGGGCCTCTGAGCAGGCGGGCGAGGGCGCGTTCGACGGCCTCGCTCTCGACCGCGGCGACCATCGCGTCCTCGGCGGCGCTCTCGACCGCGCGGTCGAGGCCGGTCGCTTTGGTCACGCCGCGGGCGCTGCGCACGCCGGCCTCGAGCAGCCGTACCGAGAGCGGTTGCGGACCGTCAGCCATCGCGGCGAGTATAGGTCGCGGTCGCCGGGTGCAACGCGTTTGACGCCATATAGACCGCAAACGCGTTGCACCCGGGGACGAGTGGTGGGGATCAGAGATTGGCGAGCAGGCGGTCGAGCAGCTCGGTCTGCGCTGCGTTGATCCGGCGGCGCGCCTCCTCGACGCCGAACCACTCGGCCCGGTCGACCTCGGGGAACTCGCGCCGGCGCCCCGAGCGCGGCGGCCACTCTACCTCGAATGTCGCGCTGCGCAACCCGGCCGGGTCGAAGTCGCGCTCGGCGGCCCAGCAGTGGACGACCTTGCCGCCCTTCTGGCGCACCGAGCCGAGCTCGACCAGATCGTCGGCCGTCAGGCCGAAGTTCGAGCCCAGCTCCTCCTCCAGCTCGCGCAGGGCGCCGGCCCGCGCCTCCTCCCCATCCTCCACTTCGCCCTTGGGGACCGACCACGCACCGAGGTCCTTCTTCGCCCAGAACGGCCCGCCCGGATGCGCGAGCAGCACCTCGACCGGCCCGTCTGCCCGGCGGAAGAGCATGATCCCGGCGCTTTCGGTCACCTCGCATAGACCCTAGCCGGAGCCGATCGCCGGGCTTGCGGTTTTAACCGATGTTTACGCCCCATTCACCCGGGCACAAGACAAGGACGCAACCCTGTCCCCTCGCCACCCACGAGCGGAAAGGAGACACCATGCCCCAGTTGTTGATCTCGACCGACCGCAGCGGCGAGGACGCCGGCACGGTGGTCTATCGCGAGCGCATCAACCTCAGTGACCTCGAGTCCGACCACTTCTCGCACCAGCTGGTCGAGCGGGTCGGATGGGCCCTGAACGACGCCGACGAGCTGGAGCACGAGCCCGACGCAGGCCACCGGCCCGACAGCGACTGACAACGGCATCATTGGAGGGGATCGTGACGAGCGGTCCCCTCCCCAAGATCAGGCCGGCGACGGCGGACGACCACGAGCCGGCCGCGGAGGCCCTGGCCCTGGCGTTCGCCGACGACCCGGCCTGGGCGCACCTGCTCCCCGACCCGGCGAGCCGGGCCGAGCGCCTGCTCGCCTTCTTCACCGCGGAGATCGGCAACCTCGCGCCCGACCTCCGGGAGCTCTGGGTCGCCGAAGACGGCAGCGGCGCGGCGATCTGGGCGCAGCCCGGGCGCTGGCGCGTGCCGACGAGGCGCGCGCTGCGCACCGGCCGGCAGATGGCCGCCGTCTTCGGCCCCCGCCTGCCGCTCGCGCTCTGGACCCAGTTGCGCTTCGAACGACACCACCCGCGCAAGCCGCGCCACTGGTACCTGCACTACATCGGGGTGGAACCGAGGCGCCAGGGCCGCGGGCTCGGCGCCGCGCTGCTCGAGCCCGTGTTGGAGCGCTGCGACCACGAAGGCCGGCCGGCCCACCTGGAGGCGAGCAGCGAGCGCAACCGCGTCCTCTACGAGCGCCACGGCTTCGCCCTCACCGGCACCTTCACGATGCCCGCCGGCGGCCCGCCCCTGCGCGAGATGTGGCGCGATCCGCAGGGAGGCTGAGCATCGTCCAAAGCGCACTCGGGCCGGCGTCGCGGCCCGGCTCCCCACGCCCGAAGGCCTGAGTGGATCACCCGGTCGAGCCCGCCGAGAGCGGTGGCGCCGCGACGCCGAATACCTCCCACTCGTCGGCGACGCCCTTGAGCCGGTGGCTGCCCTGGGGCCGGAAATCGATCTCCGAGCCGACCGCCAGATCGCGCACCGTTCGCGACACGAGTACCTCGCCCGGCCCGGCGAGCGCGGCGATCCGCGCCGCGACGTGGACGGCGATGCCGCCGACGTCCTCGCCGATCAGCTCGACCTCGCCGGCGTGGAGACCGGCCCGGATCTCGACCCCGAGGGCCGGCATATCGTCGACGATCCGCCGCGCACACTCGACCGCCCGGGTCGGGCCGTCGAAGGTGGCGAGGAAGCCGTCTCCAGTGGTCTTGACCTCGTGCCCGTCGAAGCGCGCCAGGCGCTCCCGCACCAGCGCCTGGTGATCCTCGAGCAGCTCGCGCCAGCGGCGATCGCCGAGCTCCTCCGCGCGCTTGGTCGAGTCGACGATGTCGGTGAAGAGGACGGTGGCGAGGACGCGCTGCGGGGAGGGAGCGGGCCGGACGCCGGTGAGGAACTCCTCGATCTCGTCCATGCCGTCGCTGACGCCCTCGCCGACCCAGGGGAAGTGGTCGACGCCGTCGAGCTCGACGTAGGTGCTGTCCTCGATCTGCTCCGCGAGCCAGCGGGCGGCTCTGTAGTTGACCGCGTGGTCGCCGCGCCGGTGGATGACCAGGGTTGGCGTCCGGATCAACGGCAGCGTCTCGCGGACGTCCGTGTCGAGGAACATCTCGAGCAGCCGCGCGACGCGCATCGGGCTCGCCGAGAGGCGCTCGAAGCGCCCCTGCATCTCGCGCGCCCGGGGATCGTCGGCGAGACTCGGAGAGAAGACGTCAAGCGTCGCGCCCTGGCCCCAGAGCGGCAGCATCAGCTCCTTCTCGGCTTCCAGCACGGCTTCGCGGGGAGGCGCCCACGGGTAGTCCTCCGCCCAGGTCGAGCGCGCCATCGCACCCCAGAGGATCAGCGCCGAGGTGCGCTCGGGGTGCGCCGCGGCGAAGAGCATGCACATCATCGCCCCCTCGGACATCCCGAAGAGCGCCGCCCGCTCGGAGCCGGCGGCATCCATCACGGCGCGCACGTCGTCCATCCGCTCCTCGAGCGTCGGCGTCGAGTCGACCGGATCGGAGAGTCCGACGCCCCGCCGGTCGAAGGGGATCACGCGGGCGAAGCTGCCGAGCCGGCGGATGAAGCGCTCCATCGCCGGCACCTCCCAGAGCATGTCCAGGTGAGAGACGAAGGGGAAGGCGACGACCAGGTCGAGGTCGCCTTCGCCGTAGACCTGATAGGCGATGCCGAGGTCGCCGCTGCGCGCGTATCTGGTTTCCGGCCTCATCCGGGCGTCACATTACGCCGCCCAGCTCAGCCGCTCGCCGCGCTGTCCGACCGGGCGGGTATTGAGCGCCCTTGCCGGGCTCAGAAGGCGCCGAGGCCGGCCGGCGTGCCCATGCCCGTCGGGCCGTCGTAGCCGGTCACGCCGGTGCAGAGGTAGGCCCGGCTCGAGTCCCGGTGGCCGTGGGTGCAGGAGCCGTTGGAGCCGCTCGTCACGTCGGTGAGGTTGTCGTTGGGGGAGCCGAATTCGATCGCGCCGTTGCCGTAGAGGGCGCGGGCGTCGCTCGCCCCGTGGCCGACCAGGCCGTAGACGCCGGCGATCACCTGCGCGGAGACGCTCGTCCCGCCGAAGACCAGCCAGCCGGGCTCGTTGTAGGTGTCGTAGACCCGGAAGCCCGTGTTCGGATCGGCGAGGGCAGCGACGTCGGCGACGGTCCGCCTGGGACAGCCCGTGTCGCTCTGCCAGGCCGGCTTCGGGATGTAGGCGGAGCAGCCGCTGCCCGTCCCCGACCACACCGTCTCCGTCCAAGCGCCGCTGCTTTCGCGCAGCGAGGTGCCGCCGACGGCAATTACGCTTTCGGCCGCGGCCGGGAAGTAGACGCCGTAGCCGCCGTCGCCCGCGGCGGCGGTGACCGCGATGCCGGGATGGTCGTAGAAGAGCACCGCGAAAAGTTCCTCGAGGCTGAACTCTTCGGCGCCGTAGGAGTTGCCGATCGCCACCGGGCCGAAAGCAGCGGCGGTTTCGACCGCTTCGCCGAGGTCGAAGAGGCTGCTCGAGCCGGCCTCGACCAGCAGGATGTTGCACCTGGGGCAGGTTGCCGAGACCGCGTCGAGGTCGAGTGAGATCTCCTCCGCCCAGCTGGTGTTGCCGGCCGGGTAGGGGCCTTCGGCGCCGGACTGGTTGACCTTGGCGAAGCACGGACCGGTGGGGCCGGTGACGTCGCATCGGGCGATCGCCGGCAGCCCCTCGGCGCTGCGGTACTGCGCCAGGTCTCCATAGGCGTTGGGGTCGTCGTAGGCGTCGACGATCGCGACGGTCCTGCCTTCCCCGTTGCTCGCTGCCGCCGCCGTCAACCCGTAGGCGTCCTCAAGTTCGGCGGCGCCGTAGCTGACCGGCGGCAGGCTGGGACCGGGCTTGTGGCCGCCGCCGCCCTTGTCGGCGCTCTCGACCTTCCCGTAGTGGCGAATCGCAAGGCAGCGAGCGTGCCCGCCGGCCGGGACGCCGCAGACACGCCTGTTCGCCGGGGCCGGGCGCGAGGCCGTGGCGCCGGCGGCGAAGAGAAGACCGACGGAGAGGGCCGCAACCGCGGCCATGCCGGCCGCAAAGGCGATTGTCGCTCGTCGCCTCACCGAGGCGAGGCTAGGCCGCTCCGCAGGCATCTTCAAGGAAGTTGGACGGAAGTTGTCCCCGTTTGTGGAGTGTGCCAAGACCCGCGTTACGATCGCGCTTCGCCTTGGTGCGTCGCCGGGCAGCCAGCCGTCGATCGCGGCGGCGCTAAGCGGTATTTAAACCGGGAAACCCGCAAGCGAATCGGAGCCTTTGGATCGCCGTAGAGGGGTAATGTACCCTTATACATCGTGAATCGAACGCAGATCTACCTCGACGAGGATCAGACGACCCGCCTGGACAAGCGGGCGGCCGCCGAGGGAACCTCGCGCTCGACGGTGATCCGGCGCGCAGTTGACATCTACCTCTCGAAAGAGGACCAGGACGCGGCGCAGTGGCGGGCCAACTGGGAGCAAGCGATCGAGGGAACCGCGGGCATCGCTCCTTATCTGGAGGAGGGCGTCGAGTACGTAGAGGACGTTCGCCGCGCGGATGCCAACCGTCTCTCCCGGTTCGCAGGTTGAGCGTCGTCCTCGACACCAGCGTCCTGGTGGATCACCTGCGTGCCTCGGCTCCAGCCACCAAGTACCTCGCCGGCCTCGATGTCCGTCCTTCGTGCTCGGAGATCAGCCGAATAGAGGTGATCCAGGGGCTGCGATCCTCGGAGCGAGGAGCCGCCGACAGGCTTTTCGCGTTGATCGCGTGGATACCCGTGACCGAGACCGTGGCTCGTCGCGCTGGAGAGCTCGGCCGCCGATGGCGACGCAGCCACCCCGACATCGGCGTCGCCGACCTTGCGATTGCCGCTACCGCAGAATCGATAGACGCCGATCTCGCGACCTGCAACGTCAAGCACTTTCCGATGTTCGAGGGCCTGCGCGCACCTTACTGAACCAAGACGGCTTTCCTCTGAGGCAAACCTCGAACCTGCGACCGCTCGGACCCCAGCCGGCCGGTGTGGGCGCCACATACGTCCGGACGCGTCCCCATACGTCCCGGCGTCCCACCACTCGATGGTCGACAAGCGCGAAAGCTGCATTCCGGCGCTAACTCGAATCGAGCCCGACCCTCATGCTGACCGTCCCAGTCGCGACAGGCTCGCGTGGCCTTCAGAGGTAGTTGGCTGCCGCGCCATCGGCGCCGGCGGGGGCGCCGAAACCGGACCCGGAGCCACCCGCGCCCCCAGCGCCACCGCTGCCATGGGTGACGGTCGTACCCGGCGCATCGGCCGCGCTGAGGCCGAAGATCGCGACACTCGGCCCACCGGCGCCACCGCCGCCGTCGCCGGCGCGTCCGCCTGGACCGCCATCGCCGCCGGTGCCGCCATCGCCGCCAGTGGCGCCCCTGTCGCTGGGCGCTTCGCCAAAGGCGCCGCCGCCACCCGCCGCACCGAAGGTGCCGCCTCCCCCGGCCCCCCCGGGGGCGCCGTTGGAGGCCGTGACGTCTGAGTCCTGAACCAGGGCGCCGGCCGAGCTCACGAGGAAGATCCCAAACGACCCGCCGCCACCGTGGCCGCCGCCGCCACCACCACCACCGCCGCCGCCGCGGCCACCTTCGTGATTAGTGCAGAAACTACAGCTGGTGGAACTGCCGCCCCCGCCGCCGCCGCCGCCGTGGCCTGCAAATCCGTTCTGGCCGCTCGTACCCGATTCGCTGAGCCAGATCGCGGAGGCCGGACCGTCGGCGTTCCCCGACCCGCCTCCGGATCCGTTCGCTCCAAAGTGCCCGGCGTCGCCGGAATAGCCGTCTCCGCCCCGTTCGCTGGCGCCGCCGACGCCTCCGGCGCCGCCGGGACCGCCCATATCGCCCCAGATGTCGGGGGTCGTCGCCAGTCCCGTTGCGCCTTCCGTACCGCTGTCCCCGCTATATCCGCCATACCCGCCTGCCCCTCCGGTGTGCCCGGCGGGGCTCGTACCCCCCGTTCCAGTGCCGGTCCCGTCGCCGCCGGGTGTGGCGGCGGTTCCGTTGGCGCCCGCAGCGCCGGCGACGCCCGCGGCGGCGAGCACGGTCAGGTGGTCGAGCACGAGCCCGGCGCTGCCGGACCCGCGCAGGCCGTAGGAGCTCGCCCCCGGGGTGGTCGGCGCGCTTGGGGTGAGCGTCAGGAGCTGAAGCGTGGTCGGCGTGGTGACGGAAAATGCAGTTGCGGCCTCGGTATCTCCGGAGAATGTGGTGCCCGTGATCTTGGTCACGTTGGCGGGCGAGCGCTGCCACGAGGCGTCGTAGCCGCCGTAGACGCTGACTCCGTTGGCGACGTTGAGCGCTTCCGGGTAGACGCCTTTGGTCACATAGACATCCTTGCCCTGCGCGGCCGCGGTGCTGACGCCGGCGGCAAGCGTTCGCTTCGGCAAAGCCATCGTGCCCGGGTTCGAGTCATCACCAATCCCCGAGACGAAGATCCCGTCCGTGGCGTTGCCGTCAAAGCAGCTCGGGTCGGGCGAGGTGAGGGCCGGAGTATTCGTCGGTACGCAGGTCACGATGCTGGGGGTGGTCAGCGTGACTCGCCTGGCCGCAACATGGCAGTTGTTGCGCTCATTGCGCTCCTTCACCTGGTGGTGAGCATCGGCGCAATCGATCAGGAAGTAGGAGCCCGCGGCGATCGCCTTGGGAATGACGAGGTTCGCGGTGCGCTTGGTCTTCTTGCCAGCGCCGAGCGCCCGAATCCGAACCGCTTTGGCCAGCCGGATGGCACCGTGGCCCAGCTTCGCCGACGGCGATAGGTAAAAGCCGGTGATGGACGCGCGAGCACGTTTGTTGCCGATGTTCTTCTCGGTGATGCTCTCCCTGAACATCGATCCGGGCGCCAACTGTGCGCTGGGAGCTGACACCGAGCTAAGGAGCAGGTCGGGGCCACGGTTCGCCGCCCCCAGTGCGGTGGCAGCAACGACAACGAGCGCGGCCGCCGCCAGTGAAGGTGCTGTGCGGCCGAGCAGCCTGACGAGGGAGTGCGGCATCGTTCTTCGGTGGTCCACGATCGGCGTCGTCAGAGAGCCTCAAGCTTCTCACATCAGCTTCGTAGGCTTGTCGACTCCGCTGATGCGGCATAGCTCGCGGGGCTGAGGCGCATCCCGGCACAGGAGAAGCCAGACACTCCTGATCGAGCGCCTCGGCTAGGGCCGTACCCGAAAGATCGAGCCTACGCTTTGAGGTCGGCCTGGATGAAGTCGTCGACCGATGCAAACGGCGGCGGATCATCGGCGATCTTGCCGCGAGGGCACACACGGCCTCGTACTCCGCCGCCGACAACTTGGTCTTGTTTGCCTTCGCTCGTCCGTCAATGACCACCACGCGGCGCTCCTTGCGCTGCCAGAGCACGAAGAGGCGGTACAGGTCTCCCCCTGCTTGTCACGCACCTAGTGAAGGTCGGCCAAGTTCCCCTTCATCGGGGAATGGCTGTGCCGGTCGGCCCACTGATCTGGCCCGGTCGTCTGGACCGCCTCGAGGATCGCGAGAAGCTGAACCCGACAGTCGAGCCCGACCGGGCGCTTCGGTCGTGCGGGTGGAGAGATCAGCTGCCTCAATGCCGCGAATATCTCGGTCAGCTGCTCGTCATGACCGCTCAGCTCCCGCTCGATCTCTTCGAGCCTCTTCTCAATTGCGGCATAGGAGCTCGCTACCCGGCGAAGCTCGACGAAGACCCGCATGATCTCGATGTTCACGGCGATGGCTCTCTCGCTTCCCAGGACGCCCGAGAGCATCGCGATCCCCTGCTCGGTAAAGACCAGCGGAGGCTTGCGACGACCGCCGTGGCTTCCACTTGAAATCACAAATTGTGATTTCAAGTCGCTGAACTCCTGCGCGGACAGCTGGAACATGAAATCGACGGGAAAGCGCTTTTCGTTTCGCCTCACTTGCTGAACGAGCACCCTCGTTTCCACGCCGTAGAGGTCCGCGAGATCCTCATCGAGCATCACCTGGCGCCCGCGAACAACCAAGATCCGCTTCTCGATCGCTGGAGCCACGATCAGCTCCAGCGAGTTGGCCGTTTCCGTTGCCTGAGCCATCCAACCGGCTTCGCAAACGGGTCGGATGCTGTTGTCTGCGGGATCGGCCTAACCGGACGGTATTTGAATCACGAGGCGTCCGCACGAATCCGCGGCTTGCATCGAGTCTGATCGGACCGGCGCGGCGCGATCAGGCCTGATGGCGACGGGCGCGCTGGCGCGCTTCAGCCTTCTGCTCGAGCGTCATCGCGCCTGGATGGCCGTCGCCGGGCCACGGGGTGAGTATCAGCAGGAGGCGGGCATCGGACCGCGCAGCGACCGTGTGGCGCTCGCCGGGGTCGAACTCGAAGAGGTGGCCGGTACTTGCCGCGACCGTCTCCTCACCGGGTACGGTGACGTCGACCTCGCCGTCGATGACAACAACCCGTGCGCGCTCGTGCACCTCGTGCTCCTGCAGCTCCTCCCCCGCCGGGAGATGCAACACGATCGTCCGCGCGTCCTCAGCCGAGGCGAGGATCTGCGGCTGGTGCGGCTCCGCTTCGACTGTCTTCAGGTCCCAGCTCTGCATCCTTCGCCTCCGTGAGCCTCGCAGTCATTCAGTTTCACGCCGGATCTCTTCCCCGCCTGGCCTCCGCCTCCATCTTCTCCAAGCGAACATAGTAGTCCGGGAACTCATTGAGATGGGCCAGCGCGATCTTGCCGGTGACAACCGCGTCATCGTTGGTGACGTTGGTGGCTGGATCATGCATCCCATGCTCGAGCTCCACATCCATTCCGGCCCGGAATTCGTCCAGGTCGAACGGAGCGGATGACCAATCGATGCCGATCTGCTCGCCGATCCGGCGCGCCTCTTCGGCGGTGAAGCTCTTGCGACTCATCGCTCCAGCCTAAAGGCGGACGGGACCAAGCGCCAGGCCTGCGCAAGGACGACGAAGATCCGCTTCTCAATCGTCGGAGCCGCGATCTTCACCGCCACAGCCCTCTTGCTCTTCAGAACTCCCGAGAGCATCGGCCACTCCCTGCTCGGTGAAGACGTAGGGGGCGTAGCGGCGACCGCCCCGGCCATCGACCAGCGTTGCAGACAGACCGGATGCTTTTGTCTGCGGAATCGGCCTGACCGGACGGTATTTGAACCACGAGACCAGTGCCAAGGTCAGCGCTTTGCATCGCTCACCCGCCAGCCCACGGCACGACCCCAGCGGACGAAGCCGGCGCTACGATCACGCTCAACCTTGAAATCCCATGGCAAAGACACTCCCTCCCCCGTCGAGACGGCGCGAACACGGCAGCTGCGCGAAGACGCGCGGCGGTCGATCAGCGTCAACCTGGCCGAGGGAATCGCCCTCAGTCACAAGCTGATGCGGTTCACGGGAGCCGCGCGCAGAAGTTGAGCGAACCGGCCTTCGACGAGCTGCTGCGGCGTCTCGCGGCAGCC
Source organism: Chloroflexota bacterium (assembly GCA_050258095.1). Taxonomy (GTDB): domain Bacteria; phylum Actinomycetota; class Thermoleophilia; order Solirubrobacterales; family 70-9; genus VRUE01. Next base: position 35,471 of record JBLMYD010000111.1, read on the forward strand.
GGGACTGAGTTCGTCGTAGTCGGTGGCCTGGCGGTGAACGCGTGGGGCGTCGTGCGTGGCACCAAGGACGTCGACGTGGTCCTCGCGCCCGACATCGACAACCTGAAGCGAGTGGCAGCGGTTGCGGTTGAGGCCGGCGGGCACGTGCAACAGGGCGAGTCATTGCTGGGCAGTCCGCCGTCGATCGCGGCGGCGCTGAGCGGTGGCGAGCAGGTCGCGATCGAGACCGACCTGGGCCGCCTCGACGTCGTGCAAGGACTCGAAGGGGTGCCGAGCTATGAGGAGCTTCGCTCGCGGGCCAGCGAGGCTGAGATCCTTGGCGTCACGGTCTGGGTTTGCTCGATCGAGGATCTGAAGGCGATGAAGCAGGCCGCAGGCCGGACCCGCGATCTCGCCGACCTCGAGGACCTGGACACCGCCAGCGACTGACACAGCAGCCAGAAGGTTCAAACGAGCACATCTTCCTCCTGCGTTATCGGCCTAACCGGACGGTACTTGAACCAAGGCGCGGCCGTCCGCATCCGGGCACTGCACGACAAAGCCCCGGCCGCATAACTCAAAGGAGTCCTAGGCGGGACCGGGGCGTCATCGCATAGCGTAGCGCGACCGTGGAGGAGCTACAAGCACGAACCTGGCTGTCGGAGCCCCGCTACACGCGGTTCCTCGATGCAGCCGACGGCGACCACGAGCGGGCGATGGCGCTGTATGAGTGGCATGCCGACCTGTCCGTCGCATCGTTCGGCTTGATTCATCGCTTCGAGGTGCTCCTGCGCAACGCAATCGACGGCGTGCTCGGCGAAGGCCAACCCCAGGTCCCGATCAAGGACACCTGCTTCTGGACTTCGAGATCCTCCAACCGGACGGGATCAAGCAGGTGATCGTCGCCATCGAGCGCCTTGAGAGAGGCAAGCTCGTCACGCGGGGGCGCGTCGTTGCCGGAGTCTCCTTCGCCTTCTGGGCCGGGCTGTTCGGCCGTCGTTACGAGGAGCTGTGGAGGCATCGCCTCCGGGCCGCTTTCCCACACGAAGCATTGACCCGCAAGGATCTCAGCGCCCGCATGCGCCGCATCCAGCGTTTTCGCAACCGCGTCGCCCATCACGACTCGCTGCTCGACCAGGACGCTCAAGCACGCCTCGAGGACATGCTCGCGATAGCTGGCTGGATCGACCCGGCCGCAAAGGCATGGCTTGCAGATCGCACCGATGCCCTCGCCGTCGCGCAACGAAAGCCGTAGCCAGGACCGAAACATCCCCGACCCGCGGTCCCCTGGTTGAGATCACAGATTGTGATCTCAAAGCCGTCAAGGAGACCGAATGCTTTTGTCTGCGAAATCGGCCTAACCGGACGGTATTTGAACCACGGCGCGGGCGCTCGCATCCGGGCGTTGCGCGACGAGACCGCTACTCGTCCTCCGGCGCCCTGAACCCGATGGGTCGCTTTGGTCGAGCGGGCGGCGCGATCAGCTGCCGCAGGGCCTTGAAGACCTCGTCCAGTCGTTCATCGTGCTGGCCCAGCTTCGAGCTCGTATCTCGTTCCAGCTGATCGAGTCGTTTCTCCAACGCTGCGTGCCCCGCCGCCGCACGACGCAACTCAACGAACGCTCTCATGATCGCGACGTTCACCGCAACCGCCCTCTTGCTCTTCAGAACTCCTGAGAGCATCGCCACTCCCTGCTCGGTGAAGACGTAGGGGGCATAACGGCGACCGCCCGACCCGCCGTTTGAGATCGCAATTTGCGATCTCAAAACCGCAGCCTCCTCTTTGGTCAACTGGAACATGAAGTCCTCCGGAAAGCGGTCGCGGTTCCGCTTTACCTGCTCGATCAGCCGCCTAGTTTCGACGCCGTAGAGATCCGCCAGATCCTCATCAAGCATCACCTGACGCCCGCGGACAACCAAGATCCGCTTCTCGATCGCCGGAGCCCTGCTTGCTCGCCTTGATGAAAAGTGCGACCTGGATGTGGTGATCGTCCACAAGGTCGATCGCCTTGCCCGCAACCGCTACGACGACGCGACGATCACCTACGCCCTGCATGAAGCGGGCGTGGAGCTGGTCTCGGTGACCGAGAACATCGACCGCACCCCGGTCGGTTCCTTCATGCACGCCATCGTTGCCGCCAACGCGGAGTTCTACTCGGCCAACCTGGCGGCCGAGGCCAAGAAGGGGCTGGTGCAGAAGGCGAAGAGCGGCGGCACACCTACACGGGCGCCGCTCGGCTACCTCAACGTGCGCAAGCTGATCGAGGGGCAGGAAATCCGCACGGTCGAAGTAGATCCGGAGCGCGCGCCGCATGTGCGCTGGGCCTTCGCGGCATACGCCTCCGGCGCCTACACGCTCGACACCCTGCTCGCGGCGCTGACCGAGCGCGGGCTGAAGACGCGCCCGACGGCGAAGAAGCCCGAAAAGCCGCTATCGCGAAGCCAGCTCGCGGCGCTACTCCAGAACCCCTACTACGTGGGCGTCGTCCGCTACGCCGGGGTCGAGTACGAGGGCCGCCACGAGCACCTGATCGACCAGGCGACCTTCGCCAAGGCGAAAGCGGTGCTGGCCGCCCACAACCACGCGACCGAGAAGGACCGAAAGCACCACCACTACCTGAAGGGCTCCCTTTACTGCGGGCGCTGCGGCTCGCGGATGGGGCTGATCCAGGCCAAGGGCAACGGCGGTCGCTATCCCTACTTCTTCTGCATCGGGAGGATGCGGGGGACGGACTGCAAGCAGCCCTACGTCGCGGTCGACCTGATCGAGACGGCGGTGGAGCGCGCCTACGGCGCGGTGAAGCTGCCGCGCCGCCAGACCGAGGCGGTGCGGGGGAAACTGAGCCAGGCGCTGGCCGGGATGCGTGAGCAGGCCGAAGCCGAGGCCGCCCGCCAGCGCCGCCGCCTCGCCAAGCTCACCGAGGAGCGCGAGAAGCTGCTGCACGCCTACTACGCCGGGGCGGTGCCCGTCGACCTGCTGGGCAAAGAGCAGGACCGGCTCGGCGCCGAGGTCGGCCAGGCCGAACGCCACGTCGAAACGGCCGAGGCCTCCTTCGCTGACGTCGAGGACACGCTCGGCAAGGCGCTCGACCTGCTGGTCGACTGCCAGCGGGCCTACCTGGCCGCGCCCGGGCACCTGCGGCGCCAGTGGAACCAGGCGCTCTTCGAGCGGCTGGTCGTCTACGACGAGGACATCGAAACGGCCGAGGTGGCCGAGCCTTTCGCGACTCTCGCAAACCCCGAGCTTCCCGCTCGGCTGGGTCGTGAGGCCGCCTCGCGAACCGCCGCTTCTTCTGGCGGCGGTTCAAATGAGAGCCTTTTGATCGGGGAGACAGGATTTGAACCTGCGACCGCTCGGCCCCCAGCCGAGTGCGCTACCAGACTGCGCCACTCCCCGTGGGTGGCTCTATTCTGACGGATCGCTGCGGCGGTAGCTCAATGGCAGAGCCTCAGCCTTCCAAGCTGATGATGCGGGTTCGATTCCCGTCCGCCGCTTCCATGTGCGGCGCCGTCGGGCGGCTTCGCCGCTAGGAAGCGTCGGCGGCGACCCAGGCTTCGGCAGCGGCGCGCTCGGCGACCGGGAAGACGCGGACTTGGGCCGGGATCGTCCAGCCGAAGGCCTTGACCGTGTGGCCGATCCACTCGACGTCGGTGACCAGCGCCATCCGCTCCCAGGCGCGCAGGTGCTCGAAGCCGACCTTCGTGTCCTCCCACATCGCCCCCGCGCTCATCCCTTCGAAGCGCTCGCCGAGAACGTAGAGAAAGCGAATCCGGTCGCCCTTAAGCGCCGCCTCGACCGCCGGGATCAGAACGTCCTTGTAGTCGTCCGCGCTGACCTCGCCGACGGCCTCGAAGCCGATTACGCCGTCGGGCAGCCCCGGGATCGTCTCGATCATCGCCGAAGACACTAACCGAGTCCGTGCCGGCGCTTATGCGCCGGGCGATACCGGACTGGTCACCCGACCGGCGAAGAGAACCGCCCCGGTTCGGTCGTCGCGCAGGAAGAAGAGGAAGGGATGGTTGGCGTTGAAGGCGACCGCATCGCGCGGATGCGGAGAAGCCGCCTTGCGGACCGCCCCGACGACCGTCGCCGCGGCAGCGACGGTGCCTTCCTCGTCAACCGTGAAGTCGGCGGCGTGCTTGACGAAGTCGATCTTCAGCGAAGCCGTCCCCGTCATGCGGGAGAAGTCCGCGGCTTCGCTGAAGGCAGTGGGCATGCCCAGCGCTTGCAAGGCACCGGTCAGCTCCGCGTCGGTATTCAGGTGGAAGCGGGGCAGGCTGAGGAGCACCGACCTCCGCGAGAGGCCTCGCGCGATCCGGGCCAGACCCCTGCCGCTCAAGCGGTGCTGGAGCGCGCCCAGTCGTTGGCGGACGGGAAGCACGACCAGGAGCGACAGCGTCGAGGAGCGGTATGGCAACGCCACCGCCCTGTAACCGCGGCCCGCCGCGTAGCGCAGCCGCGCCGTCTGGTGCATGAAGTCGTTGATCGCATCGTCGCCTTCCTTGATCGTCGCAAGCGACTCCATCAGGTCGCTCTCGCTCTTCTTGGGGTGGCGTTTGCGCAGCACCTTCAGCGTGTTGGCGTAGCGCTCGACCTCCTGCAGCGCATCGAGCGCAGCGGGCACCTGCTCCTCGGGCAATCGCTCAGCTTTCTCGCGAGCAGTCACGCCAAAAGCGTAGCGCCGGCGCTGGCGTAAGACGACGGTCCCGCGCCTACTGTGAGCCGGCGGTGTGACGCAGAGAAATTCGAGCGGGGCAGCTAGGACTCGAACCTAGAATCGCCGGTTTTGGAGACCGGTGCCTTAGCCAGTTTGGCCACTGCCCCAGGGAAGGGGATCGTAGCTGCCGAAGGCAGCAGGGAATGCGGGCGGAGGGATTTGAACCCCCAAGGGCCGAAGCCCACCAGGTCCTAAACCTGGCGCGTATTCCATTTTCGCCACGCCCGCGTGGTTTGTGCCCGAATCGGGCTTAACGCGCGACCAATAGGCCGCGTCTCTCCTGGATTCTATGATCTGCGAGTGGCGGTTGGAGAGGTCAGGCCCGGCTACGAGCTTTGGCGGCCGAATCGGGAGAAGGCCGAGTCGATCACGACCAAGTTCGTGCTCATGCTCCTGCTGCTCGCGACGGCGGCGATCGCGGCGCTGGTGACGATCACGGGCTTCTCGCTGCTGACCGGCGGCAGCGGCATGGGCGTGATCTGCCTGATCTTCGCGGCGCTCTACGCCTTCTTCGCCTTCCTCGTCTTCCGCTGGAACCGCGGCATCCTCCCCGTCGCCGCCGCGCTCTCGATGATCCTCGCGATCTTCTGCGCGACCGGCGCCGGCAGCTGGTTCGCCCGCGACAAGGCCGGCTTCGAAAAAGCGCTGCTGCCGACGCCGCTGATCGGCACGCTCGTCGTCGTCCTCATCCTTCTGCAACTGGTGACGATCGCCGTCGCCCTATACGCCTTCAACCAGAACTGGCACGTCGAGGAGGAACGCCCGATCGGTTCCGGCGAGGACTACGGCGCCGGCGCCACCCCCGAAAGCGGCGCACCGCTGCCGGCCTGACGCTCACCGATCCGCACAACGCGGTCGCCATTTCGTCCGGAAGGCGGTTGATATGACGACCGCGGAAGGTGCCGGAGGTGGGAGTCGAACCCACACGCCCTTGCGGGCAATTGATTTTGAGTCAATAGCGTCTGCCGTTCCGCCACTCCGGCGCTGACCAAAAAGATAGAACGGTCGGGGGCCGGGTGCGCCTCAGCGTCGCGGAATTGCACAACTCGCCACTAGACTGCGCCCGCAGTCATGCGCATCCACCACCTCAACTGCGGGTCGTTCTGCCCTCACGGAAGGCGGCTGATCAACGGGGAGGGCGGCCTGCTCGCGCGGGCCTCGGTCGTCTGTCACTGCCTCCTCCTCGAGGCGAGCGACGGGCTCGTCCTCGTCGACACCGGCTTCGGCATGGAGGACGCACGCAACCCGCGCCAGCTCGGCGCGGGGTTCAGGCTGCTGATGGACCCGCGGCCCAAGGCCGAGACGACGGCGCTGCAGCAGATCGAGGCGCTGGGCTTCGAGGCCGGTGACGTCAAGAACATCGTCGTCACCCACCTCGACCTCGACCACGCCGGCGGCCTGCCGGACTTCCCCGAGGCCGAGGTCCACGTCTTCGCCCCGGAGCTGGCGGTCGCCCTCAACCCGCCCATGCGCGAACGGCTGCGCTACATCGGCGGCGCCCACTGGACGCACAACCCGCGCTGGGTCGAGCACCGCGTCGAGGGCGACGAGTGGTTCGGCTTCGAGAGCGTGCGCGTCCTCCCCGGCCTCGACGCCGAGGTGCTGCTCGTGCCGCTCGTCGGCCACTCGCGCGGGCACACCGGCGTCGCCGTCCGCAACGGCGACGGCTGGCTGCTGCACTGCGGCGACGCCTACTTCAACGCCGGCGAGATGGCGACGCCGCCCAGCTGCCCGCCGATGATGTGGATCTTCCAGCGGCTCGTGGCCGCCGACCGCGCCGCCCGGCGTGGCAACCAGGAGCGCCTGCGCGAGCTGGTCCGCAGTCACGGCGACGAGGTCACGACCTTCTGCGCTCACGACCCGCACCAGCTGGAGCTGATGCGAGCGCGAGCCGCCAGCGCAGCGGCGGCGTGAGCGGCGCCGTGCCCGAGAAGCTCTGGGAGCCCTCGGCCGCGCAGGTCGAGCGCTCGCGGCTGCGCGAATACATGGGCTGGCTCGAGACGGAGCGGGGAGGGCGCTTCGACACCTACGACGAGCTCTGGCGCTGGTCGGTCGACGACCTCGAGGGCTTCTGGTCCTCGATCTGGGACTTCTTCGACGTGCGGGCCGACGGCGACCCCGAGCGCGCCCTCGGCAGCCGCAAGATGCCGGGCGCCGAGTGGTTCGCCGGCACCAGCCTCAACTACGCCGAGCACGTCTTCGCCGAGAAGGACGACGCCGAGGTCGCGATCCTGCACGCCTCCGAGCTGCGCGAGCTGAGTGAGCTGAGCTGGGGCGAGCTGCGCGCCGAGGTCGCGGCCGTCGCCGCCGGACTGCGCGCGCTCGGGGTCGAGCGCGGCGACCGCGTCGTCGCCTACATGCCCAACATCCCCGAGACGATCGTCGCCTTCCTCGCCGCCGCCGGCATCGGCGCGATCTGGTCGAGCTGCTCGCCCGACTTCGGCCCGGCCAGCGTGATCGACCGCTTCGCCCAGATCGAGCCCAAGGTCCTCTTCGCGGTCGACGGCTACCGCTACGGTGGCAAGGACTTCGACCGCCGCGAAACCGTCGCCGAGCTGCAGGCGGCGATGCCGAGCCTGCGGCGCACCGTCGTCCTCCCCTACCTCGACGCCGAGCCCGACCTCTCCGGACTGCGCGAAGCGACGACCTGGGCCGAGCTGCGCGCCTCCGGCGAGGGCGCCGAGCCGGCCTTCGAGCGCGTCCCCTTCGAGCACCCGCTCTGGGTCCTCTACTCCTCCGGCACCACCGGCCTGCCGAAGGCGATCGTCCAGTCGCAGGGCGGCATCCTGCTCGAGCACCTGAAGAAGCTCAACCTCCACGTCGACGCCCACCCGGGCGACCGCCTCTTCTGGTTCACCACCACCGGCTGGATGATGTGGAACTTCCTCGTCTCCGGCCTGCTCACGCGCGCCGCGATCGTCCTCTTCGACGGCAACCCCGGCCACCCGGACATGGGCGCGCTCTGGGACCTCGCCGAGCGCGCCGGGGTGACGATGTTCGGCACCAGCGCCTCCTACATCGCCGCCTGCATGAAGGCCGGGGTCGAGCCCGGCGCCGGCCGCGATCTCAGCCGCCTGCAGGCGGTCGGCTCGACCGGCTCCCCCCTCTCCCCCGAGGGCTTCGACTGGATCTACGAGCAGCTCGGCGCCGGCACCTGGCTCTTCTCGACCAGCGGCGGCACCGACCTCTGCACCGCCTTCGTCGGCGGCTGCGTCCTGCAGCCGGTCTACCGCGGCGAGCTGCAGGCGCGGGCGCTGGGCGCCGCGGTCGAGGCCTGGGACGAGGACGGCAACGCCGTGGTCGACGAGGTCGGCGAGCTGGTCGTCACCGAGCCGATGCCCTCGATGCCGGTCTTCTTCTGGGGCGACGACGCCGAGCAGAGCCGCTACCGGGCCAGCTACTTCGAGCACTACCCGGGCGTCTGGCGCCACGGCGACTGGATCGAGATCACCTCGCGCGGCACGGCGATCATCTACGGCCGCTCGGACTCGACGATCAACCGCTCCGGCGTGCGCATGGGGACGAGCGAGATCTACCGCGCCGTGCTCGGCCTCGACGAGATCGTCGACGCCCTCGTCGTCGACGTGCCGCGGCCGGGGACCGAGGGCTGGATGCCGCTCTTCGTCGTCCTCCGCGAGGGCGCCGAGCTCGACGACGCGCTGCGCAGGGAGATCGCCCGCCGCGTGCGCGAGCAGTGCTCGCCGCGCCACGTCCCCGACGAGGTCTATGCGATCGCCGAGGTGCCCCGCACGCTGAGCGGCAAGGCGCTCGAGGTGCCGGTCAAGCGGATCCTGATGGGGACGCCGCCCGCGCAGGCCGCCAGCCGCGACTCGCTCGCCAACCCGGCCGCGCTCGACTGGTTCACGGAGTTCGCCGCCTCAATGTAGCGGCGCCGAGCGCGAGCAGCAGCACGATCGCACCGGCGATCACCGCGACGTCGAGCGCGCCGCGCGGCCCAAGCGTCCCTTCCGTCGTCACGTGGTTGAGCGCCTCGAAGGCGTAGGTGAGCGGCATCGCGTCGGAGACGATCTGCAGCACCTTGGCCATCTGGTCGCGGGCGACGAAGAGGCCGCAGAGCAGCAGCTGCGGGAAGACGATCGCCGGCATGAACTGGACCGCCTGGAACTCGGTGCGGGCGAAGGCGCTGACGAAGAGGCCGAGCGACATGCCGAGCAGCGCGTTGCCGACCGCGAGCGCGACCACGGCCCAGGTCGAGCCGACCACGTCCAGCCCGAGCAGGCCGAAGGCGACGGCGCTGGTCACGCTCGCCTGGACGACGGCGACCGCGGCGAAGGCGATCCCGTAGCCGAAGAGCAGGTCGAGCTTCGCCAGCGGCAGCGACATCAGCCGCTCCAGCGTCCCGGTCGTGCGCTCGCGCAGCATCGTGATCGAGGTGACGACGAACATCGTGCTGAAGGGGAAGAGGCCGACCAGCGGCCCGGCGACGTGCTGGAAGGTCTTCGGGTCCTGGTGGTAGGCGCCCTTGAGCAGAGTGAGCAGGAAGGGCGGCACGGCCAGCAGCAGCGCGATGGTTCGCGAGTCGCGGCGCAGCTGGGTCAGGACCCGCAGCGCCGTCGCCCAGGTGATGCGAGCGCTCACGCTCCCTCGCGCTCCTCGATCAGGGCGAGGAAGGCCTCGTCGAGCTCGTGGTGCCCCGTCCGCTCGCGCAGCTGGGCCGGCGATTCGACCGCGAGCAGGTCGCCGTCGCGCATCAGCAGCAGCTCGTCGCAGTGCTCGGCCTCCTCCATCACGTGGCTGGAGACGAGCAGCGTCGTGCCGGCGGCGGCGAGCGAGCGGAAGGTGGCCCAGAGGTCACGGCGTAGGACCGGGTCGAGGCCGACCGTCGGCTCGTCGAGGACGAGGACGTCGGGCTCTCCGAGCAGCGCCGTCGCCAGCGAGACGCGGGCGCTCTGACCGCCGGAAAGGCTCGAGACGACCTGGTCGGCCTGCTCGCCGAGGGCGACCGTCTCGATCGCGGCGTCGATCCGACCGTGGCCGACGCCGAGCACGCGGGCAAAGTAGCGCAGGTTCTCGCGCACGCTGAGGTCGCCGTATACCGACGGCGCCTGAGTCACGTAGCCGACCCGCGAGCGCAGCTCGCGCGACCCGGCCGGCCGGCCGAGCACCGCGATCCGGCCGCCGGCGACGATCTGCACGCCGACGATCGCCCGCATCAGCGTCGTCTTGCCGCAGCCGCTCGGCCCGAGCAGGCCGGTCACGCGTCCCGCCGCGACCTCGAACCCCAGCCCGTGCAGGACCTCGTTGCCACCGCGCCGCACCCGCAGGTCCCGCACCGAGATCGCGGGTGCAACGCGTTTGGGGTCTATTTCACGCCCAACGCGTTGCACCTGGGCCTCAGGCGGGGGTTACCGGGTTGCGGCGCTCGGCGAAGGCGCGGTTGCGTCTTGCGACCAGTGCGAAGCGGCGGATCAGGTCCTCGCGCAGGTCGGCGGGATCGACCACAGCATCGACGACCAGCTCGGAGGCGAGGTGGAGGATGTCGATGTCCGCGGCGTACTCCTCGCGCTTGGCGGCGACGAAGGCCTCGCGCTCGGCCTCGTCCTCGATCGCCTGGATCTGGTTGTAGAAGACGGCGTTGATCGCGGCCTGCGGTCCCATCACCGCGATCGAGGCGCTGGGCAGGGCGATGCAGCAGTCGGGCTCGAAGGCCGGCCCGGCCATCGCGTAGAGGCCCGCCCCGTAGGCCTTGCGCACGATCACCGAGATCTTCGGCACCGTCGCTTCCGAGACGGCGCTGATCATCTTGGCGCCGTGGCGGATGATTCCCTGGCGCTCGACCGCGGCGCCGATCATGAACCCGGGCACGTCGGCGAGGAAGAGCAGCGGCACGTTGAAGGCGTTGCAGGTCTGGATGAAGCGCGCCGCCTTGTCGGCCGAGTCGACGAAGAGGACGCCGCCGGTGTGCTTGGGCTGGTTGGCGACGACGCCGACGACCCGGCCGTCGAGCCGCGCGTAGCCGACGATCAGCTCCTTCGCCCAGCGCTCGTGCACGGGGAGGAAGCTGCCGGCGTCGAGCAGCGAGTCGAGCAGCAGCTCCATGTCGAAGGGCCGGTTCTCGTCGGCGGGGACGATCTCGGCGATCGGCGTGCCCGAGGCGGGCTCGGCGGCGGCAGCGGCCGGCGGCTCCTCCCGCCAGCTGCCCGGCATGTACGACAGGTAGCGCTTGGCAAGATCGATCGCCTCCTCGTCGCTGCGGACGAGGAAGTGACCGCAGCCGGAGACGCCGGTGTGCATCTTGGCGCCGCCCATCTCCTCCAGCGTCACCTTCTCGCCGATCACCATCTCCGCCATCCGCGGCGAGCCGAGGTACATCGAGGCGTTGCCGTCGCGCATGATCACCACGTCGCAGAAGGCCGGGCTGTAGGCGCCGCCCGCGGCGCCACCACGAGAAGACCGCCGAGCAGGGCAAGCTGCCGGTCCGCGAGCGGGTCGCGCGGCTGGTCGACGAGGACTCCTTCGCCGAGGAGGCGGCGCTGGCCAACTGGGACCAGGAGGGCCTAGGGGCCGACGGGGTGGTCACCGGGCTGGCCACGGTCGACGGCCGGCGGGTCGCGCTGATGGCCAACGACCCGACCGTCAAGGCCGGCTCCTGGGGACCGAAGACGGTCGAGAAGATCCTCCGCGTCCAGGAGCGGGCGCTCAGCCTGCAGGTCCCGATCCTCTACCTGGTCGACTCGGCGGGGGCGCGGATCACCGACCAGGTGCAGATGTTCCCCGGGCGCCGCGGCGCCGGGCGGATCTTCCACAACGAGGTGCGGCTCTCCGGCCAGGTGCCCCAGATATGCCTGCTGTTCGGGCCGAGCGCCGCCGGCGGCGCCTACATTCCGGCCTTCTGCGACGTGGTGATCATGCGCGACGGCAACGCCTCGATGTACCTGGGTTCGCCGCGCATGGCGGAGATGGTGATCGGCGAGAAGGTGACGCTGGAGGAGATGGGCGGGGCTAAGATGCACACCGGCGTCTCCGGCTGCGGCCACTTCCTGGTCTCCTCGGACGAGGAGGCCATCGACCTGGCCAAGCGCTACCTCTCCTACATGCCCGGCAGCTGGCGCGAGGCGCCGCCGCCGGCCCCGCCCACGGCGTCATCCTCCAGCGCCGCGATCGAGGAGATCGTCCCCACCGACGAGAACCAGCCCTT
>JBLMYD010000112.1:0-4778 GCA_050258095.1 Chloroflexota bacterium
TGCCCGGCTTGACCACGGCGACCCAGCCCTCCGGGTTGCCCTTGCCCGAGCCCATCCGCGTCTCGGCGGGCTTCTTCGTGTAGGGCTTGTCGGGGAAGACGTTGATCCAGACCTTGCCGCCACGTTTGATCTTGCGGGTCATCGCCACGCGGGCGGCCTCGATCTGGCGGTTGCTGATCCAGCCGCGATCCAGCGCCTTGAGGCCGTACTCGCCGAAGGCGACGGTGCTGCCGCCCTTGGTGTTGCCGCGCATGCGGCCGCGCATCTGCTTGCGGTGCTTGACCCGCTTCGGCATCAACATGGCCTAGCGTCCTCCTCCGCGCCCGCCGCGGTCACGCCCGCCGCCACGTCCGCCACGGTCACCACCGCGTCCACCGCGATCGCCGCCGCGCTGGCTGCCCTGCACCTCGCCGTCGTCGGCGAACTGCTCGGAGCGGAAGCCCTCCGGCATCACCTCGCCCTTGTTGATCCAGCATTTGACGCCGATCCGCCCGGTCGTCGTGCGCGCCTCGAAGAAGCCGTAGTCGATGTTCGCGCGCAGCGTGTGCAGCGGCACCCGGCCGTCGGAGTAGCCCTCCGTACGCGCCATCTCGGCGCCGCCGAGGCGTCCCGAGACCTGCACCTTGACCCCTTTTGCGCCGGAGCGCATCGCCGAGGTCAGCGCGCGTTTCATCGCCCGCCGGAAGGCGACCCGGTTCTGCAGCTGCTCGGCGATCGACTGGGCGACCAGCTTCGCGTCGAGCTCGGGGCGCTTGACCTCGCGGATGTTCACCTTCACCGGTTTGCCGGTCAGCTTGTGCAGGTCCTTGCGCAGCGCGTCGACTTCGCTGCCCGACTTGCCGATCACGATCCCCGGGCGCGCCGTGTGGATGTCCACGGAGACCTCGCCGTGACGCTCGATCGTGATGTCGGAGAGGCCGGCATGGGCGAGCTTGCCTTCGATGTGTTCGCGGATTTTCAGATCCTCGAGCAGGACGTCGGCAAAGTCTTTCTCCTCGAACCAGTTCGACTTCCAGTCCTGGATGTAGCCGACTCGGAAGCCGCCGGGATGAACCTTCTGACCCATTCCTAGTCCTCGTCTTCCGGGCTCAGGGCCACGGCGATGTGGCTCGTTCGCTTGTTGATCCTGCCGGCGCGGCCCTGCGCCCGCGGCCGGAAGCGGCGAATGGTCGGACCTTCGTCGATCGTGATCTCGGCGATCCGCATCTCGTCGGCGACGAGGTCGTGGTTGTTCTCGGCGTTGGCGGCAGCGGCCTCGATCACCTTGCTGATGTCGCGGGCGGCGCCGCGCGGCGAGAACTCGAGCAGCGCCCGCGCCTTGTCGATGTGCAGGCCGCGCACCTGGTCGGCGATCAGCCGCGCCTTGCGCGGCGCGACCCGCACGTAGCGCGAGCTGGCACGGATGACGATCGGACCGGTTGCCACGCTACTCGCCCTTCGCCGTTCCCGAGTGGGCTCGGAAGGTCCGCGTCGGAGCGAACTCGCCCAGCTTGTGGCCGACCATCGACTCCGAGATGAAGACGGGCACGTGCTTGCGGCCGTCGTGGACCGCGATCGTGTGGCCGACCATCTCGGGGAAGACGGTCGAGCTGCGCGACCAGGTCTTCAGCATCTGCTTCTTGCCGGACTCGTTCATCGCTTCGACCCGCTTGATCAGCGCGGCTTCGACCCACGGTCCCTTCTTCGTCGAGCGTCCCACGACTAGCGCTTCTTCTTTCCGCGCCGGCGCCCGCGCACGATGTAGCGGTCCGACTGCTTGCCCTTCTTGCGGGTCCGGTAGCCGAGCGTCGGCTTGCCCCAGGGCGTCACCGGGTGCCCGCCGGGAGTGTGGTGCGCCTCGCCGCCGCCGTGCGGGTGGTCGACCGGGTTCATCGCCACGCCGCGGGTCTGCGGGCGCTTGCCCTTGTGGCGGTTGCGGCCCGCCTTGCCGATCTTGACGTTCTGGTGCTCGGCGTTGGAGAGCGTGCCGACGGTCGCGCGGCACTCGGCGCGGACCAACCGCATCTCCGAGGAGGGCAGGCGCAGCGTCACCATGTCGCCCTCCTTCGCCACCAGCTGGATCGCGGTGCCGGCGGCCCGGCCCAGCTTCCCGCCCTGCCCCGGGATCAGCTCGACGTTGTGGACGATCGTGCCGGTCGGCATCTCGCCCAGCGCCAGCGCGTTGCCCGCGCGGATGTCGGCGCCGGGGCCCGACTGGACCTCGTCGCCGACCGCGATCGAGGCCGGCGCGAGGATGTAGCTCTTCTCGCCGTTGGCGTAGTGGAGCAGGGCGATGTAGCAGCTGCGATTCGGGTCGTACTCGATGCTCGCCACCTTCGCCGGCACGCCGTCGCGCAGGCGTTTGAAGTCGATCTGCCGGTAGCGCCGCTTCGCCCCTCCGCCGCGGTGGCGCGCAGTGACCCGGCCGTTCGCGTTGCGCCCGCCCGATTTGCGCAGCCCCTCGGTCAGCTTGCGCTCCGGGCTGGACGCGGTCAGCTGCTCGCGCAGCGGATACGTCGCGAAGCGGCGCCCCGGGCTCGTCGGTTTTGTCTTTCGGTTCGGCATCCCTCTGTCCCTATGCAGTCTCTGCGCCCTCGAACAGCTCGATCCGCTCGCCGGGTGCGAGCTGGACGACGGCCTTCTTCCAGCCCCGGGTCCTACCAGCCTGCAGGCCACGGCGCTTCGGCTTGGGGCGCACCTTGGAGGTGCGCACGGCGGCCACCTTGACGTTGAAGATCTCCTCGACCGCCTGGGCGATCTGGGTCTTGTGGGCCCGGTCGTCGACCCTGAAGGTGTACTTGCCGTCGCCGATCAAGGCGTAGCTCTTCTCGGAGACGACGGGCCGGATGATCGTCGTGCGCGCGTCCATCAGGCCACCAGCCTCTCCTGCAGCTTGCCGAGCGCGCCCTCGGAGATGACCAGCGAGGCGGCGCCGATCACGTCGGCGACGCCGATCGCGCCGACCTCGGCGACCTCGACGCCGGCGATGTTGCGGAAGCTCTTCGCCGCACCGCCCTCCTCCGGCGCGAGAACGACCAGGGTCGAGCGCTTCGAGCCCCACTTGGCGAGGGCCTCGGCCGCGCTCTTCGTCGACGGCGTCTCGAAGGCCGTCGCGTCGACGAGGGCGACGCTGCCGCGCTCCGCGTGCACCGAGAGCGCCGAGCGCAGCGCCTTGCGGCGCGCCTTGCGGTTGACCTTGACCGTGTAGTGCCGCGGCTTCGGCCCGAAGGCGACGCCGCCGCCGAAGCGAGTGGGAGAGCTGAGCGCGCCGACGCGGGCGCGGCCGGTGCCCTTCTGGCGCCAGGCCTTGGCGCCCGTCATCGCCACCTCGGCGCGGGTCCGGGTCGAGGCGGTGCCCTGCCGGCGGGCGGCGAGGTCCGCCCGCGCCGCCTCGTGCACCAGCGAGTGGTGGAACGCCTCGCCGAAGAGCTCCTTCGGCAGGTCGGCTTTCGTCGTCTTGCCGAGCACCGTCGCTTTCGCGCTAGCCATCGGTCCTCACCTCGACCACGGCGTTGCGGGAGCCCGGAACCGAGCCCTTGATCAGCAGCAGGTTGCGCTCGGCGTCGACCTGGGCGACCTCGAGGCCGCGCTGCGCGACCCGCTTGTTGCCCATCTGGCCCGGCATCTTCATGCCCTTGAAGACGCGAGCGGGGAAGGTGCTGGCGCCGATCGAACCCGGGGCGCGCACGTTGTGCGAGCCGTGGGTGACCGGGCCGCGACTGAAGTTGTGGCGCTTGATCCCTCCCTGGAAGCCCTTGCCGATCGAGATGCCGGCGACTTTGACCTTCTGCCCCGCCTCGAAGGCGGTGACCGTCACGTCGTCGCCGATCTTGACCGGGTCGTCGTCCTCCCGCCCCAGGTCCTCGTCGCGAAACTCGACCAGGTGGCGCATCGGCGGCGCTCCCGCCTTCTTCAGGTGGCCTTCCTCGGCCTTGGAGAGCTTGCCCTGCTTGACCTCGCCGAAGGCGAGCTGGACCGCGGCGTATCCGTCGCGCTCGGGCTCGCGCACGGCGGTCACCTTGCAGGGGCCGGCCTCGATCACGGTCACGGGCACGACGACGCCGTCCTCGCCGAAGACCTGCGTCATGCCGAGCTTCTTGCCGAGGATCGCAGCCATGGGTCGGTCCTTACAACCGGATCTCGATGTCGACGCCCGCCGGCAGCGAGTCGAGGCGCTGCAGCGAGTCGACGGTTTTCGGCGACGGCTGGAGGATGTCGATCAGGCGCTTGTGGGTGCGCATCTCGAAGTGCTCGCGCGAGTCCTTGTCCTTGAACGGAGAGCGGATCACGCAGTAGACGTTCTTCTCGGTCGGTAGCGGCACGGGGCCGGAGACGCTGGCTCCGGTCCGCTCGGCGGTCTCGACGATCTCGCGGGCAGCCCGATCTATGGCGTCGTGGTCGTACGCCTTGAGTCGGATGCGGATCTTCTGTGCTGCTATCGCTGCCACTTCTCTTGGATTTCCTTCGTCTTTCCTGCGCGTCCTATCGCGCACAAAGGGCGGGGCCCCAATTTGGTGGGGCGCCGCCCCGGTCGTATGTCCTTTGCAGTTGTCCCACCGCCCGCCCCGGGCAGTGGGGGGCGGCTGGGCCGCCCCGGTCGGCTACTCGATGATCTCGGAGACGACCCCCGAGCCGACGGTCCGGCCACCCTCGCGGATGGCGAAGCGCAGGCCCTGGTCCATGGCGATCGGCTGGATCAGCTCGATCGTCATCTCGACGTTATCTCCCGGCATCACCATCTCGGTCCCCTCGGGGAGGTTGGCGATCCCGGTCACGTCGGTCGTGCGGAAGTAGAACTG
>JBLMYD010000113.1:0-12310 GCA_050258095.1 Chloroflexota bacterium
CGCTCATCCAGCTGGACATGAGCGAGTTCTCCGAGAAGCACACGGTGTCGCGGCTCTTCGGCTCGCCCCCCGGCTACGTCGGCTACGACGAGGGAGGCCAGCTGACGGAGGCGGTGCGCCGCAAGCCGTACTCGGTCGTCCTCCTCGACGAGATCGAGAAGGCCCACCCGGACGTCTTCAACATCCTGCTGCAGATCCTCGAGGACGGGAAGCTCACGGACGCGCAGGGGCGGAAGGTCGACTTCCGCAACGCGATCGTGATCATGACCTCGAACATCGGCGCCTCGGAGATCTCGAAGAACACCTCGATCGGGTTCACCGTCTCCGACGAGACCGGCATGTCCTACGACGACATGAAGAACCGGATCATGTCCGACCTGAAAAAAGTCTTCCGGCCGGAGTTCCTCAACCGGATCGACGAGGTGATCGTCTTCCACAAGCTGGCCAAGGGCGAGGTCAAGGAGATCATCGACCTGATGGTCAACCGCGTCCGCGTCCAGGTCGCCGAGCACGAGCTGCAGCTGGAGCTGACCGACGAGGCGAAGGACCTGCTCGTCGAGAAGGGCTGGGACCCGTCGATGGGCGCCCGGCCGCTGCGCCGCGCGATCCAGCGCTACATCGAGGACCCGCTCGCCGACGAAGTGCTGCGCCAGGGCGCGATGCCCCCCGGCACGACCGTGATGGTCGAGCGCGACTCCTCCGGCGACGAGGACGACAACCCGTTGAGCCTGAAATTCGTCAAGCCGCGGAAACCGGCGCGGGTGAAGAAGGCGAAGCCGGAGCCGGAGAAGGTCGGCGTCGGCGCCAAGCAGGACGAGGGCGACTCCCATGGCGATGGGCCCGAGTCCGATGAGTCGAAGACCGAGTCGGACTAGCCGTTAGGTGGCTGGCGCGCGGGTCCTGACCCCGGGGAGGGGGTGTCCGTGCGTTGCTGGGTTTTTCGCCAGGAGCGGCTATTGCCGTCCGAGGTTGTGGGCCGGGCGAAAAACAGGACGCCGCTGCCGCCCGGACACCCCCTCCCCGGCGCCACCCGCGCGAGCTGCGGCCTTATTGTTCGCCGCATGACTGAGCCTGGGCGCATAGCGGTTGGCACCTGGAGCGGGGGAAGGTTCCTGCGCTTCGGGGAGGCCGTCGACGAAGATCGGTTGGTTGAGCTGCTGCGGCCGGGTGGGGGGGTCGAGACGGTTCTTACGGCCGATGCTTATGGGCAGGGCGAGGCGGACTCGGTGCTTGGCAAGGCTCTCCGCGGGGTTGCTCGGGACTCGTACTCGCTGGTCGGGGCGGTGGGTCACGACTTCTACGCGGGGGAGAGGGACGGGCCGAAGGGGTTTCCGCGCTTCACCGATCCGGCTCTCCGCGGCGCGGGGGAGTACGCCGGCTACCTGCGGATGGCGGCCGAGAAGAGCTTGGAGAGGCTGGGGGTCGACTCCTTCGACGTCCTGCTGCTGCACAACCCGGACCGGATCGGCTACTCGAGCGAGGCGGTCTGGGACGGGATGGCGGCGCTGCGCGAGGATGGCCTGGCGGCGCGGATCGGGGTTGCGCCCGGTCCGGCCAACGGCTTCACCCTCGACATCATCGCCTGCCTGGAGCGCTTCGGCGAGCGGATCGACTGGGCGATGATCATCCTCAACCCGTTCGAGCCCTGGCCGGGCGAGCTCTGCCTCGACGCGGCCGAGCGCCACGGCGTCAAGGTGATCACCCGCGTCGTCGATTACGGCGGCCTCTTCTGGGGCGACCTGCGGCCAGGGATGGAGCTGGCCCGGGGCGACCACCGGGCATTCCGGCCCGAAGGCTGGATCGAGGCTGGGCTCGAGAAGCTGGAGCGCGTCCTGCCCTACGGCGAGCGGGCCGGCCTGACGCCGATCCAGCTCGCCTGCCAGTGGAACCTCGCCCACCTCGCGGTCGAGTGCGTCGTGCCGACCCTGATCCAGGAGGCGGGCCCCGATGCCCGCCCGATCGAGGAGAAGCGGGTCGAGCTGGCGGCGCTGCCCGCCGAGCAGAGGCTGAGCGACGAGGACGTCGCCGCGATCCGCGCGATCGGCGACAACGCGAACTGCATGCCGCTGAAGGGCGGCAGCCCCGAACACGAGGGCGACGAGCGCCCCGACCGCTGGTCGCTCTCAGAAGAGCTCACCGAGGTCGGCGACCGCTGGGGCATCGACCCGTCCCGGGACCTCGTCGCGACGCATTGAGGGGCCTGGTCCCTCTCCACGTGCCGCAACTGGATGCTGGAAGCTGGGTTTATTGCCCCAGCTATCTTGGGAAAGCTGACAACCTGCTCCGCTTCGCTGCTCGCTGGCATCTTGCTCCTATTGCTGCCGGCTTCGTCTTCCGCGAGCACGATGGTGCTTGAACCCGACGGCGGGATCGTCCTCGCCGGCTTCGCGAACCAGTGGACGCGGTACTGCATCACGCCCGTCCGCTTGCATCGCTGCTTCCAGCACAGGGTTCCGCGCGCCGCCGTCGCAAGGCTCGATGCGGATGGCCGTCCCGACCCCGGCTTCGGCGTTGGCGGCGGAGTCATCGATTTCCGCAACTCAGGCTTTTCCGCCGTGGCAACCCTCCCCGGGCAGGGGATTCGGCTTGGCTCGGCATCCTGGTCTCGCTTGCGCGTCACGGCCCTCGATGCCGCCGGCGCCCCGGACGTCGCGTTCGGCAACGGGGGCATCGCCGCCAGTCCTCCGGCCAAGGCCAATTCCGCGGTCGTGACGACGATTCTGCCGCAGCCGGACGGCTCGCTCGTCGCCGGCGGCGACCTCGCCACCTTCAGCCCCAAAGTCTCGCCGACTAATTTCGCCGTGGTTGCGATGCGCTTCGGCGGCGATGGATCTCCGGGGCCGCGACTAGGCGAAGTCTTCACGGATCGAGAGGTCGTGGGGCTCGCCGACTTGGTTCCGCAGGGCGACGCCTTCGTCGCCGTCGGCACCCTCACCGATCTCTTCGAACCCTTCGGCTTTCTCGCTCGCTTTTCCGATTCTGCATTTCCCTACGACCCCGGCTTCGGCGGCGGCGTTGGGTTGGTCACGCTCGGGCCGTTCTCGGAGTCCGGCGGCGATGTTCCCTTCAGCGCCGCGGCGGCAGCCGGCGAAGGGCTGATCGTCGCCGGGCGAGCCGGCGGCCGAATCCTCCTCGCTCGCTACCAGGCCGATGGAATCCTCGACACGGGCTTCGGCGAAGCGGGCCTGACCAGGACGTCGATTCCCATAGACGGTTTGCGCTCGGTTGGGTCGACGGACATCGTCGTCCAGCCCGACGGCAAGTCGGTGGTTGGCGGCGTCGTCTCGGTTTCTCGCAAAGCGTTCTGCGACTCGCAGGCCGCGGCCTGCTGGCACCCGTTCCTGGCCCGCTTCCAACCCGACGGACAGCTCGACGCGGGCTTCGGCGACGGGGGGTTCGTCTTCGGCCCGCTCCGGGAAGCACAGGCGGGGGGAGGCTTTGACCTGGCGCTTCAACCCGACGGCAAGATCCTCTTCTCCCACTCCGTCGTGGGGGGATCGACCCTCGGCGTCGCTCGCTACAACGCCAACGGCAGCATCGACGGGAGCTTCGGCGAGGGTGGCGAAGCCGGCGTGCTTCCCTGCCAAGGGAAACTGGCCCAGCGCCGCCGCAGCGGTTGCCTCTCCAGCACCGCGGTTCGCCTCAGGGCGCACGGCCTCAGGCACGGCAGGCCGGCGAGCCGGTTCTCGATCCAGGTCAGCAACCCTCTCGATCCCGTCGCCGCGGTCAAGCTCGTGCTGCCCCCGGAGCTGGAAGGGCGGCGGGGCACTGCCGGGAAGGTCCGCGTCCTCACCGGCTTCAGGCACCGCGCTCGAATCAAGGTGCGGCCCCGCGTCGTCTTCGTGAGCCGGCTCGGGAATGCCCGCGGGATCCACGTCGCCGTCGACGCCGGCGTCCTGCATCGAGTTGCCCCGGTTGCGCCTGGGAAGAAGCTGCGCTTCCGCGTCGAGGTCAAGCTCAAGGACGAAACTCGCAAGATGTTCAGTTTCCGCAGCTCGCGCTGAGGAGGTACGCCTCCGCCCCCACCGCTAGCTTCAGCGCGGTGAATCGCAAGTGGTGGACGCTGATCGGAGCCTGCTCGGGGCTCTTCGTCCTGATGCTGGACTCGACCGTCGTGGCGCTGGCGCTGTCGTCGATCAAGGGGGAGCTGGGGGCGAGCGCGACCGAGCTGCAGTGGGTGATGAACGGGTACCTGCTGACGATCGCGGTGCTCGTCGTCACCGCGGGGCGGCTGGGGGACATGCTCGGGCGCAAGCGGCTGTTCGTGGCGGGGATGGTGCTCTTCGGGGTTGGCTCGGTCCTCGCCGGGGCGGCGCAGACGCCGCTGACGCTGATCGGCGGCCGCGTCGTGCAGGCGGTCGGGGCGGCGCCCGTGCTCTCGCTCTCGCTGGCGCTCGTCTGCAACGCGTTCCCGGCCGGGGAGCAGCCTCGGGCGCTCGGCATCTGGGCCGCCGTCTCGGCGATCGCGCTGGCGATCGGGCCCGTCGTCGGTGGCGCGCTGGTCGAGCTCGACTGGCGGTGGATCTTCTGGATCAACCTGCCGATCGTCGCCGTCGGCCTCGCGATCGTCTTCGCGGCGGCGCCCGAGTCGACCGACCCCGGGGCGGGCAGGCGGATCGACTTCGCCGGGCTGGTGGCGCTGACGCTCGGCCTCGGCGGCGTCGTCCTGGCGATGATCCAGTCGCGCGAGTGGCCGGCGGGTTTGACCGTGGCGCTGTCCGTGTTCGGCGTCGCCGCGCTCGCCGCCTTCGCCTGGATCGAGCGCCGCGTGCGCAACCCGATCGTCGAATTCGCCCTCTTCCGCAACGGGCCGTACTTCGGCGCCAGCGCTGCCGCCTTCGCCGTGGTCGGCTCCTACTGGGCGGTGATGTTCTTCCAGCCGCAGTACCTGCAGGACGCCCGCGGGCACTCGGCGATCCTCAGCGGCGTCCTGATCCTGCCGGTGACGGCGCCGATGGTCTTGATCTCGCCGTTCTCGGGCCGGCTGATCGGGCGCTTCGGGGCGCGCGGCCTGATGACGGCCGGGATGGCCTTCGGGGTCGCGGGCCTGCTGGTGTTGACGCGGATCGGGCCCGACAGCGCCTACGGCCTGCTGCTCGCCGGCTACTTGCTCTTCGGGGTCGCGATAGGCCTCGTCTACGCTCCGATGTCGACCGCGGCGATGGCGGCGATGCCGGCGGAGAAGGTCGGCATCGCCTCGGGCGTCCTGGCGATGGACCGGATCGTCGCCGGCTCCCTCGCCCTGGCGGCGACCGGCGCGGCCTTCCACGCCCTGCAGGCCTCCGGCGACTCGTTCACCGCGTCGATCGCCGGCTCGACCTGGGTCTCGGTCGTCCTCTGCGCGATCGGCACTGCGCTGACCTGGGCCTTCGTGCGGGACTCCGACCGCCCTCCGTCGCACCCGCATGCGGCCCGTCATCGGCACTTCCACCTCTGACCTGTGATCACGGTCACAGACAGCGTCCATCCCGACCTGTCCACTCGGGATTAACGAGACCGCATTCCAGAGCGGTTTTTGGCATCCTTGTTGGCGATGTCAGCGCTTCCTGGTGATGAGCTTCACGAGCTTTCCGAACGCCAGGATCCCCGGCTCCTGCGGGCGCTCGACGTCGTCGCACCGGGCACCGCGCTGCGCGAGGGCATCGACAACATCGTCCATGCCAGCACCGGCGGGCTGGTCGTCGTCGGCGATCCCGGCGACATCTCGCACCTGCTATCGGGCGGGATCCAGCTCGACATCGACTATACGCCGGCGATGCTGTACCAGGTCGCGAAGATGGACGGCGCGATCGTGCTCAACGCCGAGGCGACGAGGATCGTCTGGGCGAACGTCCAGCTGATGCCCGACCCGACGATCCTCTCGGCCGAGACCGGCACCCGCCACCGCACCGCGGAGCGCGTCTCCAAACAGACCGAGGCGCTGGTGATCGCGATCTCACAGCGGCGCGACGTCGTCTCCCTCTACGTCGAGGGGACGAAGTACATCCTCCAGGACATCCCCGCCGTGCTCGCCAAGGCCAACCAGGGATTGGCGACGCTCGACAAGTACCGCGCCCGACTCGACCAGGTCTCCAGCCGCCTGACCGTGCTCGAGTTCGAGGGCGGCGGCGTCCTCTACGACGCGCTCGCCGTGCTGCAGCGGGCCGAGCTGGTGACGCGAATGGCGGTCGAGGTCGAGCGCTACATCGTCGAGCTCGGCACCGAGGGGCGCCTGATCGAGATGCAGCTGGAGGAGACGATGGTCGGCGTCGCGGCCGACAAGACCGCACTGATCCGCGACTACTCGGTGGAAGACACCGAGGAGAACCTGGCGACGGTCCAGCAGTCGCTGGCCCGGATGCCGCACCAGGACGTGCTCGACTTCGGTCGGCTCGCCGAGCTGCTCGGCTACGACCGCAAGCTCAACACGCTCGACTTCCCGGTGGCCTCGCGGGGCTACCGCGTGCTCGGCCGCGTGCCGCGCATCCCCAAGCTTGTCGTCCAGAAGATCATCCACGAGCTGGGTGGGCTGGAGGAGGTCCTCGCTGCCTCCGACGCCGACCTGGAGGCCGTCGACGGTGTCGGCTCGACCAGAGCCAAGGACATACGCGAGGGCCTGCGCAGGCTCCAAGAGGTCGACCTGGTCGATCGGTACCTACAGAGCTGACGGGCGAATGGCGCCGTCCCAAGAGAAAGGAGCATCCGATTTCTGAGCTAGTCGAAGAGGCCATAGAGGTGGACTTCGAGTCGGACGTCCCGTACGTCTGCGACTTCGAGGAGGGGGACAAGGTCGTCTATCCCCATCACGGCGCTGGCCTCGTGCTGAAGAAGGAGACCCGTGAGCTGATGGGCGAGGAGCGCGAGTACCTCACCATCAAGATCCTCCACAACGAACTCACGGTGATGGTCCCCTGCGAGAACGCCGGCGTCGCCGGGCTGCGGCGGGTGATCGACGAGGAGGAAATCAAGAAGGTCACCGACGTCCTCACCGACGACGTCTCGGACATGCCGAAGAACTGGAACCGGCGCTTCAAGTACAACCGCGAGAAGATCAAGACCGGGGACGTGTTCGAGCTAGCCGAGGTAGTCCGCAACCTCGCGATCCGCGAGATGGAAAAGGGTCTCTCGACCGGCGAGAAGCAGATGTACACGCGGGCGAAGAAGATCCTCGCCTCGGAGTTCATGTACGCGCTCGACAAGGACGAGGACGGCGCGGAGGAATACCTCGACGGGCTGCTGGAGGAGCGCTTCGCCGCCACGGCGTAGCTCCGCAGCTGCCGTCACGGCCGTGATCGCGGCCGCCGGCTCCGGCGAGAGGCTCGGAGCCGGCGGTCCGAAGGCCTTCGTGCCGCTCGCCGGGCGGCCGATGGTCGAGTGGTCGATCGCGGCCTTCCGCGCGGCGCCCTCGGTGCGCTCGATCGTCGTCGCCTGCCCGCCCGGGCACGTCCACGACCTCGCCGGCGGCGACGTCGGCGTCGTCGACGGCGGCGCCACGCGGGCACAGTCGGTGTCCAACGCGCTGGCGACCGTCGGCACCGAGCTGGTCGCGATCCACGACGCGGCCCGGCCGCTCGTCACGCCGGAGCTGATCGAGGGCGTGGTCGCGACCCTCGTCGCCGACCCCGACGCCGCCGGCGCGATCGCCGCGACGCCGGTCACCGACACGATCAAGCGCGCCCCCAATTCCGGGTGCAACGCGTTTGATGCCCATATCACGCCAAAAACGTTGCACCTGTCGGTTGTGGTGGAGGGGACGGTCGACCGGGGCGCGCTGTGGGCGGCGCAGACGCCGCAGGTGTTCCGCGTCGGCGCGCTGCGAGCGGCGATGGAGGGGGACCCGGAGCGGGTTGCCGGGGCGACCGACGAGGCGATGCTCGTCGAGGAAGCGGGGGGACGCGTGCTGATCCATCCCGCCCCGACGGAGAACGTCAAGGTGACGACGCCGGTCGACCTGAAGTTGGCCGAGCTCCTCCTCGCCGCACGTGCCTCCACTTGAGTACCCATGGTGGCCTCCAAGTGGAGGCACGTCTATGGGTCAACGTAGGAGGATTACAGCGAGCGCCGCGGAGAAGCTGAGCTGCCCGACGCCGATGGCGACGCCGGCGCTGTCTGCGCCGAGCGCTGCCGCGAGCAGCGCTCCGCCGGCGAAGGCGCCGAGCATGATCGCCAGCTGGCGGATCATCGGGCCGAAGTCTATGTGGGCCCGGACCGGTGCTTCGCCCTCGGGCGCTGCGCCGCGATCGGCAGCCCGCCCGCCGCGCGCGAGCCTTCCGCCAGGTGGCGCCGGCGCCGCCGCTGGTAGACGAGGCTCTGCACGAGCAGAGTCGCCACGCCGGCGAGCAGGATCGCGGCGAGGTTGATCGCCAGCTGCTCGATCGAGCCGCGCCAGGAGGACCAGTCGCCGTAGGCGGCGGCGATGCCGATCGCGGCGGCAGCCGGGATCGTCGTCACCGAGATCAGCACTCCGACCAGCGCCCCGGACTTGGCCGCTGTGAGCGAGAGCATCCCGGCGATGCCGGCGAAGAGGGCGACGATGAAGGAGAACCTGTTGGGGTGCGAGATGAACGCGGTCAGCGGGTGCTCGCCCAGTTCGAACCCGGCGCCGACCAGGCTTGTCGACTTGGCGCAGAGGCCGAAGAGGAAGGCGGCGGTGATCCCGAGCGGGAAGCCGACCGCGAGCGCCGAGAGCGAGCGCAGGCCGACGTCCGGCCGGCGCTGCACGGCGGCGACGCAGAGCCCGGCAAGCGGGCCGAACTCCGGCCCCACCACCATCGCGCCAACGATCAGGATCGGCGAGCCGAGGAAGAGCCCGACCGAGGCGATCAGGCAGGCGAGGACGATGAAGGCGAGGAAGTTGGCGTTGAGCTCGATGCTCTCCGAGGTGCGCGCCTCGACCTCCTCCCAGACGACGGCGTCGCCCGGGTGGCCGACGCCGGCCCGCTCGGCCCGCTCCGCGGCACGGGAGATCTGTGAGTCGATCTCCTCGATCGAGATTGAGCCTTCCTCGGCGACGCCGATTTCCTTCAGGTCGCCGATCACGACGCTGGCGTCATCGCGGGCGACGTCGCAGAGGATCACGTCGCCGGCCGGCTTACGGGCGGCGCCGTCGATGCGGGCGAGGCTCGAGACCGAGGGTGTCGCCTCGAGCAGGCCGAGCACGCGCTCCGACTCGGCGGCGGGGACGACGATCCGCAGGTGGATCACGTCCGCAGCGTATCCCGACGTGCCGGACTCCAGGTGCCTTTTTGGACCCTTGGGGACCGGCACGTCCTAGGATCGGGGTCGTGCTGACCGACTACCACCTGCACCTGCGCCCGGACGAGCCGGGGACGCCGCCCGAGCGCTATTTCACGGAGGAGAACGTCGAGCGTTACCTGGCCGCGGCCGGGGCGGCGGGGATCGAGGAGCTCGGCGTCTCCGAGCACGTCCACCGCTTCGCCGAGGCGCTCGACCTCTGGCGCCATCCCTTCTGGGAGGAGGAAGCGCGCGACGACCTCGGCGCCTACTGCGCGTTCGTGCGCGGCACCCCCCTGCGGCTGGGGATCGAGTGCGACCACGTACCCGCCGCCGAGGACCGCACGGCGACGCTCCTCGACTCCCACGACTTCGACTACGTGGTCGGCTCGGTCCACTTCGTCGGCGAGCAGGCGGTCGACCATCCCGGCTGGGACGTCTGGGAGTCGAAGGGCGACCCCGACGAGGTCTGGCGCCGCTACTTCGCCGCCCTCGCCGAGTGCGCGCGCTCCGGCCTCTTCGACATCCTCGCCCACCCGGACCTGGTCAAGGTTTGGGGCAGCGCGCGGCCGGCCCCCGAGCGCGATCCGCGCCACTACTACGAGCCCGCGGTCGAGGCGATCGCCGAGAGCGGCATCGCCGTCGAGGTCTCGACCGCCGGCCTGCGCAAGCCCGTGGCCGAGCTCTACCCGTCGCGCGCCTTCGCCGAGATGTGCGTCGAGGCGGGCGCCGACTTCGCCCTCTCCTCCGACGCTCATGAGCCCGAGCAGGTCGGCTTCGGCTACCCGGAGGCGGTCGAGTTCCTCGCCTCCCTCGGGGTCGATGAGATCTGCGTCTTCGAGCGCCGCGAGCGCCGCCTGGCCCCGCTCGGCCCGGTCGTGCGCGAGGATGCCTGAGCCATGAGCGTCGGCATCGGCTACGACTCGCACCGCTTCGCCGAGGGGCGCCGCCTCGTCCTCGGCGGCGTCGAGGTCGACCACCCGCGCGGTCTCGCCGGCCACTCCGACGCCGACGTCCTCACCCACGCCGTGATCGACGCCCTGCTCGGCGCCGCCGGGCTCGGCGACGTCGGCACGCTCTTCCCCGACGACGAGGAGCGCTGGCGCGACGCCGACTCGCTCGACCTGCTGCGCACCGTCGTCGGCATGGTCCCGGGCCGGATCGTCAACGTCGACGCGACGCTCGTCTGCGAGGAGCCGCGAATCGCCCCGTTCCGGGCCGAGATGGAGCGCGTCCTCGCCGAGGCGACCTCGGCGCGGGTCAGCGTCAAGGCGACGACGAACGAGGGCATGGGCTGGATCGGCCGCGGCGAGGGCATCGCCTGCCTGGCCGTCGCCTCGCTCGCAAGCGAATAGGCTTCCCCGTTCGCATGCCAACCCTCGGCTCGATAGCGAAAGGGATCCGCCAGGCGGCCTCGGACAAGGCGTTCGAGGTCAGGGTGCTGCGCGAAGCCGGCATTCTCGAGCTGGTGCGGCCCGACACGGCGGCGAAGGTCGCCACCACCTTCCTGCGCTGGGGCGCCTCGCCGGCGACCGGCATCGCCACGGCCGCGCTGCACCACCCCGACGCGCCCTACATAGTCGACGAACGCGGCTCGCTCACCTTCGAGCAGGTCCACAGGCGGACGAACGCGCTCGCCCGCTCCCTCGCCGCGATGGGGGTCGGCTGCGGCGACGGCGTCGGCGTCATGTGCCGCAACCACCGCGGCTTCGTCGAGACGACCCTGGCGGCGGCCAAGCTCGGGGCCGGCACCCTCTACTTGAACACGATGTTCTCGGGCCCCCAGCTGGTCGACGTGATGAACCGCGAGGGGCCGAAGGTCCTCGTCTACGACGAGGAGTTCGCCGGCCTGCTCGACGGCGTCGACGAAGGCATCGCGCGGGTGGTCGCCTGGTGCGACGGCGAAGTCGAGGGGCGGACGCTCGATTCGCTGATCGCCGCCGGCGAGGACTCGAACCTCAAGCCGCCTCCCGACAAGGCGCGCTTCGTGATCCTCACCTCGGGGACCACCGGCACGCCGAAGGGCGCGCAGCGCTCGAGCCCGGACGGGCTGCTGGCGATGGCGGCGCTGATCGACAAGATCCCCTACCGCTCTCGCGAGACGATGATGATCGCCGCGCCCCTCTTTCACTCCTGGGGCTTCTTCCACTTCGTGATCAGCCTGCCGACGTCCTCGACGATCGTCTTGCGCAGGCGGTTCGACGAGGAGGAGACCCTGCGCGCGGTCCAGGACCACCGCGCCCAGGTGCTGGCCGTGGTGCCGGTGATGCTGCAGCGCATCCTCCGCCTGCCCGAGCAGACGCTTGCCGCCTACGACCTCTCCTCGCTGCGGATCACGTCGCTCTCGGGCTCGACCCTGCCGGGCGAGCTGGCGACCGAGTGGATGGACCGCTTCGGCGACACCGTCTACAACCTCTACGGCTCGACCGAGGTCGCCTACGCGACCGTCGCCACGCCGGAGGACCTGCGCGCCGCTCCCGGCACGGCGGGGCGGGCGCCCCGGGGCACCGTCGTACGCCTCTACGACGAGGTGGGGAACGAGGTCCCGCACGGCGAGGTCGGGCGGATCTTCGTCGGCAACGAGATGTCCTTCGAGGGCTACACCGGCGGCGGCGGCAAGGAGGTGGTCGACGGGCTGCTGTGCAGCGGCGATGTCGGGCACATCGACTCCGACGGGCGGCTGTTCATCGACGGTCGCGACGACGAGATGATCGTCTCCGGCGGGGAGAACGTCTTCCCGCGGGAGGTCGAGGACCTGCTCGCCGACCACGAGGCCGTGGTCGAGGTAGCGGTGATCGGCGTCGAGGACGAGGAGTTCGGCCAGCGGCTGAAGGCCTTCGTCGTCGCCGCCGCCGACGTGGACGTCTCCGAGGCGGATCTGCAGGCCCACGTCAAGTCCAACCTCGCCTCCTACAAGTCGCCGCGCGAGGTCGAGTTCCTCGACGAGCTGCCGCGCAACGCGACGGGCAAGGTCCTCAAGCGGGTGCTGCAGGAGCGCCAGTCGCAGCAGTCGGTTTAGAGCCGTCCGGTAGGGCTCGCTTCGGCGTTGGAGTGTCGGGGGCGGGTCTCCGGGCCGGCCTTCGGCCGGGAGCTCCCG
>JBLMYD010000114.1:0-3604 GCA_050258095.1 Chloroflexota bacterium
CGTTCTGACAAATCACGCGCTAATGAGCGCGTGATTTTGAGTATCCGCCAGCCCGAGGGACTGCCCGTCCCTCCCCACAGCAGCTTGAGCAGGACAGCTAATGCAGCTCGCCGGAGACGGACGCGCGGAGGGAGCTGGAGCTTCCAGCGCGTTCGATGGCTTTGAGGAGCTTGGCCATCGCGCGGGTGCCCGAGCTGGATGCGATCTGGGCGATCTCGGCGGATTCGAGGATCGGGGTGGAGAACTCGTTGCCAGGGCCGGGGGCTTCCAGGTAGGCGACAGAGGTCGAGTCCTCGGTTGCTCGCCTGGCGTTGGCGCCGACAGTCGCGAGCTTCAGCTTCCCCCCGCGTTCGACCCTGGGCAGGCAAACAGCTTCCACCCGCACATCGCCCGCACGGCCACCAGCCTTTCGAAGCGCCGCCTGAGCTTCGCCGCACAACGGCCGGACGACATAGGCCCGCACCGTCGCCCCCGCCTCCACCCCTTCAGCTCCCCCACATCCCGCAAAAGCTACGAGCAAGCAGGCGATAACGAGGCCGGTGGCCTTCCCGCGCGAGGCGCCGTGGAGAGGGACGGGCAGTCCCTCGGGCTGGCGGATACTCAAAATCACGCGCTCATTAGCGCGTGATTTGTCAGAACGAGGGACTGCCCGTCCCTCTCCTCCGCCCCGCTAACCAAAGAAGACCTCCGCCTCCGAGTACAGCTCCGGCGGCACCCTCTTCAGCTCGGCTGTGGCCTCGGCGATACCCACCAGCTCGATGTCGGTCCCGCGCAAAGCCGTCATGCTTCCCCATCGCCCCGCATCGACGGCGTCGATCGCGTGCAGCCCGAAGCGCGTCGCCAGCACCCGGTCGAAGGCCGTCGGCGTCCCGCCCCGCTGGACGTGCCCAAGCACCGTCGCCCGCGCCTCCTTGCCGGTGCGCTCCTCGATCTCGCCCTCGAGCCAGTGCGCGATGCCGCCGAGTCGCACGTGGCCGAAGGCGTCGAGCTCGTCCGCCCGCACCTCAGGCAGCCCGCCCTGCGGCTGCGCGCCCTCGGCGACGACGAGGATCGGCGCGTAGTTGTCCTCGAAGCGACGCCCGACGAGCTCGCAGATCCGCTCGACGTCGAAGGGCTGCTCGGGGATGAGGATGACGTTGGCGCCGCCAGCCAGCCCCGAGTGGAGGGCGATCCAGCCCGCGTGCCGGCCCATCACCTCGACAATCAGCACGCGGTGGTGGCTGTCGGCCGTCGTGTGCAGGCGGTCGATCGCCTCCGTCGCGATGTTGACCGCCGTGTCGAAGCCGAAGGTGTAGTCGGTGGCGCCGAGGTCGTTGTCGATCGTCTTCGGCACGCCGACCACGTGCACGCCGTGCTCCTCGTGGAGCCGCGCGGCGACGCCCAGCGTGTCCTCCCCCCCGATCGCGATCAGGCTGTCGACGCCGTCGGCCTCGAGGTTTCGCACCAGCCGCTCGGCGCCGCCGTCCTGCTTGAAGGGATTGGTCCGCGAGGAGCCGAGGATCGTCCCCCCGCGAGGGAGGATGCCGCGCACATCGGGCACGCCGAGCGGGCGGCTGTCGCGCTCGAGCGGCCCGCGCCAGCCGTCGCGGTAGCCGACGAACTCGTGGCCCGAATGAACGGCCCCCTTGCGCACCACAGCCCGGATCACCGCGTTCAGACCCGGGCAGTCCCCCCCTCCGGTGAGCACTCCAATCCGCATATGCTCAGATTATCCGTGCGCGCCAAGCGCAAACGCGCTAGTTTCGCGCCAACGACGAGAGGAGCGGAGATGAGCGACGCGGTGGACATCGGCACTGTCAAGCAGATGCAGCAGAAGACCTGGTCGGAGGGCGACTTCGGGATGGTCGCCGGCCAGATCCAGATGGTCGCCGAGGAGCTTGCCGAAGCGCTCGGGATCGTCGCCGACGAGCGCGTCCTCGACGTCGCCTGCGGCAGCGGCAACGGCGCCCTGGCAGCGGCGCGGCGCTCCTGGGGCAACGTCGTCGGCGCCGACTTCGTGCCCGCCCTGCTGGAGCGCGGCCGCGAGCGGGCGGCCGTCGAACGCCTCGACGTCGAGTTCGTCGAGGCCGATGCCGTCGACCTCCCCTTCGGCGACGGCGAGTTCGACGTCGTGCTCTCGATCTTCGGCGCCATGTTCGCCCCCGAGCACGAGAGGGCCGCCGCCGAGCTGCTGCGGGTCTGCAAGCCGGGTGGCCGGATCGGGATGGCCAACTGGGTCCCCGACAGCGGCGTCGGCGCGATGTTCATGACCATCGCCAAGCACGCGCCACCGCCCCCGGGGGTCGTGCCGCCGCTGCTCTGGGGCACCGAGGACCACCTGCGCGAGCTGTTCGGCGACGGCATCTCCGACCTCAAGCTGGAGCGGCTCAAGTCGCGCCAGACCTTCCGCTCGCCGGACCACTTCATCGAGTTCTTCCGCACCTGGTTCGGCCCGACGATGGTCGCCTACGAACGGGTCGGTCCCGAGGGCGAGGAGGCGCTCACCGCCGACCTGCGCGCCTACCTGGAAGAGCACAACAGCGGCGGCCCGGACACGCTCGTGCTCGAGCCGGAGTACCTGCAGGTGGTCGCGACGCGGGCCTGAGGCTCAGGACTTGGGCTGCAAAACCCTTATAGAAGCGCCGATCAGCAGGATCCCGAAGAAGATCAGGCCGGCGACGCCGCCGCCCTGGCCGAGAACCGCGTAGACGACGATCGTCGCCGCCAGCGCGAGGAAGAGGGTGATGGTCATTCCCATGCGGCGGCCATCCTAACCGCCGAGGGCGACGCGCGTCTCGCGCAGGAAGGAACCGACCGCCTCCGCGGCAGCGTCCGCGCCCGCCGTCTCGCCGGCGGCCCGGACGAGGCGGCTGCCGACGATCACGCCGTCGGCGATCTCTCCCACCTGCGCCGCCTGCTCGGGCGTGCCGATCCCGAAGCCGACGGCGACCGGCACGGCGGCCTCGGCCTTGGTCGCGGCGACGAGCTCCGCCAGCTCGGCCGGCACCTCGTCCCGCTCGCCCGTGGTGCCCACGGTCGAGACGACGTAGACGAAGCCCTGGGCCGACTCGCAGATCCGCTTGCGCCTCTCGGCCGGCGTCGTCGGCGCCACCAGCGGCACCAGCGCCAGCCCGGCGTCGCCGAGCGCCGTCCGCACCGGCTCCGCCTCCTCGAGCGGCAGGTCGGGAACGATCGCTCCGCAAGCCCCCGCCGCCAGCGCCCGCCGCGCGAACTCCCCCGCCCCCCCGTGCGCGAGCACCATGTTGGCGTAGACCATGAAGACGACCGGCACCCGCCCCGAGATCGCCTCACAGATCTCAAGAGCTGTCTCAAGCGTCGCCCCAGCTTCAAGCGCAGCGGTCGCCGCCGCATGAATCGTCGGACCGTCGGCCAACGGATCGGAGAACGGCACCCCAAGCTCGACCAAATCGGCTCCGGAGTCCACGTAAGCGCTCGCGACAGCGAGAGAGCTTTCCCGGTCGGGGTACCCGGCCATCATGTACGGCATCAGCGCCGCCCGCCCTTCGGCCTTGGCGGCCTGGAATGCCGCGGCGATCCGCTCCGCCCCTATGGCAGCCACATCAGCCATGCGATCGGTGCTGGGGGTTGGGGGGGGGGGGGGGGG
>JBLMYD010000115.1:0-2653 GCA_050258095.1 Chloroflexota bacterium
CCGTCCCAGCCGTAGCGTTCGGGGACCGCGCCCACCAGCGCGATCGCGTCCAGCACCTGGTCGTAGTGGGAGAAGTCGTTCGACGGGATCAGGTCGATCCCGGCGTCCTGCATCAGCTTCCAGTTCTCGACCCTGATCGCCTTCCCGGTCGCGGCCAGCTCCTCGGCCGAGGTCTCGCCGCGCCAGTGCCCCTCCGTCGCGAATTTGAGCTCGCGATTGCGGCCGATGCGAGGGAAGCCGGCGACGTTGGAGAGCGCCATCGCGCCTAGGCTAACGAGGCGGTCAACCCAGCCGCGATCTCGTCCGCTGCGCCCCCCAGGCGGGCGCCCCGTACCCTTCTCCGCCATGTCCGAGCGCGATTACCTGGCCGCCGTGCGTGAGCGCGTCGTCGTCTTCGACGGTGGCATGGGCGCCACCCTGGAGCAGTTCGATCTCAGCGCCGAGGACTACGGCGGGCTCGAGGGCAAGTGTCACGAGGCGCTGGTGCTCAACCGGCCCGACGTGATCGAGGGGGTCCACGCCTCGATGCTCGAGGCGGGCGCCGAGGTGCTCGAGACCGACACCTTCCAGGGCAGCCGGATCAAGCTCGACGAGTGGGGGCTGGCCGACCAGACGGTCGAGATCAACCGCCGCGCCGCCGAGATCGCGCGCAGCGCGGCCGGCGAGACCCGCTTCGTCGCCGGCTCGATCGGCCCCACCGGCTTCCTGCCCGCCAGCAACGATCCCACCCTCGGCGGGATCTCCTTCCGCGAGCTTGTCGAGGTCTTCGCCGAGCAGGCCGGGGGCCTGATCGAGGGGGGCGCCGACCTGCTGATCATCGAGACCGCGCAGGACATGCTCGAGGTGAAGGCGGCGATCTTCGGCGCTCGCGAGGCCTTCAAGCGCACGGGCCGAAGCCTGCCGATCCAGACCAGCGTCTCACTGCTGCCCCAGGGCGGCAAGATGCTGCTCGGCACCGACATCGCGGCTGTGCTGACCACTCTCGCCGCGTTGGACGTGCAGGTGATCGGCCTCAACTGCTCGACCGGGCCCGAGGACATGCGCGACGCGATCCGCTACCTGGGCGAGTACTCACCCCTGCCGGTCCACTGCATCCCCAACGCGGGCCTTCCGCAGCAGGGACCCGACGGCGAGACCATCTTCCCCGAGGAGCCGGAGCCCCTGGCGGCCACCCTTGCCGAGTTCGTCGAGCGCTACGGGGTCGGGATCGTGGGCGGCTGCTGCGGCACCACCCCCGACCACATCAGCGCGATCCGCGAGCGGGTCGAGGGACGCACCCCCGGGCGACGCCCCCCGCCGGGTCCCGCCCAGATCGCCTCGATGATGACCGCCACCCGGCTCGTGCAGGAGCCGCGGCCGACCCTTGTCGGCGAGCGGGTCAACTCGCAGGGCAGCCGCAAGGCCAAGGAGCTGCTGCTCGCCGACGACTACGACGGCCTCGTCCAAGTCGCCGAGGACCAGGTGTCGGGAGGGGCCCATGTGCTCGACCTCTGCGTGGCGCTGACCGAGCGCCAGGACGAGGACGAGCAGATGCGCCAGGTCGCCAAGCGCGTCTCGCTGACGCAGCCGGCGCCGATCCAGATCGACTCGACCGAGCCCGAGGTGATCGAGGCCGCGCTCGAGCAGATCCCGGGCCGGGCGATCGTCAACTCGATCAACCTCGAAGCGGGACGGGAGAAGCTCGATCGCGTCGTTCCCCTCGCCAGGGCCCACGGCGCGGCGGTGATCGCCCTGACGATCGACGAGGAGGGCATGGCGAAGACCGCCGAGCGCAAGCTCGAGGTCGCGAAGCGGATCCAGGAGCTCTGCTGTGGCGAGCACGGCCTCGACCCCGAGGTGCTGATCTTCGACGCGCTCACCTTCACCCTCACCACCGGCGACGAGGAATGGCGCCCCTCCGCCGTCGAGACGATCGAGGGGATCAGGCGGATCAGGGCCGAGATCCCAGACGTGAAGACATCGCTGGGGGTCTCGAACGTCTCCTTCGGGGTCTCACCTCCCGCCCGCGCCGCGCTCAACTCCGTCTTCCTGCACCACTGCGTCGAGGCCGGGCTCGACCTGGCGATGGTCAACCCCAACCAGATCACCCCCTACACGGAGATCCCCGATCACGAGCGCGAGCTCACCGACGACCTCGTCTTCAACCGGCGGGAGGATGCCCTCGAGCGCTTCATCTCCCACTTCGAGGAGAAGGGTGAGCAGGCCGAGCAGGCGACCGGCGACCCCACCGAGGGAATGGAGCCCGAGGAGGCGCTGCACTGGCAGATCCTGCATCGCAGGAAGGAGGGCGTCGAGGACTGGATCGACCGCTCGGTGGAGAAGATCGGCGCCGTCCCGACCCTCAACACCGTCCTGCTCCCGGCGATGAAGGAGGTCGGCGACAAGTTCGGCGCCGGCGAGCTGATCCTGCCGTTCGTGCTGCAGTCGGCCGAGGTGATGAAGCGCGCGGTCGCCCAGCTCGAGAACTACCTCGAGCGGATCGAGGGCCATACCAAGGGGAAGGTGGTGCTCGCGACGGTCTTCGGCGACGTGCACGACATCGGCAAGTCGCTGGTCAACACGATCCTCACCAACAACGGCTACACGGTCGTCGATCTCGGCAAGCAGGTCCCGGTTGAGGTGATCATCAACTCGGCGATCACCGAGGAGGCCG
>JBLMYD010000116.1:0-12059 GCA_050258095.1 Chloroflexota bacterium
GTTGTCAGGTGCCTAAAAAGGCACCTGACAACCGGCACGTCCAGTCAGGGGTCAGCTGTAGCGCTGGACGACGCCGTCGGCGACGAGGTCGAGGAGACGGCGCTGTTCGGGGTCGAAGGGCGAGGAGGCGAGTCGCTGCTTCGCCGTCGTGACCGTCTCGAAGGCGCGCGAGCGCACCTGCTCGAGCACGCCCGTCGCCGCGATGCGGTCGCAGAGCGCCTCGGCGCCCGACGCGTCCAGGCCGTGCAGCTCGGCGGCGGCGAGCGAGGGGTCCTCGCGGCGAGCGAGGATCAACGGCAGCGTGACCGTGCCGTCGAGCAGGTCGGTGCCGCGCGCCTTGCCCGTGCGCTCGGGTGGGCCGGAAACGTCGAGGACGTCGTCGAGGAGCTGGAAAGCGAGCCCTATCTCGGCCCCGAACGCCCCCAGCGCCTCGGCATCGTGCCCGAGCAGGCAGGCGCATTTGAAGAGCTTCGCCGTCTTCAGCCGGCAGCGGTCGAGGTAGCGCTCCTCGGAGATGCCGGCGTCGTAAGCGTCGCGGCGCTGGGCCAGCTCCCCCTCGGCAAGCGCCACCGAGGCCTCGGCCAGCAACGCGATCGCGCGGCGGTCGCGATGCTCGGCGAGGAGAGCGAAGGCGCGCGAGAAGAGCAGGTCGCCGACCGAGACGGCGCGGCCGCGTCCCGAGGTGGCGGCGACGGTTGGCTGGCCACGACGGAGCGGCGCGGCGTCGAGGACGTCGTCGTGGACGAGGGTCGCCATGTGCACCAGCTCGATCGCGCTCGCCGCTCGCACCGCCTCCTCGCCGGCCTTCGCCCCGGCGCAGAGCAGGACGAGCAGCGGCCGCAGGCGCTTGCCACCGGCCGCGAGCGTGGCTTCCGCGTCGGCGCCGAGCGTCTCGCCGTGGGTGCCCGCCTGTGTCCGCAGCAGCTCCTCGACCCTGGCGAGGCTGAGCGGCAGCCAGCGACTCGAGGCGTCGAGGACCGCCGTCACCGGCGGCGGCACCGACGACGGACGGCTCACCGGCGGATGCCGCTGTGGATCGCGATGATCCCGCCGGCCAGGATCGTCCAGCGGATCCGCTCGAGGCCGGCGCCGTCCATCAGCTCGGCGAGCCGGCGCGGACCGGGGAAGCTGCGCACCGACTCGGGCAGGTAGGAGTAAGCCTCCGACTCCTCGGAGAGGGCGCCGAGGCGCGGCACGATGCGGTCGAACCAGAGCGAGAAGAAGGTCGAGAGCGGCGGTCGGGTCGGCTGGGTGATCTCGAGGATCACGAGGCGGCCACCCGGGCGCAGGACCCGCGCCAGCTCGCGCAGCCCGCGGTCGAGGTCGGCCAGGTTGCGGACGCCGAAGCCGACCGTGACCGCGTCGAAGCGGCCCGCGTCGTAGGGCAGGCTGAGCGCGTCGGCCCACTCGAAGCGCACGCCGGCCGCGCCTCGGGAACACGCCTTCACGCGGGCAATGTCGAGCATCGGCTCGGAGAAATCGCAGCCGACGACGCTGCCGCCCGGGGCGACGCGGTCGGCGAGCTCCAGGGCCAGGTCGCCGGTCCCGCAGCAGACGTCGAGAGCCGCGTCGCCGGGGCTCAGCTCGGCGCGGTCGGCGGCGCGCTCGCGCCAGCGATGGTGCAGCCCGGCGGTCATCACCGAGTTGAGCGCGTCGTAGCGGCTCGCCACCCGGTCGAACATTCGGTTGACCTGCCCGGCGAACTGGGCGGAGTCGCGAGAGGGCTTAGTTGAGCGAGGAGAGGAAATCGGCGAGCTCGTTGAGCTTCTTCGGCGGCAATTCGCGGAAGGACGGCATGATACCGGGGCCTATTTCCACCGAGCGGACGATCGCGGCGCGCGGGATGCGGCTGGCGATGTGGGTCAGTTCCGGGCCAGGGCCGTTGTTGCCGTTGTCGCCGAGCTTGTGGCAGGCGAGGCAGCCGGAGCCGGCGACGACCTCCTTGCCGGCTTCGTAGCGCGGTGCGACCTTCATGTCGATTTCGGTCGGCGTGCCGGCCGTGGCGCCGAGGAAGGTGAGATAGGCCATCGCGATGATCGTCAGGCAGCCGGCCGTGGTCGCGATCGGGCGTCGGATCGGGTTGCGCTCCGGCCCGCGGTCGTAGAAGGGCAGCAGGAAGAGGAGCACCATGCAGATCGTCGGGATCCCGATCGTCGCCAGCGGCACCAGCTCCGGCGGCTTGAGCACGCGCAGGAGCTCGAAGAGGAAGAAGAAGTACCACTCGGGGCGCGGCACGTAGGTGGTCGACGTCGGGTCGGCCTTCGGGCCCTGCTCGGCGCCGAGCACAACCGCCATCAGGATGATCACGCCGACGACGATCAGCATCATCACCGAGTCCTTCAGCACCGCGTAGGGGAAGAAGGGCTTCCCCTTCTTCTTCAGCAGCTCGTACTCCTCGAGGTATGCCTGCTTCTCGGCCGGCTTCATGATGCGGGGGACGCTCCGTTCCCCTCAGCGCCGGCGTCGAGGCGCGAGACCGGCGCCGCGACCTTCGGCTTCGCGGCTTTCATCCAGGGCGGCGCCGTCGTGCCGAGCTTGACGACGAGATAGAGGTGGGCGCCGATCAGGGCGATGATCGCGCCGGGTACGAGCAACATGTGGATCGCGTAGAAGCGTGAGAGCGTCGTCGCCCCCAGCTCGGGCCCGGCGCGCAGGAAGTCGCTCAGGTAGGGACCGAGAACCGGTCCGGTGCCGTTGATGTTGATGCCGACGACCGAGGCCCAGAAGGAGCGCTGGTCGAAGGGCAGCAGGTAGCCGGTGAAGGCCATCGTCATCGTCAGGATCAGGAGGACGACGCCGATCACCCAGTTGAGCTCGCGGGGGTACTTGTAGGCGCCGAAGAAGAAGGTGCGGCCCATGTGGAGGAAGACCAGGATCACCATCACGCTCGAGCCCCACTTGTGCATGCCGTGGACGAGCTGGCCGAGGAAGACGTCGTTGTTGATGTGGGCGATCGAGGCGTAGGCCTGGGTGGTCGACGGCGTGTAGAACATCGCCAGGAAGACGCCCGTGACCGCCTGCGAGATGAAGGCGATCAGCGTCGCCGAGCCGAGCGTGTAGAACCAGTTGGTCCCCTTCGGCACCTTGCGGAAGAGCATCCCGGTGAGGAAGCCGGAGGCGGCGGTGCGCTGGTCGACCCAGGCGAGGACGTCGACCGGCGCTTCGACGGCGCGGCCGGCGAGCTTCTTCGCATCCGAGGGGCGCTCGGGCGGCGAGGTCTTCAGGTCCGCCGGGGCGGGCCCCTTGGCGCCGTTGCCCTCGCCCGGCTTGGCCGGCTTGCGGAGCGGCGCGGGGATCAGCGAGTCGAGTTTCATCGTCGGCTAGGCCTCAGCTGCTCGGCGGGGGGAAGGTGGACGGGCGTGGCGGGTAGAGGTATTCCCAGATGCCGCCGGTGAACTCCCCAGGGTCGCGGGCGCGCACCGGTTCGAGCTGGGAGGTGACGCTGAAGCGGGGTCCGACCTCGACCTGGCCGTTGCGGACGCGGGTCTGGAACTGGTCGAGCGGGCGCACGGGTGGGCCGCCGATCCGTTTGCCCTGGAAGTCGTAGACGCCGCCGTGGCAGGGGCAGATGAAGTTGCCGGCCGCCTCGACGAAGCGCACCGGGCAGCCGAGGTGGGCGCAGCGGTTGGAGACGGCGACGAACTTGCCCGGCTCTTCGCCGAGCTGCTTGGAGCTGCGGCGGATGTAGGCGGTCGTCTTGCCGGCGTCGCCGATCGACTCGGTTTCGGTGAAGACGACCTGGCGGTAGGTGTCTTCGACGAAGTCGCCGGTCGGGCCGACGGCCTCCCAACGTTCCTTGCCGCGGTGGAAGATCGGCGCCACGGCGAAGCCGACGGCGGGCAGGACAATGGCCGCTCCGGCGATGCCGCCGATGCCCTGGACCGCCACCGTGAAGGCGCGGCGGCGCGTCATCGACTCGCCCTCGAAGTAGCCGGGCGGGTTCGGCTTCGCGCGCTCGGGCCGGGCGCTCGCCTCGGCCCCGTTCTTCTTGTCCGCTTCGTCGCTCAACAGCTCAACCTCAAGGAGCGGGAAGTCTATTGACTCGTGCCGACTCAGTGTCGCCATCGGCCTTGCCGCCGACGGCGAGAGCGGCTGCGCGCCACAGCTCGGGCGCCTCGTCCTCGCGTCCCTCGGCGTGGACCCGGGCGCAGCTGGAGATCAGATCGGCGAGGACGGCGACCGCCTCGGCGTCGCCGAGGGCGGCCAGGCGCGAGATGCCGAGCGCGTAGAGGTAGTCGCCGGCGAGCAGGGCGAGGTCGGCGTCGTGGCCGGCGAGCAGGCGCGGCTCTCCGTAGTGGAGGAGATAGCCCTCGCGGACGGCCTCGACGACGAGGGCGTACTCGGCCGTCGCCGAGGCGGCGCGCGGGCCGGAAGCGGCGAGCAGGCCGAGCTCCGGCTTCTCGTCCGTCTCCACGACATGGGGCGAGATCGGCGTCTCCCCCTCACGCAGCAGCCCGGCAAGGCGTTGCAAGGCATCTCCAGGCATATCAGCCACCGTCCACCCCCGGGTGCAACGCGTTTGGGGCGTATTTCGCGCCCAAAACGTTGCACCCGGTCATTGGAGGGCCTCCTCGGCGGCTTCGAGGGTGCGATCGATCGCCGCCTCGTCGTGGGCGAGGGAGACGAACCAGGCCTCGAACTGCGACGGAGGCGGGTAGACGCCGCGGTCGAGCAGGGCGCGGCAGAAGCGGGCGTGCGCCTCGAGGTCGCAGGCCGAGGCGGCGGCGAAGTCGGTGACCGGCTCCTCGCTGAAGAAGAGGGTGACTAGGCCGGGAGCGGCGGCGACCTGCAGGGGACGACCCCCGGCGAGGCGGGCGAACCCCTCGGCGAGGCGGTCTGTCAACTCGCCCAGCCGTTCGTAGGCGACGGCGTCGAGCCGGCGCAGGGTGGCGAGGCCGGCCGCGGTCGCCAGCGGGTTGCCGGAGAGGGTGCCGGCCTGGTAGACGTCGCCGGCCGGCGCCACCCGCTCGATCAGCTCGCGCGGGCCGGCGTAGGCGGCGGCGGGCAGGCCGCCGCCGATCACCTTGCCGAGCACGGTCAGGTCGGGGGCGACGCCGTAGAGCTCCTGGGCGCCGCCGCGAGCGACGCGGAAGCCGGTGATCACCTCGTCGAAGACGAGCAGGGCGCCCGCCTCGCGCGTCGCCGCACGGAGGAAGTCGAGGAAGCCCTCGGCGGGCGGGACGACGCCCATGTTGGCGGCGACCGGCTCGGCGAAGACGGCGGCGACGGCATGGTCGGCGAGCGCCCGCTCGAGCGCCTCGCGGTCGTTCCAGGGGACGACGACGGTGCCCGCGGTCTGCGCCGCGGTGACGCCCGGGGTGGCGGGGATCGCCAGGGTCGCCACGCCCGAGCCGGCGTCGGCGAGCAGGCCGTCGGAGTGGCCGTGGTAGGCGCCGGCGAACTTGACGACGACCTCGCGCTCGGTCGCGGCGCGGGCGAGGCGGGCGGCGCTCATCACCGCCTCGGTGCCGGAGCTGGTCATGCGGACCATCTCGACCGAGGGCACGCGGGCGACGACCTCCTCGGCCAGCTCGACCTCGCGCTCGGTCGCGGCGCCGAAGCTGGTGCCGGCGGCGGCGGCCTCTTCGACGGCGGCGAGCACCGCAGGGTGGGCGTGGCCGAGGATCAGCGGTCCCCAGGAGCCGATCCAGTCGACGTAGCGGTTGCCGTCGGCGTCGATCAGCTCGCAGCCCTCGCCGCGCTCGACGAAGACCGGCTCGCGGCCGATCTGGCGCATCGCCCGCACGGGGCTGTTGACTCCCCCCGGAAGGACCTTCACCGCCCGCCGATACAGCTCGGAGGATCGGGACACCTACGCGTGCTCCGCCTCCCACCGAGCGTAGTCGTCGGTGAAGTAGTGGAGGCGGATCTTCTTGTACTCGGTCGAGGAGTAGAGGGTGGCGCGGTCGTCGGGCCCGATGCCGCACTCCGCCGCGATCGAGTCGAGGATCGCGTCGCACTCCTCCTTCGAGCGGCCATGCGCCATCGTGAAGACGCTGTAGGGCCAGTCGGGATAGGTCGGCCGCTGGTAGCAGTGCGAGATGCCGCGGAAGGAGGCCATGCGGCGGCCGGTCTCCAAGATCTCGTCCTCCGGCACCTTCCAGACCCCCATGCCGTTGGCCGAGAAGCCGGCGCGGCGGTGGAAGAGGATCGCGGCGACGCGGCGCAGCAGCTTGCGGTCGACCATGCCGCGCAGGTGCTCGAGCAGCTCCTCGGTGCCGATCCCGACCTCTTCGGCGGCCGCGTCGTAGGGGCGCTCGACCGGCTCCATCGGCCCCTGCAGGGCGCGGATCACGGCGACGTCGCGATCGTCGTAGGGCTGCGCCTCGAGCTCGCGCGGGGGCGCCGCCTCGACCGCGGCGGCGAGCGCATCGGTGCCCTTCTCCATCTCCAGGTTCATGTTGATCTTGAACAGGGTGAGGGTGGGCAGCTGGCGCATCGACTCGGCGCCGGTCTCGCGCATCAGCACGTCGAGCGTGCCCGCGAGGCCGAGCTCGGAGTCGGGCGGCGTCGCGATCGTGAACCAGAGGTTGAACTCGTGCGTGCGCAGGTAGTTGTGTGAGACGCCGGGGTGCGAGTTGACGACCTGCGCGGCGCGCTGCGGGTGCTCGGCGTCGACCTTGGCGGCGACCAGCATCGAGTCGTAGCCGAGCGCGCGGGTGTCGAAGATCGGCGTGATCTCGCGGACGATCCGCTCGTCGAGCAGGCGGCGGGTGCGGGCGAGCACGTCGTCGAGCTCGAGCTCGGCCGCGGCGGCGACCAGGGCGAAGGGCTCGGGGTCGAGCGGGAAGCTCGACTGCAGCAGGTTCATCAGCCGCTTGTCGCTCTCGTCGAGCGGGATCGCGGCGCCGCCCTTGCGCGAGCGCGCCTTCGACTTCGGCACCCTGGCCTTCAAAGACATACAGCGCTCACACTCGTTCGTTCGCGAAGAATCACAGATGCACGCTCACTCACTCGGTTCGCAGCCATCCCGCCGCCTCCTTCGCGTAGTAGGTGACGATCGCGTCGGCGCCGGCGCGGCGGATCGAGGTCAGCGCCTCCAGCGCCGCTGCGCGCTCGTCGATCCAGCCGTTTGCCGCGGCCGCCTTCAGCATCGAGTACTCGCCGGAGACCTGGTAGGAGAGCAGCGGCGCGCCGGTCGCCTCCTTGACGCGGCGGATCACGTCGAGGTAGGGCAGGGCGGGCTTGACCATCACCATGTCCGCGCCCTCCTCGAGGTCGAGCTCGACCTCGCGCAGCGCCTCGGCCGCGTTGGCGGGGTCCATCTGGTAGCCGCGGCGGTCGCCGAGCTCCGGCGCCGACTCGGCGGCGTCGCGGAAGGGCCCGTAGAAGGCCGAGGCGTACTTGGCGCTGTAGGCGACGATCGGCACGTTGGGATGGCCCTCCTCGTCGAGCTGGTGGCGGATCGTGCCAACCCGGCCGTCCATCATGTCGCTGGGCGCCACCGCGTCGGCACCGGCCTCGGCATGCGAGATCGCCGTCTTGGCGAGCAGCTCGACCGTGATGTCGTTGTCGACCTCGCCGTCGCGGACGAAGCCGCAGTGGCCGTGCGACGTGTACGCGCAGAGGCAGACGTCGGTGATCACGGTCAGCTCGGGGTGGGCCTCCTTCAGCGCCCGCACCGCCATCTGCACGACGCCCTCTTCGTCGAAGGCGCCGGAGCCGGACTCGTCCTTCGCAGCCGGGATGCCGAAGAGGAGGACGGCTTTGACGCCGGCGGCGGCGATCTCGGTGCACTCGGCGACCAGCTCCGAGATCGAGAAGCGCTCGACGCCGGGCATCGACTCCACTTCGTCGCGCACGCCCTCGCCGGCCACGACGAAGAGCGGCTGGATCAGGTGCGCTGGAGAGAGCTCGGTCTCGCGGATCAGGCCGCGCAGGCTCTCGGTGCGCCGCAGGCGGCGCATGCGAGTGGAGGGGAACGGCATGTGAGGCGAGTTTAGGGGAGGAGGGAAACTCCTCGCAGGCGACGTGTTTCAGCTCACAGAAGGCTGGGTAAGTCTCGGGTGGCAGCTCCACCAGGGAGGAGGCAGAGGATGTCGATTCGACGCTTTTCGAGGGTGATCGTAGGCGGGGTTCTGACTTGCGCGCTGCTGTCCGCCGGCGCCGGCGAGCCGGAGAGCGTCGCGGCCGCTCGTGTCTACAAGGGCAAGACGAGGCAGAGCCGCTCGATCAGGATCGCCGTGAGCGCCCGCAGCCTCAAGGTCCTGCGCTTCAAGGCCAGCCTCCGGTGCCGGGACGGCTCGATCCTGGTCGACGACGAGAGCGGCTTCCTGCCGACCCCGATCCGCGCCAACGGGCGCTTCCGCGACGAGCAGGTCGGGTCCACCGACGAAGTGCTGATCAGGGGTCGCCGCAGCGGTCGCGTCGTGCGCGGCAGGCTCAGAGTCAGGGACCGTCTCGGCAACGGCGTGCGCTGCAGCACGGCGTGGATCAAGTTCAGCGCGCGCAGAGGCAGGTAGCGAGCCGGCGCGACTGCGGCGCGGCGCCCGAGTACCGTTCCCGGCGTGGAGGCGCGGGGACTGGTCAAGAGATATGGATCGCGAGAAGCGCTGAGGGGCGTCGATCTCGCAACCGCGCCCGGTGAGCTTGTGGCGATCATCGGGCCGAACGGGGCGGGGAAGACGACGCTGCTCTCGATCCTGGCCGGCATTGCGAAGGCCGACAAGGGACAGGTGAGCGTGCCGCGGGGCGAGATCGGCTGGGTGCCGCAGCAGCCGGCGCTGTACAGGCGGCTGACGGTGGAGGAGAACCTGCTGCTGTTCGCGCGGCTGGAGGGGAACGGCGATCCGCGCGGCGCGGTCGAGGAGATGCTTGAGCTGACCGGGCTCGGGGAGCGGCGGGACGAGGTCGTGGCGCGGCTCTCGGGCGGCAACCAGCAGCGAGTCAACATCGCGATCGGGCTGCTGGCGCGGCCGGCGGTGCTGCTCCTCGACGAGCCCAGCGTCGGGCTCGACCCCCGGCAGCGGGCGCGACTGTGGGAGTTCGTGTCGGCGCTGGCGGTGAGCGCCGGCACGACGGTGATCTTCTCCACCCACGACATCCAGGAGGCCGAGCGCTACGGGCGCCGGGTGCTCGTGCTCGCCGACGGGGAGGCGCTCTTCGACGGCTCGGCCGACGAGCTGCGCGAGGCGGTGCGGCGCGAGGCGCCGGAGGCCGCCGGGCGCGACTTCGAGACCGCCTTCGTCGCCTTCCTCCACCACCGGGGGCACTGATGCGCTGGCTGCTGCTCAAGGACCTGCAGATCCTGCGCCGCTCGCCGTTGCAGGCGACGCTGCTCGTCGCCTGGCCGGTGCTGATCGCCGTCCTCGTCGGCTTCGCGATCTCGCGCTCGCCGGCGAAGCCCCGCGTCGCCTTCCTCAACGAAGTGCCCAGCGACGCCACGGTGACGGTTGGCACGAGGCAGCTGCCGAAGATCGGCGTCAACGACCGGATCTGCGCCCGGGTCGAGTGCGTCGCCGTCAAGAGCCGGGCGCAGGCCGAAGACGAGGTTCGCTCGGGCGACGTGCTGGCAGCGCTGATCCTGCCCGCCGACCTCGTCGACCGGATCGACTCGCTCTCCACCCCGTTCCCGCGGACGCCCAGGGTCGAGGTGATCGTCAACGAGGAGGACCCAGTCAAGG
This sequence comes from Chloroflexota bacterium, assembly GCA_050258095.1. Classification (GTDB taxonomy): domain Bacteria; phylum Actinomycetota; class Thermoleophilia; order Solirubrobacterales; family 70-9; genus VRUE01. The sequence goes on from JBLMYD010000116.1 coordinate 9,624, forward strand.
CGCGGCTGGTCGACGACCGCATAAACGCGCTGCTCACGCAGGCCAACCTGGCGATCGCGCGACGCATCTCCGCCGAAGGCGGGAAATTCCTCGGCCTCGTCCTCGACGGCGGCAACATCAGCGTGCTCGGCCAGACGATCCGCATCCTCGGCCTGCACCGCTCCGCCCGGATCCTCGAAGAGCTGCGGCCGCTGGTGCCCGCCGGGAAGAGGCGCGAGCTCAACCGGGTGATCGGGTTCACCGGCCTCGCCCGCGACAACCTCGGCAGCGCAGTGCCGCTGCTGGCCCGGCTCGCCCAGCCGGTGGCGGTCGACAAGCGGGTCGTCAACGCCTCCACCCCGCCGCTGGAAACCTACGCCGTCGCCGTCGCCGCGACCTTCACCCTCGCCTTCGTCACCCTGCTCCTCGTCGCCGGCTCGCTGGCGCTGGAGCGCGAGGAGAACGCCTACCCGCGGCTCGCCCGCGGGCTCGTCTCGCGCTCGGGGCTGCTGATCGAGAAGATCGTCCTCGGCCTGCTCGCCGGGCTGCTCGTCACCCTGCTGATGCTGGCGGGGCTGGCCCCCTTCGTGCCCCTGCACTGGAGCCGCGTCGGGCTCTGGCTGGCCGCGATCGCCGGCGGCGCGGTGGGCCTGGGGGCGGCCGGGGCGGCGCTGGGGGCGGCGGCGCGGGAAGTGCGCGCCGTCTCGCTGCTCGCCTTCATGGCGATCCTGCCGATCGCCTTCCTCTCGCTCATTCCCTCCGGCGCGGTCGGGCCGGCGCTCTACGACGCGATCCGGGTGGTCGCCGCGCTCTTCCCCTTCAAGCCGGCGCTGCAGGCGATCGAGGGGGCCCTGGACCCCGCCGGGCCGAGCATCGCCCCGGCGCTCCTGCACCTTGCGGCCCTGACGGTCGCCTACGGGCTGCTCGCCCGGCTAGCCCTGCGCCGCTTCGCGTCTGTCTAGGCGGCCGGAGCGCTCCTGCGCCAGGGCGGGGTCGGCGACGTTGGCGAGGACGAAGGAGTCGATGCTCTCCTCCGGCGCGAGTCTCGCGCGCAGGTGCTCGAGGACCTGCGGCTCGCTCATCTCGGCGAAGCGGCGCTCGCGAGCCGGAACGGCGATCAGGGCGACCTCGGACCCGTCGACCAGGAGGCAGCCGTGGCGGCTGAGATAGGCCGATAGCTCGGACATGACGGCGCCGGTGACGAGCTCGCAGCGCACATCCTCCAGCCGGTTCGGCTCGTAGTTCGGCTCGGTCGCCGAGATCAGCGTCAGCTGCTCCGGGGTGAGGTGGAGGACGGCGACCCGGACCGCCGTCCCCGGGCTTCGCTGCAGGGTCGCGGGGACGGCGCCGTAGGGCGAGATGTGGGCCGAGTAGACGACGTCGAAGTCGTGCAGCCAGGCCGGCTCGACCAGGACCGGGTCGGCGCTGAGGGCGAGCTTGCGGCCGAGCACTTCCGGCGAGCCGTTGGATCCGTAGGCGAGGAACGCCGTGCGTTGGGCCAGGTCGATCTCGACGTCGTCCGGGCTCAGGGTGTCGTGGCGGAGCTGCGCGAATGCCCGCGCCGGCACCGCGTACGGGTAGCGCATGGCGCGCTCCACCATGTCGCTTCCCTCGCTCACGTTCGCACCGCGCGCCAATATCGCAGATAGGGTCCCCGCATGAAGGTTCTCTTCATCGGCGACGTGGTCGGCGGGCCGGGCCGTCGCGGCATGGCGGCGGCGATGCCGGCGCTGCGCGAGCGCTTCGCGCCGGACATGGTGGTCGTCAACGGCGAGAACTCGGCCGGGGGGATGGGGATCACCGAGAAGACGGCCAGGGCCCTCTTCGACGCCGGCGCCGACGCGATCACGACCGGCAACCACGTCTACCGCCACCGCGAGGCCTACGGCTACCTCGACCGCGACCACCGCGTGGTGCGGCCCGCGAACTACCCCCACGCCAACCCCGGCCGCGGCTACACGGCGATCGAGATCGACGGCAAGCGGGTCGGCGTGATCAACCTCAGCGGCGCGATCGGGCTGAAAGTCGCCCGCTCGCCATTCACCGAGGTCGACAGCATCCTCGGGAGGATCGAGTGCGACTTCGCGATCGTCGACTTCCACGCCGAGGTGACGAGCGAGAAGGTGGCGATGGGCTGGCATCTCGACGGGCGTGTCGCAGCCGTCTTCGGCACCCACACCCACGTGCCGACCGCCGACGCGCGCGTGCTGCCGCGGGGGACGGCCTTCATCTCGGACGTGGGGATGACCGGGTCGCGGACCAGCGTGCTCGGGGTCAAGCCGGAGCAGGCGCTGGCCGCGTTCACCACGATGATGCCGGTCAGGTTCGAAACCGCCGAGGAGGACGTCTGGGTGATGGGCGTGGCCGTCGAGGTCAACGACGCGGGACTCGCCGAGTCGATCGAGCAGGTGATGGTCCCGGCGAGAGAGTCGCCATAGCGGCGAGCGCCAGCGGATA
>JBLMYD010000117.1:0-6678 GCA_050258095.1 Chloroflexota bacterium
CCCCCCCCCCCGCCCCCCCACGTCCTAGTCTTCGCGCATGCACCAGGGCGCGCGGTTCCCGAAAGTGGCCGCCAAGCCGGGCCACTACGAGAGCTTCTACGTCAAGGCCTGCCGGCCCGGCGGCGGGCAGGGGGTCTGGATCCGCCACACGGTCCACAAGCGCCCCGGGGCCGAGCCGAACGCCTCGATCTGGTTCGTCCTCTTCGACCGCGAGGCGGAGGGACCACGAGCGACGAAGGTGACGGTGTCGGCTGCCGAGCTCTCCGTCCCGGCGGGCTCCTGGATCCGGGTGCAGGGGGCCGAGATCGGCCCCGGGCGCGCCAGCGGCTCGGTCGCGACCGAGGCGTTGAAAGCCTCTTGGGAGCTGACCTACTCCGGCGACGCCGAGCCCTGCAAGTACCTGCCGGCCGACTGGCTCTACGAGGCGCCGATCCCGCGCACCAAGTTCGTCGCCCCCTTCCCCGATGCCCGCTTCGAGGGCCGCCTCGAGGTCGACGGCACGGCGATCGAGCTGAGCGGCTGGCCCGGGATGATCGGCCACAACTGGGGCAGCGAGCACGCCGAGCGCTGGGTCTGGCTGGAGGGAACCGGCTTCGAGGACCGGCCCGACACCTACTTCGACGCCGGCGCCGCCCGCGTCAAGGTCGGTCGCCGTGCGACCCCCTGGCTGCCCTCGGGCAACCTCGTCCTCGACGGCGAGGTCCATAGGCTCGGCGGCTTCGGCAAGATCCGCTCCGCCTCGATCGACCCCCGGCCGACCGAGTGCGAGTTCGTCCTCCCCGGCAAGGACGTCGTCGTCCGCGGCCGCGTCGCCGCCCCGCAGAAGGACTTCGTCGGCTGGATCTACGCCGACCCCAAGGGACCCGAGCACAACACGCTCAACTGCTCGGTCGCCGACCTCGAGCTGACGGTCGAGCGCCGCGGGCGGGTCCCGGAGCGGCTGACCCTGGCGGCCGGCGCCGCCTACGAGCTCGGCCTGCGCGAGACCGACCACGGCATCCCGATCCAGCCCTACCCGGACGGCTGAGTCACGCCCCCCGTTTCCGGCGGCGACCCGCTCTGGCCGACGGGCTTGCCGTTGACCAGCTTCGTGAACGCCATCCAGGTGCTGTAGGCGCCGAGCGCCGCCTCGATCTGGTCGCCGCGGATCTTGGTCACGCCACCGGTCCCGTAGAGCTTCGCCCAGACGATCCGGGGAGAGACGCCGCGCTTGCTGACGACGATCTTCTTCAGCCGTCCCCGCAGGTAGGCGCCGAGGCGCTGGCTGATCTCCCGCCCGGAGAACTTCAGCTTCCACTTGTGCAGCGGGCAGTAGTAGTCGTAGGGGTCGGGGACGCCGACGAGGTAGGGGACCGGCGGGCCGAAGAAGACGTTCTGCACGCTCTCGGTGTGGCCGCCCGAGCAGGCCGAGAAGAAGGTCTCGGCGACTTTGCCCTGGTAGAGGACGACCTGTCCGCGCGTGGCGTTGGCGGCGGCGTCGGTCGAGGGCGTCTCGCTCGCCAGCCCGCGGTAGACCTGGCTGCGGGTGTCGCTGTAGAGGTCGAAGCCGTTGCCGCCGACCCCGGCGGTGAGGGCGAAGGAGCGCGACTCGACGGCCTGGGCGCGCAGCTCGGCCTGCGGCCAGGACGGCGGCGACTCGTTGGCGATCACCCCCCTCACGTACTGCTCCAGGGGCAGCGCGTTGACGACGTTGAGCGAGCCGGCGCTGCTTTCGGTCGGCACCGCCTCCAGCGCTCCCCGGTAGGGGCCGAGGCCGGCGATCGCGACCCGGCCGTTGCCGGCGGCGTGCAGCCTGCGGCCGCAGCCGGCGAGCAGCTTGCCGTCGGAGGCGCGCAGCACGACCCCCGAGCCGTTGCGGTGCGCCGCGTAGCTGCGCTGCGGGTCGAGGGACTTGCCGCAGGCGCTCGTCGCGCCGCTGAAGACGACGTCGCCGGGAGAGATCTCGAGCAGCACGCGGACGACGTGCGGGCCGTGCAGCGTCCCGATCGTGGTCCCCGTGTAGTAGTGGGCGAGGATGAAGCGGTACCCCTTGCCGTGCTTGGCGTAGCCGTAGGCGCCGTACTGGCTGACGCCGACGCCGTGACCGAAGCCGTGTCCCCTGACCAGCCAGGCGACGCCCGCCTGCGCGGGCGGGGCGAGGCAAAGGAAGACGAGCAAGGTGAGCAGCCGGATGCGCATCGTTCGAGCAACAGGTTCTAGCTGGGAGAGTCGCGGCCTGCACTACTGTTGGGAGCGGTGCACGAGACCTCCTACAAGCTCCTCGCCGCGGGCGAGTGGCGGGAGACCGGCGAGTGGGGCGAGGTCCGCAGCCCCTACGACGGCGCCGTCGTAGGGCGGGTCGCCGAAGGCGACGCCGCGCTCGTCGACCGCGCGGTGCGCGCAGCCCATGACGCCTTTCTCGCCGCCGACTTCCCCCAGCACGAGCGCGCCGCCGTTCTCGACCGCGCCGCCGCGCTGGTCGGCGAGCGGGTCGAGGACCTGGCGCTGACGATCGCCGCCGAGGCGGGCAAGCCGCTGAAGACGGCGCGGGTCGAGGCGAGCCGCTGCGTCGACACGCTGACCTTCTCGGCGACCGAGGCGCGCAAGCTGACCGGCGGCACGGTGCCGATGGAGGCCTCGCCGGCAGGCGCCGGCAAGCTCGGCGTGATGCTGCGCGTGCCCTATGGCGTCGTCGGCGCGATCAGCCCCTTCAACTTCCCGCTCAACCTCGTCGCCCACAAGCTCGGCCCGGCGATCGCCGCCGGCAACGCGATCGTGCTCAAGCCGGCCGGGCAGACGCCGATCAGCGCCCTGAAGCTGGCCGAGGCGCTGGCCGAGGCCGGCCTGCCCGAGGGCTGGCTCAGCGTCGTCCCCGGGCCGGGCGCCGAGGTCGGCAACGCGATCGTCGAGCACGAGCTGACCCGTGCCCTCACCTTCACCGGCTCGGCGGCCGTCGGCTGGGACATCCGCAGCCGCGTCCCGCACAAGAAGGTCAACCTCGAGCTCGGCTCCAACGCGCCGCTGATCGTCCACGCCGACGGCGACTGGCAGACGGCGGCCGACAAGGCGCAGCTGCACGCCTTCTCGCACGCCGGGCAGAGCTGCATCTCGATCCAGCGCATCCTCGTCCACGAGGACGTCGCCGACGCCTTCAGCGAGCGCCTCGTCGCCAACGCCGAGGCGCTGCGGGTCGGCGATCCGCTCGACCCGGAGACCGATGTCGGGCCGCTGATCTCGGCGGGCGACCGCGACCGGGTCAAGCAGTGGGTCGAGGAGGCGGTCGCGGCCGGCGCCGAGCTGCTCACCGGCGGCGAGCTCGTCGACGAGGGCCGCTGCCTGGCGCCGACCCTGCTCGGCGCGCCGCCGCACGAGGAGAAGGTCTGGTGCGAGGAGATCTTCGGCCCGGTGGCGACGATCGACCGCTACACGGACTTCGCCGAGGCGCTGCGCATGGCCAACGACTCGAAGTTCGGCCTGCAGGCAGGAGTCTTCACCCGCGACCTCGGCCGCGGCCTCGAGGCGGCGGCCACGCTCGAGTTCGGCGGCGTCCTGATCAACGAGGTGCCGACCTTCCGCGCCGACCAGATGCCCTACGGCGGCGTCAAGGACTCGGGCAACACCCGCGAGGGCCCCGCCTTCGCCGTCCAGGAGCTGACCGAGGAGCGCTTCGTCACCTTGCAGGGGTGAGCCGGTTAGCCTAGAACCCTGAGCGGGGTGTGACCCAACCCCGAACGTTCGAGAGAGGAGCTGCCCGATGTCCAACGTGTCTCGATTCAGCCGAGCCGGCCTGACGACCGTGCTCGCCCTTTTCGCCACCCTCCTGCTCGCCGCGCCGGCGCCGGCCGCGACCGTCGTCAACGGCGATTTCGAGAGCGGCAGCCTGTTTGGCTGGACGCAGGTGAACAGCGGCGAAGGAGCATGGTATGCGTACTCCGGCACCATCGCGCCATCGGAAATCTTCGAAGTCGAACCGCGCGAAGTGCCGCCGCCACCTCAGGGCAAATTCGCGGCGATCAGCGATCAGGGTGGCCCCGGCACCCACATCCTCTACCAGGACGTCGCAATCCCGCTCTACGCATCGAGCTCGCTCTCGATGCTCGTCTACTACAAATCGGAAGCGCCGCTGGTCACGCCCTCCCCTAACACGCTCTCGGCGGCGATGGAATCGGAAGAAGAACTGATCCCAAACCAGCAGTACCGGGTGGACGTGATCAAGCCGACGGCGCCGATCGAAACCCTGAACCCTGCCGACATCCTGGCGACCGTCTTCGCCACGTCAACCGGCGATCCGCAGACCCTCTCGGCCACCACGATGACCGCGAACCTCACTCCCTTCGCCGGGCAGACGGTGCGGCTGCGCCTCGCCGAGGTCGACAATCAGCTCTACCTGAGCGCAGGGGCCGACTCGATCGCGATCCCCAGCACCCCCTACAACAAATTCAGCTTCGGCAAGCTGAAGTTGAACAAGAAGAAGGGGACCGCGACGCTGCAGGTGAAGGTGCCCGGACCCGGGAAGGTCGTCGCCACCGACGTCAAGAAGCACGGCAAGCGGATCAAGAACGCGAAGACGACCGCGAGCGGTCCCCGTACGGTGAAGCTGAAGCTGAAACCCACCGCTCAGGGGAAGAAGACGCTGGGGAAGAAGGGGAAGCTCCCGTTCAAGCTGAAAGTCACCTTCACGCCCACCGGTGGCAAGGCCGCGAGCAAGAAGCGCTCGGGCAAGCTGAAGCTCACGCGCTGAGCGAACGCTGACTTATCCGACATCGACCACATCCCGGTGTGGTCGATGTCGGATGCGCTACTCGTGCGGGCGCGCCATGCGGCGGTGGTCGAGGGCCTCCTCGAGCACCGCGGGCTCGACGCCCTGCTCGAGCGCGACCTCGCGCAAAGAGCGGCCCGACTCGGCGGCGGCCTTGACGATGTCGGCGGCGCGGTCGTAGCCGATGTGGGGGTTGAGCGCGGTGGCCGTGGCGAGGGTCGCCTCGGCGTGGCGCTCGGTCATCTCCTCGTTGGCCTCGAGGCCGGTGACGCACTTCTCGTCGAGCAGGCGCGAGGCGGAGGCGAGCAGCTTGATCGAGTCGAGCAGGTTGCGGGCGATCAGCGGCACGCGCACGTTGAGCTCGAACTGGCCCTGGCTGCCGGCGACGGTGATCGCGGCGTCGTTGCCGATCACCTGGGCGGCGACCTGGATCGTGACCTCCGGGATCACCGGGTTGACCTTGCCGGGCATGATCGAGGAGCCCTTCTGCAGCTCGGGCAGGCGCAGCTCGGCGAGGCCGGCGCGCGGGCCGGAGCCCATCAGCGCCAGGTCGTTGGCGATCTTGTTGAGCGAGACGGCGTAGACCTTGAGCGCCCCCGAGAGCTCGACCAGCGCGTCGCGGTTGCCCTGCGCCTCGAAGCGGTCGAGCGGCTCGGAGATCTCCAGGCCGGTCTCGCCCGCCAGCCGCTCACGCACCTTGGCGGCGAACTCGGGGTGGGTGTTTAGCCCGGTGCCGGTGGCGGTGCCGCCGAGCGGGATCTGGCCGACCCGGCGCAGCGTCGCCTCGATCCGCTGGATGCCGAGCCGCACCTGCGCGGCGTAGCCGCCGAACTCCTGGCCGAGGGTGACCGGCACCGCGTCCATCAGGTGCGTGCGGCCGGCCTTGACCACGTCGGCGAACTTCTCCGCCTTCGCCTCGAGCGCCGCCTCCAAGCCGCCCATCGCCGGCAGCAGGTCGTGGGTCACCTCGTCGAGCGCCGCCAGGTGGACGGCGGAGGGGAAGACGTCGTTGGAGGACTGCCCCATGTTGACGTGGTCGTTGGGGTGCGCCGGGTCGCCGGCGAGGTTGGCGAGCACCTCGTTGGCGTTCATGTTCGAGGAGGTGCCCGAGCCGGTCTGGAAGACGTCGATCGGGAACTGCTCGTCGTGTTCGCCGGCCGCGACCGCGTCGCCCGCGGCCGCGATCCGCTCGGCCAGGCCGGGGTCGAGGCCGCCCAGCTCGCCGTTCACGAGCGCGGCCGCTGACTTGATTCGCCCCAGCCAGCGCACGACCGGCACCGGCACCCGCTCGCCCGAAACCGGAAAGTTCTCGACCGCCTTCGTCGTCTCACCGCCCCACAACTGCTCAGTCAACTGTGTCCTCCGTGATGAGTTTGCCGCACCAGGGTATTCAGCCGCGGGCCTTGCCCGCCTCGAAGCCTTCGCGGTAGGCCTCGAGGAAGGTCGCCGGCAGCGCCCGGTCCCGCGGGCTGTAGCGGGCCGCGGCCGTGAGCCGGCGGACCAGCTCGACGTGGATGCCGTCGGTCCGCGCCGCCCCCTTCTCCACCGCGCCGAGCAGATAGCCGAGCCGCAGGTTCGCCCCACCCCCCGGCCGCGCCCGAGCCTCGGCATTGAGCCTGGTCGCTGCCACCAGCATCGCCGCGCCGACGTTTGCCAAGTCCCCGCCGGATTGATTCTCGGTCAAGCAATCCGAGATCGGCGTTCCCCCACGCAGCTCGACTCTCCCCGGCGCGTCCCTCAGCGCTGCCAAATAGAGCCCCGAGCCTTCCAGGCAAGCAACCGGCGTCGAGCTTTCAGCACTCCCGCAGCCGGCGACGACGAGAGCTGAAAGCAAAAGCCCTATGGCAATCCGGCCACGCATCCGCCGCAGATCCTAGGCGCGCCAAGGGTCTGTCGGGGGGTCCTCCCCAGGAACTCCCGCGAAGCGGCCTGGGGAGGAC
>JBLMYD010000118.1:0-3500 GCA_050258095.1 Chloroflexota bacterium
CCCGACAAGTGCCGAGCCAATTGGCTCGGCACTTTGAGTATCCGCCGGTTCGAGGGCACCCTGCCCACGCCACCCCCGCGCCGATACCGTCCCGCCGCGATGCCCTGGAAGCGCCCCGAGAAGCGCCGCGTCCGCGCGATCCGCGACCGACTCAGAGAGATGTACGGCCGGCCGGTCAACGACCCGCACGGGCACCCGATCGCCGAGCTGGTCAAGACCGTCCTCTCCCAGCACACCAACGACCGCAACCGGGACCGGGCGTTCGCCGCGCTGCGCGAGCGCTTCCCGACCTGGGAGGAGGTGCGCGACGCGCCGGTGTCCGCGGTCGAGGAGGCGATCCGCCCCGGCGGGCTCGGCAAGTCGAAGGCGCCGCGAATCCAGGCGATCCTCGAGCAGCTCGGCGAGCACCCCGACCTCGACTGGACCGAGACGGCGCCGCCGGAGGAGTCGATGGCCTACCTCGACTCGCTGCCGGGCGTCGGCCGCAAAACGGCGGCCTGCGTGCTGATGTTCACCTGGGGCATCCCGGAGATCCCGGTCGACGTCCACATCTACCGGGTCGGCGGGCGGCTCGGGCTCTTTCCGGAGAAGGCCTCCTTCGAGCGCGCCCACGACGAGATGATGGCCGTCGTCGACCCCGCCGACGCCTACGAGCTGCACATGAACCTGATCCGGCACGGCCGCGAGGTCTGCCGTCCGCAGCCGCGCTGCGGCGAATGCCAGCTGCGCCGGATGTGTCCCTGGTACCGTGCCGGGCGCAAATGACCTGGGAGTCCGGCTCGTGAGCAAGAAAACCTTCGTCGTCTTCGGCATCGTCGTCGTTGCCTTGGCCGTCGCGATCCCCTGGATCGCCTTCCGCACGAACGGCGACGCCGAAACGGGAGCGCAGGACGTGCCCGCCGGCCTGAAGGCCGGGCAGAGCCTCTTCCAGACCAACTGCGGCGCCTGCCACACGCTCTACGCGGCCGGCACCGACGGCAACTACGCCCCCAACCTCGACGAACTGCTGGCGCCGACCGGACCGCCGGAAGGCCCGACCGCCGCCTCGACGATCAAAGCGACCGAAGGCCGCGTCCTCAACGCCGTCGAAAACGGCGTCGACAGCAGCACCACCCCGGGCCGCATGCCCGGCGGCATCCTGAATCAGCAACAGGCAAAAGAAGTCTCCGAATTCGTCGCCCACGTCGCCGGCGAGGGCTGAGCTTCTCCGGCCGACGGGCCTAAATCCGACGCATAGTCGCCGAAATAGGCCCGTCGACGGGTTGGGGGCTGTCCCGGTAGGTCGGAGCGTCTTGTACTTTTTCGCGGGCGCACGCCCTGGCGACCAGCAATCCACGACTCTCGAAAAAGTTAAGCGGAGGCCTACCGGGACAGCCCCCTAAACCTCAACGCGCTGAAGAGACCGGCGTGGTCTGAGTCCCAGAAGCCGTTGACCGGCTGGCGGCCGGTGACGTAGGACGCCTTCAGCTTGACCTGCTTCGGGTCGCGGGTCATCACGTGGTCGACCTGGTGGTCGAAGTCGGCGACGCTGCCGCCGGCGCCGACCGCGAGCAGGCTCGACTTGAGGCAGCAGCCGAGCGGTTCGTCGGTGCTGCGCTCGCGCATGCCGGCCGCGAGCAGCGTTTCGTAGGCCTGGCGATCGCCCGGTTCGACCGTGTCGTCGTCGGAGTTGAGGTCGCCGACGAGGACGACGGGCAGCTTGCTCGTCGCCGGACCGCCGGGCGCGACCAGCTCGGCCGCCTGCCGGGCGCGGATGCTCGGCACTTCGGAGGCCGGGTCGAACGCCTCGAGGTGGGTGTCGACGAAGCGGAACATGTGGCTGCCGCGCACCTTGGCGTCGATCGCGACCCAGCCGCGGGTGACGACGACTTCGACGCCGGAGATCGTCTCGACCAGCAGGTTGGCGAAGTGGCCGGCCTTGCGGCGCTTGACCTTGATGCCGGCGCCGCGGCGGACGAGGATCGCGTCGCGCATCGTCAGCCGCCCGTTGATCTCGGCGTTGGGGATGACCCCGTTCGGCCCGTCGCCGGCGACGCCGTTCTCGTCGGCGGGCGCTTCGAAGTCGAACTCGTTCTGCGAGACGGCAATCCGGTACTGCGGCTTGCCTTTGCCGCCTTTGCCCTTGCCCTTGTTGAGCCGGGCGAGGAGTTCCTTCAGGTAGTCGTAGCGGACCGTCGTCGCCGTCGGCGTCGCGCCCGAGTTGAGCAGCGGTTCGAGGCTCGGCGGTCCGGTGCGCCAGAGCGCGGCCTCCTGCAGGCCGACCAGGTCGGGCTTCTTCTTGAGGATCTCGCGGGCCAGGCCCTTGGCCCGGACCGGGAAGTCGTTGGCGCTCACTTCGCGCAGAACCTGGCCGTTCAGCTCGGTGAATTCGGCGACGCTTTTGGCGCCGATCGGCGGTCCGAGATCGGCCCCGAGGTAGAGGTTGCGGGTCATGACCCGGACTTCGTGGCCCTTGCCGCGATGCTTGGCCTCGTGGCCTTTCGGGTGCTCGGCCTTGGCTGCCGCCGCGGCGGGAACCGCAGCAAAGAGCAGAGCAACTGCCAGCAATGCGGCTGCCTGCCGGGGGGCGATGCGAGCGTGCTTCACGTTTCTCCTCCTCGTCGATGGAGGCGCCTCCATACCTGCTAACCCAGGATACGGAGAAAGGATTTGCATCTCGTTAGGAATCTGCCATACTGGCGCTTAGATTTCTTAGGTGGGATCTGAATAACGAAAACGGACTTGGAGGTACTTGATAGTGGGTAAGACGATCGGGATCGACCTGGGCACGACCAACTCCTGCGTCGCCGTGCTGGAGGGCGGCGAGCCTACCGTCCTCGAGAACGCCGAGGGCGGCCGCACGACGCCGTCGGTGGTCGCCTTCACCGAGGGCGGCGACCGGCTCGTCGGCACCGTCGCCAAGCGCCAGGCGGTGATGAACCCCGAGAACACGATCTTCTCGATCAAGCGCTTCATGGGGCGCAAGGAGGCCGAAGTCAAAGAGGAGGAGACGATCGTCCCCTACGAGGTCGAGGCCGGCCCCAACGGCGACGTGCGCGTCGACGCGCGCGGCAAGCAGTACAGCCCGCCGGAGATCAGCGCGATGATCCTGCAGAAGCTGAAGACCGACGCCGAAGCGAAGCTCGGCGAGTCGGTCGACAGCGCCGTGATCACCGTCCCCGCCTACTTCAACGACGACCAGCGCCAGGCGACCAAGGACGCCGGCAAGATCGCCGGGCTCGAGGTCAAGCGGATCATCAACGAGCCGACCGCGGCCTCGCTCGCCTACGGCCTCGACAAGGAGACCGCCGACCACACGATCCTCGTCTTCGACCTCGGCGGCGGCACCTTCGACGTCTCGGTGCTCGAAATCGGCGACGGCGTCTTCGAGGTGAAGGCGACCGCCGGCGACAACCACCTCGGCGGCGACAACTGGGACAAGGCGATCGTCGAGTGGCTGGTCGCCGAGTTCAAGAAGGACCAGGGCGTCGACCTGGCCGCCGACAAGAACTCGCTGCAGC
>JBLMYD010000119.1:0-2814 GCA_050258095.1 Chloroflexota bacterium
TTGTCGAGGGTCAGCTGCCTACGCGCCAAGCCGCTCACGCACCGCCGCGCTGACCCGCTTGCCGTCGGCGCGCCCGCCGACCTTCGGCATCAGCGCCGACATCACCTGGCCCATCTGCTTCTGCTCGCTCGCCCCGGTCTCCTCGACCGCGGCGTCGACCAGCGCCGCCAGCTCCTCGTCGGAGAGCTGCTGCGGGAGGTAGCCCTCGATCAGCTCCGCCTCGAAGCGCTCGGCCTGCTCCTGCTCGTCGCGACCCGCCTCGGCGTAGGCGTCGGCCGCCTCGAGGCGCTTCTTGCGCTCGCGCTGCAGCACGGCGACCTCATCGCCCTTGCCCAGCTTGGCGTCCTGCTGCAGCGAGTCGACGATCAGGCGCAGCGCGGCCACGCGCTCGCGGTCACCCGCCTTCATCGCGACCTTCACGTCGGACCGTGCCTGCTCCAGGGCGCTCATCGGCATTAAGGGTAGTCGGCGGCGTCGGGCGTCACCGCGAGGCCCTTGGACACCAGGTCGGCGACATCCGTGCTGACGAGAGTCCAGCCGTTGAGGCGAGCCGCCGCAACGTAAGCCGCGTCGTAGGCGGTGAGCCCATGCTCGGCTGCGATCCGCAAGGAGAGGTCGAGGAGGTCGGCGTCGACGCGAGCCACTCGGTCACTGCAACGCGCCAGGACCAGCTGTGCGATGTACTTGGCCTCGTCGTACCTCCCCTTCTTCCTGCCGACCACATTGGCCACCTCGTAGAAAGTCAGGTCAAGGGCCGCCAGGGGGATCGAGAAGTCACGGACGAGCGCCTCCGCGGGGGAGTGGTGCCGATCTCCCGGTTCTCCCAGGGCGACCCACACCCCGGCGTCGAGAAGCAGCATCTCAGTGCGATTCCCGGTCTTCGCGAATCAGTTGCGCAGCATCGACGCCGAGGTCGAGGGGACCTATGCGATCCAACAGTCGCTCTACTTCTTCGCGTCCGTGACGGTCTGTCGCCTCCAGCTCCCGCTCCACCACGCGACGCAGGAAGCCGCTGCGGGTCTCGCGGTTGGCACGCGCCAGGGCATCGAGCCGGTCGAGCAGGTTGTCGGGTATCGAGATCATCACCTTCGCCACGGGATGAGTATATATGGTATTGCCGGATGGCATTACTGCTGTGGTCGTCATGCGACCAGGGTTCCAGGGCTCGACGCGCGTGTGGCGCGCTGAAAATGCCGAAACTGTGATTTCTCACAGCGGGCCAGGTCACACTTGAGCGACCGAAACCCGCTCGACATCGCCCAGCGGCATCTGCAGGAAGCGGGTGCCCAGCTCGCGAAACGAGGCGACGTCGCCGGTGCAGAGGAAGCGGTAGTCGCCTTCTTCCTCGTCGGCGGCGCTCAAGTCGCGGCGCTCGAGCGTGCGCTGCACGGCAGCGGCGACCGCGTGACCGCCGCTGACGAGACGCACGTCGCGGCCGAGGATGCGCTGCAGCATCGGCGCGACGAGCGGGTAGTGCGTACAGCCGAGGATCAGCGTGTCGACCTCGGCGTGCTTCAGCGGCGCGCAGTAGGCGCGTGCCATCTCGACCACCCCCTCGTCGAAGGGGGAGCCGTCCTGGATGAACGGGGCCAGGTCGGGCGCCTCGACCTCGGTGACCGTCAGCTCGCGACCCTGCGCTTCAAGCGCGCGCCGGTAGGCGCCGCTCTCGACCGTGTTCGGCGTCGCCAGGACGCCGATTCGGCCACTGTCGGTGATCGCGGCGGCGATCTCGGCCTGGGGCTCGACGACGGGGACGACGTCCACCCCATGCTCTGCCGCGACCTCGCGAGCCACGTCCTCGCCCACCGAGGTCGCCGTGTTGCAGGCGATCACGAGCAGCTTGGCGCCGTCGCCGAACAGCAGCTCCGCGATTCGTCGGATCCGATCCCGCAGCTCACCCGTGTCCTTGACCCCGTAGGGGAACCACGCCGTGTCGCCGAGATAGACGAAGTCCTCCTCGGGCAGGGAGACCAGGCACTCGTGCAGAACGGTGAGGCCGCCCACGCCCGAGTCGAACATCGCCACGGGGAGCGAGGGATCGATCTTGTGCGACTCGGAGGGCAGCGGCGTCAGGGCTGGGCAACCATGAAGAAGATCGTGACCGCGACGATCAGACCGGCAATTTTCCCGCCCGTGTCCAGCTTCTTGGAAACCGCTTCGTACTCGGCGCTGAGCGTGTCGCCCGCGCCCAGGTCGCGCTCGGCCAGCTCCAGCGCTTTCGCAGTGTTCGGGCGGAAGAACCCGTGCGCCATGCCGAAGAGGACGACGATCGCCAGGAGGCCGACCGACACCCACGACTCGCCGACCGAGATGCCCTCGTCGCCCAGCATGTAGATGCCCGCCAGCAGGATGACGATCAGGCCCGGGCTGACCAGGTAGCGGTCGATCGCCCGTATCCCGCGCAGGACGGCCGGCACGCTGCGCGGCTCCCGTTCGGCCATCGCAACGAAGAAGCCAAAGCCGAACGTCGGCCCGAAGGCAAGCACCACGGCGAGCACATGGATGAACAACGCGATGCTGAAGCCGGTGATCGTGGCGAGCATGAGCCGAAACCCTATTCGACCGCAGTGGCCATGAACCTGCAATCGCTCGGTCAGAGCCCGGGTGAATGCAGATTCACGCGGCGTAGGAGGAGGGCGGCCCAGTCGCCGTCCTGCCTCCGCCCTGCCTCGACCAACCCCGCTGGTTCGAAGACTGCCGCAACTTCGTCGAGCTCATTCGGGAGGAGTCCGGAAAGGATGAGGGTGGTGGGAGTCGGGGGAGGGGACCCCAAAACGCTCGGCAGGAGCCTCGCTGGAGTGTTTTGGGGACCCC
>JBLMYD010000120.1:0-12185 GCA_050258095.1 Chloroflexota bacterium
GTGCCTTTTTCGGCACCTGACGACCGGCACGTCCTTAGACTGCAACCGGTGACCGACCCGGCGATCGGCGAGACGCTCGTGGCGAGCGAGGACCTGCAGCGGCGCGTCGCCGAGCTCGGCCGCGAGATCAGCGACGACTACGAGGGACGCGACCTGGTGATGGTCGGCGTGCTGAAGGGCGCGGTGCTCTTCCTCGCCGACCTGATGCGCAACGTCAGCGTCCCCTGCGAGATCGACTTCATGGCGATCTCCAGCTATGGCTCGCAGACCGACTCCTCAGGTGTAGTGCGGATCATGAAGGACCTCGACGCCCCGATCCAGGGCCGCCACGTGCTGATCGTCGAGGACATCGTCGACTCCGGGCTCACGCTCCAGTACCTCGAGCGCAGCCTGGAGGCGCGCGAACCGGCTTCGTTGGAGGTCTGCGCGCTGCTCACCAAGCCCGAGCGCCTGCGCACCGACGTCGAACCGCCCCGCTACGTCGGCTTCGAGATCCCCAACCGCTTCGCGATCGGCTACGGCCTCGACCACGCCCAGCGCTACCGCAACCTCAGCTACGTCGCGGCCCTCAACGAATAGCCCGTTCAACGCCTGTCGGCCGCCTGCTGCGAAAACCACCCCTGGTACGCTGATTTTTCCCTGTGAAGCGGTTTTTCAAGAGCGCGGCGTTCCCGATCCTGCTCGTGGTGGTGCTCGCCTTCGTCGCCCAGCGGGTGATCAGCCCTGGCACGAGCACGAAAGCGCCTCCCTACAGCGAACTCGTCAACCCGAAGACGGGCCTGATCGCCGAAGGCAAGATCAAAGAAGTCTCGGTCAACGTCAAGGACAGCACCCTCGACGTGACCAGGGAGAACGGGGAAAAGTTCTCCACCGGCTACCAGCCCAACGCCGAAGAAAGCCTGCTCAAGCTCCTCAACGAGAGCGGAACGACGTTCGTCGTCCACGGCACCGGCGGCACGAGCCTACTCTCGCTGCTCACCTACATCCTGCCCTTCGTCCTCTTCTTCGGCTTCTGGATCTTCCTGATGAACCAGATGCAGGGCGGCGGCTCGCGGGTGATGAACTTCGGCAAATCGAAGGCGAAGCGGATGTCGGTAGACGCGCCGAAGATCACCTTCCGCGACGTCGCCGGGGTCGAGGAGGCCGTGCAGGAGCTGCAGGAGATCAAGGAATTCCTCGAGAACCCGAAGAAGTTCCAGGCGCTCGGCGCCCGCATCCCCAAGGGGGTCCTGCTCTACGGCCCGCCCGGCACGGGCAAGACGCTGCTTGCCCGCGCGGTCGCCGGCGAGGCGGGGGTGCCCTTCTTCTCGATCTCGGGCTCGGACTTCGTCGAGATGTTCGTCGGCGTCGGCGCCAGCCGCGTCCGCGACCTCTTCGAACAGGCGAAGCAGAATTCTCCCTGCATCATCTTCATGGACGAGATCGACGCCGTCGGCCGCCACCGCGGCGCCGGCATGGGCGGTGGCCACGACGAGCGCGAGCAGACGCTGAACCAGCTGCTCGTCGAGATGGACGGCTTCGAGATGAAGGACAACATCATTCTCATCGCCGCCACCAACCGGCCCGACATCCTCGACCCGGCGTTGCTGCGACCCGGCCGCTTCGACCGCCAGGTCGTCGTCGACCGCCCGGACCGCAAGGGCCGCAAGCACATCCTCGAGGTGCACACGCGCGGCAAGCCGCTGGCGAAGGCGATCGACCTCGACGCGCTGGCCGGCCAGACGCCGGGCTTCACCGGCGCCGACCTCGCCAACCTGATCAACGAGGCGGCGCTGCTCACCGCTCGCGAGGGTCGGCGCGAGATCACCATGCAGCAGCTCGAGGAGGGGATCATGCGCGTGATCGCCGGCCCCGAGAAGAAGACCCGCGTGATGAGCGAGAAGGAGCGGCTGATCACCGCCTACCACGAGCTCGGCCACGCGATCGTCGGCCACCTGCTGCCCAACTGCGACCCGGTCCACAAGATCTCGATCATCAGCCGCGGCCAGGCGCTCGGCTACACGATCAGCCTGCCGACCGAAGACAAGTTCCTCACCTCGCGCGCCGAGCTGACCGACACGATGGCGATGACGCTGGGCGGGCGAGCCGCCGAGGAGATCGTCTTCGGCGAGATCACCACCGGCGCCTCCAACGACCTCGAGAAGGTGACCGAGACGGCGAAGCAGATGGTGATGCGCTTCGGCATGTCCGAGCGGCTCGGCCCGCGCGTCTTCGGCCACGACCGGGGTCAGCCCTTCCTCGGCCGCGAGTTCTCCTCCGAGCCGGACTACTCCGACGAGATCGCGCGCGAGATCGACGACGAGATCCGGCGCATCGTCGAGAGCGCCCACCAGACCGCCAAGGACCTGCTCAACGAGCGGCGCGACGAGCTCGACAAGATCTCGAAGACCCTGCTCGAGCGGGAGACGATCAACGCCGACCAGTTCGTCGCGCTGCTCGAGGGGAAGTCGGAGGACGAGGTGTTCGCCGACGAGGAGGAGGAGGCGCGGCCGGTCGAGCCGGCGCCGCAGCCCGAACGGCCTCAGCGCGAGGGCGCGCGCCCAATACCTCGGCCGAGACCGGGTTACGCCGGTGGGGATGCGAGTTGATGATGGTGGGGGGCGATTGGATGCCTCCCGCCCTGACAAATCGCGCGCTAATTAGCGCGCGATTTTGAGTATCCGCCAGTTCGGGAGGCATCCAATCGCCCCCCCACCAGCGTTTCTGCGGCTCCGCCAGTCCGGGAGGCACCGCGTGACTCCTCGGATCATGGGTGTTGTCAACGTAACGCCCGATTCGTTTTCGGATGGAGGGCTTTTCCTTGAGCCTGAGGCCGCCATAGCTCATGGGGAACAGCTCGTGAGGGATGGGGCGGGGATATTGGATGTGGGTGGGGAATCGACGCGGCCGGGGGCGGAGCCCGTGGGGGCTGACGTGGAGCTGGAGCGGACGCGGCCGGTGGTGGCGGATCTGGCGGCGATGGGGCACGCGGTCTCGATCGATACGGCGAAGGCGGTCGTGGCCGAGGCGGCGATCGGGGCGGGGGCGGAGATCGTCAACGACGTGACGGCGTTGCGGGGCGATGCGGACATGGCGGCGCTGTGCGGGGAGCGGGGGGCGACGGTCGTGCTGATGCACATGGCGGGAGACCCGCGGACGATGCAGGACGAACCCCGCTACGACGACGTCGTCGACGAGGTGAGGTCGTTCCTCGCCGAGCGGATCGAGGCGGCGGTCGCGGCGGGTATCGAGGAGGAGAAGGTCTGGGTCGATCCCGGCATCGGCTTCGGCAAGACGCTCGCGCACAACCTCGAGCTGCTGCGGCGCCTCGGCGAGCTGCGCGAGCTCGGCCGGCCGCTCGTCATCGGCACCTCGCGCAAGAGCTTCATCGGCAAGATCGACGGCTCGCCGGTCGAGGAGCGGGTCGGCGGCAGCGTCGCCACCGCGGTGCTCGCCGCGGCTGAGGGAGCCGACGTGCTGCGCGTCCACGACGTCGCCGAGACGGCGCAGGCGCTCCGCGTCGCCGTGGCGATTCTCAGTCCCTGAGCTCGATCCAGGTCGCGCGCGCCCGAGCCAGCGGCTCGCCGTCCTCGGAGAAGATGGCCGAGCCGGCGTGGAGCTTGCGACCCTCGCGGTCGATCGGCCACCCCATCGCCACGCAGGTCGCGCCCGGCTCGATCGCTCCGTCGATGCTCGCCGTCAGCCGACCCAGGACGGCGACCCCGGCGTCGGGCACGAGCATCGCCGCAATTCCGCCGGGGCAGTCGAGCACCGACCAGACGAGCTTGGGGGCGACCGAGCCGCCCTCGAGCGGCAGCGAGCCCTCGACGCGCCAGGGAGCCGCCACCGCGTCGCCCCCGTCGAGCGGCCCGCAGGTCACGCAGAAGCCGTCATTCCCACAGCGCGCCGGCCCGCAGACGAAGCACTCGGGAAAGGGGTGGTCGCTGCGCAGCGGCGATCTCCGCCAGGCTGCGGTCGCCTCCTCGACGCCGACCGGCCTCGGCAGCTCGAGCTCGAGGTCGCCGCGCACCTCCGCTTCGGCGACGAGCGCATCGCCGTCGTGCATCGTCGCCCTGCCGTCGCCTGCCTCGACGGCCAGCGCCCGGTCCAGCGGCGGCGGCCGGCGCAGGGTCACCTCGACCGCCTCCGCGTCGAGGAAACGGGCGAGGACGCCGCATGCATAGCCCCCGTTGCCGCTCTCCACCGGGCCACGGAAGCGACGCTCGATCGTCACCTCGCCGTCCACGCCGGACACCATCTCACAGCGGTGCGCGCCCCGCCCATCGGCTAGGTTCAACGCGTGGACGAACCGAACGGCAACGGGCTGGAGTCGAGCGTCGAGGTCGAGCTGCGCGGGCTCTCGATCTACACGCATCACGGCGTCAGCGACGCCGAGCAGGAGGTCGGCCAGCGGCTCGAGCTCGATGTCTCCTTCGACGTGCCCGACTGCGACGCGGTTCTCACCGACCGGATCGAGGACACCGTCGACTACGCCGAGGTCTGCGACATCGTCGCCCTCGCCGCGACCGAGCGCAGCTACCGGACGCTGGAGCGACTCGCCCAGGTCGTGGGGGAGAGGCTGATGGAGCGCTTCGGCTGCGAGTCGGTCCGCGTCCGCGCCGCCAAGCCCGAGCCGCCGCTGCCGCTGGCGATCCAGGAGGTCGCCGTCGAGGTCGTCCACGAGCGCACCGAAGACGACGAGGAAGACGAGGCCGAATAGGACGTGCCTCCAATTGAGTACCCATAGTGACCTCGAAATGGAGGCACGTCCAAGGGTCGGGTACCTAGGATTGGGGTCGAACGTCGGCGACCGCGCGGCGCACCTGCGGGCGGCGATCGAGCTGCTGCGCGAGCGGGGGATCGAGGTCGAGGCGGTCTCCTCGGCCTATGAGACGGAGCCGGTCGGCGAGGTGCTCGACCAGCCCGACTTCCTCAACGCGGCGATCCGCATCCGCACCGACCTCGAGCCCGAGGCCCTGCTGGACGTCTGCAAGGAGGTCGAGGTCGCCCGCGGCCGCTCCCTCGACGCGCCCCGCCACAGCCCGCGCCCGCTCGACGTCGACCTGCTCCTGCTCGGCGACGTCGAGCTGACGACCGACCGCCTGGAACTTCCCCACCCCGAGGCAACCAGCCGCCGCTTCGTCCTCGCCCCCCTCCTGGAGCTCGACCCCGAGCTTGCCCTACCCGACGGCACCCGCCTCGCCGACGCCCTCGCGGCCCTCGGCCCCGGTCAGCGCGTGGCTCAGGTTGGGACGCTCGAATAGAGCACCCCTACCGGGACGGCGCCGGGCTTACCAGCGACTGCAACCAGGCCGGAGGTAGAACCGGCGGAGTCTTGCCCGGGAAGTCGGGGATTGCGCGCACGGCCAGCTCGCCGGCGGGACGGGACTCGATCGCCGGGCGGATGTCGTCGAGGGTCATCGCCAGGCGGAGGCTGGGGGCGATCTGGAAGTCGGCGGCGTTGAGCTGCTCGCCGTTCAGCACCCCGGCCTCGATCCAGGCGTCGATCCGGTCGAGGAAGCCGGGCAGGGCGGCGAGGTCGCGGCGGACGTTCTCGTCGCCGGCTTCGTTGACGCGGATCTCGAGCGCGATGATCGGGGCCGCGGTGCGCACCGCCAGGCCGATCGGGATGCCGAGCCTGGAGCCCTCGGCGTAGCTGCGCAGTGACGAGCTGTCCCGCTTCAGCGCCCACCAGATGATCTGGCGGATCGGGTGCTGCAGCTCCTCGTCGCCGAAGCGCTCGGCCTCTTCGACCGCGGCGCGCCGCTCGGGGTCCGCGGGGAAGAGCGGCGGCTCGGGCCGCAGGCGATCCAGCTCGCGAGAGATCTCGCGCGACCCCTGCACCTTGCGCCCCTCGATCTTCAGGGCGGGGACGGTGACCCCCGGAAAGCCGAGGGCCCTGACGATCCCGCGCGAGAAGATCGGGAACAGGTCGGTCCGCTTGAAGGCGATTCCCTTGTGCCTGAGCATCGCCTGTACGGCGACGCCGGGGTGAGAGGCGGGAATCGTGTAGAGCCGCGCGTCCACGGCGAAGCATCATAATCGCCGCCTCAATGCTTCTCGCGGTCGACGTCGGCAACACCCAAACCCACCTGGGCGCCTTCGACGGCGAGACGCTGCGCGAGCACTGGCGCTTCCAGACGCGCTCGGGAGCGACGGGCGACGAGCTGGCGGAGCGGATCGCCGGTCTCTTCGAGCTCTGCGGGATGTCCTTCGGCGACGTAGGCGCGGTCTGCGTCTCCTCCGTGGTGCCGCCGCTCGGCAGCCAGTTCGAGCAGCTGACCGAGCGCTATCTCGACGCCGAGTGCCTGACGATCGGCCCCGGGCTCAAGACCGGCATGCCGATCCGGATCGAGAACCCGCTCGAGGTCGGCGCCGACCGCCTGGTCAACGCGATCGCCGCCTACGACCGTTTCGGCGAGGCCTGCATCGTCGTCGACTTCGGCACCGGGATCAACGTCGACGTCGTCTCCGCCGCGGGCGAGTACCTGGGTGGCGCGATCGGGCCGGGCTTGGAGATCTCGCTCAGCGCCCTGATCGAGCGCGCGGCCCGCATCACCCGCATCGACCTCGAGGCGCCCGATACCGCGATCGGCCGTTCGAGCCGCGCCGCGATCCAGTCCGGCTTCGTCTTCGGCTTCGCCGGCATGATCGACGGCATCGTGCGCCGGATCGAAGCGGAGCTGGGCCCGGCGCGCCTGCTCGCCACCGGCGGCCTCGCCAAGGTCGTCGTCCCCTACACCGAGACGATCGACGAGGTCGACGACATGCTTACCCTCAATGGGCTGCGATTGATCCATGAGCGCCACCAAGCGACAGCCCCCCCTGACTGAGCCCTTCCGAATTGGAGACGTCGAGATCCCGAACCGGGTCCTGCTCGCTCCCCTGGCGGGGATCGGCAACTGGTTCGTCCGCCTGCAGGCGAAGCGCCACGGCGCCGGCCTCGCGGTCTCGGAGATGGTCTCGAGCTTCGGCCTGCACCACCGCAACGAGCGCACCCTGCGCGAGCTGCTGCGCATCCACCCCGACGAGCACCCGGTCTCGATCCAGCTCTTCGGGCACGACCCCGAGGTGATGCGCTCCGGTGCGGCGATCGCCGCCGAGGCGGGCGCCGACCTGATCGACATCAACATGGGCTGCCCGGTGCGCAAGGTGCGCAAGACGGGCGCCGGCGCCGAGCTGCTGCGCGACCACGAGCTGGCGCTGGCGCTGGCGCGGGGCGCGATCGAGGGCAGCGGGCGGCCGGTGACGGTGAAGCTGCGCTCGGGCATCGAAGCCGGCGAGCGCTCCGGCTTCGACCTCGCCGTGCGGCTCGCCGAGGAGGCCGGCGTCGCCGCGATCGCCTTCCACCCGCGGGCGGCGACGATCGGCCACAAGGGCAGCCCCGACTACGCGCTGACCCGCGAGCTGGTCGAGCGCGTCGAGGTGCCGGTGATCGTCTCGGGCGGGCTGCAGAGCGCCGCCGCGGCGCGCGCCGCCTACGAGGAGTCCGGCGCCGACGCGGTGATGATCGCCCGCGGCGGGCTGGGCAACCCCTGGGTCTTCGAAGAGCTGACCGGCAGGCGCAGCGAGCCGCCCGACCGGGCCGAGGTCGCCGCCGAGCTGCTCTGGGTGATCGACCGCGCCGAGGAGCACCTCGGCAGCGAGCGCGCCGGGCGCTACCTGCGCAAGTTCTACCCCTGGTACATGGAGCCGCTGGGCGCCGAGCCGGAGCTGGCCGACGAGCTGCAGCGCAGCGCCGACCTGGCCCGCGCGCGCCACCTGATCGCCTCTTTGGCCACTCCGGCGCCCTCGCTATAATCCCGCGACTTCCGGCCCTGGTGTGGTGACGAAAGCCGTCGCACCTGGCCGTTTTTTTGAATCCAGAAGTCGTTTCCACCGTCCCAAACCGACAAGCGAGGTCAGGACAAGTGAGTCGCCAGTCCGTAATCACTCCCGAGGGTCTCGAGAAGCTCAAAGAGGAGATAGACCACCTCACGACCGTGCGGCGGCGCGAGGTCGCCGAGCGGATCAAGGAGGCGCGCGAGTTCGGCGACATCTCCGAGAACGCCGAGTACGACGACGCCAAGAACGAGCAGGCGCTGCTCGAGCAGCGGATCGCCCAGCTCGAAGAGCGGCTGCGGCGGGCGACGGTGATCGACGAGAAGGATCTCGACACCAGCGCGGTGCAGGTGGGCTCGATCGTCCACGTCAAGGACCAGAAGACCGGCGACTCGCAGAAGTTCCAGATCGTCGGCTCGACCGAGGCGGACCCGCTGGAGCACAAGCTCTCCAACGAGTCGCCGATCGGCAAAGCGCTGATCGGGCGCAAACGCAACGAGATAGTCGCGGTCGAGGTTCCGCGCGGGCCGAAGAAGAAACTGAAGATCACAAAGATCGAGAAGGCGTAGGGCCCGTCCCGGCAGGGGTAGAGCCCAGCCCGGCAGAGGTTCCACTTAACTTTTTCGAGCATCGCTGAATTGCTGGCGCCCGAGCGTGCGGCCGCGAAAAAGTACAAGATGTTCCACCCCTGCCGGGCTGGACTCTAGACGCCCGATAGGCTCGCGCCCCCAGATGAGTGATCGCGCCGAAGAAGCGAAGCTTTCCGATGTACTCCGCGATAGGCGCGAGAAGCTGGAGCGCCTGCGCGAGGCGGGGATCGACCCGTTCCCGCCCGAGTTCGCCGAACGCGAGGACATCGGCGAGGTGCGGGCCGCGCACGAAGGGCTGGCGCCCGGAGTCGAGACCGAGTCGCGCCACCGGGTCGCGGGCCGGATCGTCGGCCGTCGCGGGCACGGCAAGGCCTGCTTCCTCGACCTGCGCGACGGCAGCGGCCAGATCCAGCTGCACGCGCGCGAGGACCTGCTCGGCGAGGAGGCCTACCGGGTGCTGGTCGAGCTCGACCTCGGCGACATCGTCGGCGTCGAGGGCACGGCGCTGGCGACGCGGCGCGGCGGCGAGCTCTCGCTGGCGATCGACCGCTGGCGCCTGCTGGCCAAGAGCCTGCGCCCGCCGCCCGACAAGTTCCACGGCCTCGAGGACGTCGAGACCCGCTACCGGCACCGCGAGCTCGACCTGATCGCCAACGAGGAGAGCCGGCGGCTCTTCGCGCTGCGCGCCCGCACGGTCAGCGAGGTGCGCCGCTGGCTCGACGATCGCGGCTTCGTCGAGGTCGAGACGCCGGTCCTGCAGCCGCTCTACGGCGGCGCCCTGGCGCGGCCCTTCGTCACCCATCACAACGCGCTCGACCGCGACTTCTACCTGCGGATCGCGACCGAGCTCTACCTCAAGCGCCTCGTCGTCGGCGGCATCGACCGCGTCTACGAGCTGGGCAAGGACTTCCGCAACGAGGGCATCTCGCACAAGCACAACCCTGAGTTCACGATGCTCGAGTGGTACGAGGCCTGCGCCGACTACGAGGCGACGGCGCACAAGGTCGAGACGATGGTCGCCGAGGTCGCCGAGCGGGTGCTGGGGACGACGAAGGTGCAGCGCGGCGAGGAGACGATCGACTTCGCCCCGCCCTGGCAGCGGGTGACGCTGCGCGACGCGATCCGCGAGCGCACCGGCATCGACATCCGCGAGCACCCGACCCGCGAGGCCCTGGCCGCGGCGATGGGCAGCGAGCCCGAGCCCGACGAGGGCTGGGGCAAGCTGGTCGACGGGCTGCTCTCGAAGGCGGTCGAGCCCGAGCTGGTCCAGCCCACCTTCGTCCTCGACTACCCGGTCGAGCTCTCGCCCTTCGCCAAGTCGCACCGCTCCGAGGAGGGCCTGGTCGAGCGCTTCGAGGCCTTCGCCGGCGGCATCGAGATCGCCAACGGCTTCACCGAGCTGAACGACCCCGACGAGCAGCGCCGCCGCTTCGATCAGCAGGCCGAGGAGCTGGCCCGCGGCGACGAAGAGGCCCAGCCCTACGACGAGGACTTCGTCGCCGCGCTGGAGCAGGGCATGCCGCCGACCGGCGGCGTCGGCATCGGGATCGACCGCCTTGTGATGCTTCTCACGGGCGCCAAGAGCCTGCGCGAAGTCGTGCTCTATCCTGCGATGCGCACCTGAGCGCGCTGAAATGCCGCTCTGAGCGGAATTTTGCGGCCGCGGCCCGGTTGGGCGCTCTCGGTATCGTTTAAGGGGCACATGGACGCCTCCCGATAACCGAAGGGCGTCTACCGAGACTTCCCCGCCGGCGCGGCGTTGGGGAGATAGAGAGGCTTTTTGTTCGAGCGATTCACAGAGCGAGCCCGTCAAGTCGTCGTCCTGGCGCAGGAAGAGGCGCGCACGCTGAAGCACAACTACATCGGCACCGAGCACATCCTGCTCGGCCTGCTGCGCGAGGAGGAGGGCCTCGCGGCGAGGGTGCTCGAGTCGCTCGACATCACCACCGAGCGCGTCCGCTCGCAGGTCGTGCGGATCGTCGGCTCCGGCGAGGAGGTCACCTCCGGCCAGATCCCGTTCACGCCGCGCGCCAAGAAGGTGCTCGAGCTGGCGCTGCGCGAGGCGCTCTCGCTCGGCCACAACTACATCGGCACCGAGCACATCCTGCTCGGCCTCGTGCGCGAGAACGAGGGCGTCGCGGCGCGCATCCTGCTCGACTTCGACGCCGACTCGGACAAGATCCGCAACGAGGTCATCCGGATGCTGTCGGGCCCCGGCGGGCGCCGTTCGGGTTCCGGCTCCGGCCAGAGCTCGGGGGCGGGCGCCGGCGCCGCCGGCCAGGGCGAGGGCAAGAAGTCCTCGAAGCTGCTCGACCAGTTCGGCCGCAACCTGACCAGGCTCGCCGACGAGGGCAAGCTCGACCCCGTGATCGGCCGCGAAACCGAGATCGAGCGGATCATGCAGATCCTCTCGCGCCGGACGAAGAACAACCCGGTGCTGCTCGGCGAGCCGGGGGTCGGCAAGACCGCCGTCGTCGAGGGCCTGGCCGCCCGCATCAACAAGGGCGAGGTCCCCGAGCTGCTCAAGAACAAGCAGATCTACACGCTCGACCTGGCGGCCCTCGTCGCCGGCTCGAAGTACCGCGGCGAGTTCGAGGAGCGCCTGAAGAAGGTGATGAAGGAGATCACCCAGCGCGGCGACATCATCCTCTTCATCGACGAGCTCCACAACCTGGTCGGCGCCGGCGCTGCCGAGGGCGCAATCGACGCCGCCTCGATCCTCAAGCCTGCCCTGGCCCGCGGCGAGATCCAGACGATCGGCGCGACGACGCTCGACGAGTACCGCAAGTACCTCGAGCGCGACTCGG
Organism: Chloroflexota bacterium; assembly: GCA_050258095.1. Taxonomy (GTDB): domain Bacteria; phylum Actinomycetota; class Thermoleophilia; order Solirubrobacterales; family 70-9; genus VRUE01. The sequence continues at coordinate 11,198 of JBLMYD010000120.1, forward strand.
CGCTGGAGCGCCGCTTCGCCCAGATCAAGGTCGACCAGCCCTCGGTCGAAGACACGGTCAAGATCCTCGAAGGGCTGCGCGAGCGCTACGAGCAGCACCACCGGGTCAACATCACCGACGACGCGCTCTCGGCCGCCGCCGAGCTGGCCGACCGCTACATCTCCGACCGCTTCCTGCCCGACAAGGCGATCGACCTGATCGACGAGGCGGCCTCGCGGATGCGGATCAAGTCGATGAGCTCGCCGCCGGTCTACCGCGACCTCGAGGAGGAAATCGAGACGACGCGGCGCGAGAAGGAGGCGGCGATCGAAGCGCAGGAGTTCGAGAAAGCGGCGAACCTGCGCGACACCGAGCGGCAGCTGACCACGCGCAAGCGCCAGCTCGAAGACGAGTGGGCCGAGGGCGAGAACGGCGAGCGGCCCGACGTGGGCGAAGAAGAGATCGCCGACATCGTCTCGATGTGGACCGGGATCCCGGTCTTCAAACTGACCGAGGCCGAGACCAAGAAGCTGATCCGCATGGAGGAGGAGCTGCACAAGCGGGTGATCGGCCAGGAGGTCGCGATCACCGCCGTCTCCAAGGCGATCCGCCGCTCGCGCGCCGGGATCAAGGACCCGAAGCGGCCGGCCGGCTCGTTCATCTTCCTCGGCCCCTCCGGGGTCGGCAAGACCGAGCTCGCCCGCACCCTGGCCGAGTTCCTCTTCGGCGACGAGGAGTCGATGGTGCGCATCGACATGTCCGAGTACATGGAGAAGCACGCGGTCAGTCGCCTGGTCGGCTCGCCGCCGGGCTACATCGGCTACGACGAGGGCGGCCAGCTGACCGAGGCCGTGCGGCGCAAGCCCTACTCGGTGCTGCTGCTCGACGAGATCGAGAAGGCGCACCCGGACGTCTTCAACATCCTGCTGCAGATCCTCGAGGACGGCCGGCTGACCGACGCCCAGGGGCGGACGGTCGACTTCCGCAACTCGATCGTGATCATGACCTC
>JBLMYD010000121.1:0-2622 GCA_050258095.1 Chloroflexota bacterium
TCGTCGAGCTGCAGGTCGCGCAGCTGGTCGGCCGCGTGGCCGAGCGCGGCATCGAGGTCGAGCTCGACGACGACGCGCGCACCCTGCTCGGCAACCTCGGCTACGACCCGACCTACGGCGCCAGGCCGCTGAAGCGGGTGATCCAGAAACAGCTCGTCGACAAATTGGCGCTCAGGATCCTCGAGGGCGAGTTCCGCGAAGGGGACGTCGTGCGCGTGCGCGCTGCCGAAGGCGAGTTGGCCTTTGACGGCGCACCTGCCAAAGTGATGGGTTGACGCCGCTGGGAAGCACGGCCCATTATGCGGTGTTAAGGGAACGCAGGCAGGATTCCGACATAACCTGACGACGCCTTCTTCCATGCTGGGACGACCCAAGATCAACGCTGCAGCGCCATTTCGCGCCTCATTGGAGGACGCCGCATTTGCGGTTGAGGAACGCCTGGTCTGGGGCGGCGCCGACCTGCTGCGCCGCCTCGCCGAGGTGGTCAAGTGGCCGCTAGAGCGCGCTGTCTGGACGGTCGAGCGGGGAGTCGTCTGGCCGCTCGAGGAGCGCACCGACGGCTGGAGCGGATCGCTGCGCGCCGCGAGCGCCGGCGGCCTGGCGCTGCTCGCCGTCGGAGCCGCGGTCCTCGGGCTGGTCATCGCCGGCGGCGGGTCGGCGACGCAGGTGCGCGAGACCTCCGCGCCGCCGTCCCTCTATCGCGCCCCGACGACGGCCCACGCGCAACCGGCTCCGGCCCTGCGCGGGCCGACTCCCGACTTCAAGGCGACCGCCGAAAACGCGGGGTCGAAGCTCGCCGACGAAGCGACGGCGCCGGTGCAGAGCGGCGCCAAGGCGAGCACCGAAACGGCGGCGCAGGGCACGACGCCGGAAAGCTCGCCCACGGCGGCCGCCACTCCCGTCGACGTCGCGCCGCCCGCGGCGACCGCCGTCGCCCACCGCTTCGCCGGGGCCTTCGTCCTCTACGAGATCGGCAAGACCTCCCCGAAGGTGAGCGCGACCATCAACGCGACCACCACGCCGCGGCTGGCCCGCTCCCTGCTGAAGAAACCGCCGCGGCTGCCCGCGAACACCGAAGTGCCGAAGGCCAAGGTGCTCAACATCGTCCCCGGCCCGAAGCGGGGCGACGCCTACACGATGAGCGTCTCGCTGCTGCGGGTCGGCATCACCAGCGAGCTGCGCATCGACATGGAACGGCAGAAACGGACCGGCGACTGGCAGGTCGCGCACATAGAAGGCTGATGGGACGGCTGCGCAACACGCTCGCGATCGCCGCCGTCGGCGCCGCCCTGACGGCGACCACCGCGCGTGCGGACGAAACGACCGCCGGCGAACCGGCGCCGACCGTGGCGCCGACGCAGCCCGCCAGCGAAACGGCGACGCCCGCCCCGGTCGAAACCGGCGTCCAGCAGGGCGACCCGCTCGTCGCCCCTCCCCCGAAGAAAACGTCGAAGCCGGGCAGGAGCGGCGGCACCTCCTCCGGCCGGCGCCGGCACGGCAAGGGCGAACCCGGAGCCGGCGGCCTGGCCGCCGGCTCGGTGCCGCTTCCCTCGCAGGTGTTCTCGGTGCCCTCGATCCCCCAGTCGAGCTGCGCCGCCGCCGGGGTGCCGCCGATCCTGATCCCGATGTACCAGCGGGCCGCCGCGACCTACGGGCTCGGCCCGCAGGGAGCCGCGGTCCTGGCCGGGATCAACGAGGTCGAGACCGCCTTCGGCACGAACCTGAACGTCTCCTCGGCGGGGGCGATCGGCTGGATGCAGTTCATGCCCTCGACCTGGGAAACGTACGGAGTCGACGCCAACGGCGACGGCGTCCGCGACCCCTACAACCCCGAAGACGCGATCTTCGCCGCCGCCCGCTACCTCGCCGCGGCCGGGATGCCGGCTGACACCTACGGCGCGATCTACGCCTACAACCACGCCGACTGGTACGTGCAGGAGGTGCTCGGCAATGCCGCCTGCTACAGCCCGATCGGCGGGGCGGTGGCGCCCTCGGCTTCGCTCGAACCGCAGCTGGAGCAGCTGAGCTGCCACACGGCGCCGGCCTGGAGCAAGGTCGTCCCCAGCCAGTACCTCGCCGCCTTCGAGGAGGCCGCCGCCCGCTACGAACTCGGCAAGCGCGGCGTCTGGGCGCTGGCGGCCGTCGCCCGCCTCGAGTCGAACTTCGGCCGCAACATGAGCCGGCGCGAGCTCGCGGTGGTCGGGCCGCTCGGCCTCGAACCCGGCGAGTGGGCCCGCTACGCGGTCGACGGCAACGAAGACGGCCGCATCGAGCACTCCAGCCCCGCCGACTCGGCGGCCACCCTGGCGCGCCTGATCTGGTCGCGCGGCAGCATCCGCGCCGGGCTCTTCACCCACAACCAGGCCGCCTGGTACGTCGACACCGTGATGAGCGAAGCGGCGCGCATGGAAGGCGCCTGCCGCATCCGGACCGTCGAGTGGTCGCTCGCCCTGCCGAAGGCGGCCGGCAGCTACGTCAACCCGTTCGCGCTGAGCACCAACCTCGTCACCGGCCGCGTCGACCAGGGGGTCGACTTCACCGGGACGGGGCCGATCGACGCTATCGGCAACGCCGTCGTCCTGCGCACCGGCGCTCCCGGCTGGCCGGAAGAAGGCGGCGTTC
>JBLMYD010000122.1:0-11517 GCA_050258095.1 Chloroflexota bacterium
TGGGCATGCAGGCCGAGCTGGCGAAGCTCGAATACAACCTCGGCGGCGTGCGCGACATGGACCGGCTGCCCGACGCGGTCTTCGTCACCGATCTGAAAACCGAGGAGATCGCGGTCCACGAGGCGGCACGCCTGCGGATCCCGATCATCGGCCTGGTCGACACGAACTGCGACCCGACCCCGGTCGACTACGTGATCCCCGGCAACGACGACGCGATCCGCTCCTGCCAGCTGGTGATCGGCACGATCGGCGCCGCGGTCGAGGAGGGCTCGAGCGCCTGGCGGGTGCAGGAGGAGAAGCGCATCGCCGAGGAAATGGAGCGGCGCAAGCGGGAAGAGGAAGAGCGGAAGAAGCGGGAGGAAGAGGAGAAGGCGCGCAAGGAAGCGGAGGAGGCGGCGCAGAAGGCCAAGGAAGAGGCTGAAGCGAAGCAGAAGGCCGCGGAGGCGCAGGCTGCTGCCCAGGCTCAGGCGCAGAAGGACCAGCCGTCTAGGCCCGCGGGTCCTGTCGCCGCAGGGGACCCACCGCCCCCTGCGGTCGCTAAAGCGTCCTCGGGGGCGGTCCCCCCTGCGACGCCACCCGCGGGAGAGGCGGAGAAGGCGGAGCAGGCTGAGTCCGACGAGGGTTCGGCCAAGCCTGCTGCCAAGGAGGAGAAGAAAGCTGAGGAGGCTCCGGCGGAGGAGAAAGCCGAGAAGGGCGAGAAGGACGGGGAGGGGTCTAAGTGAGCGTTACGGCTGCTGATGTGAAGGCGCTGCGGGACCGGACGGGGGCGGCGATGATGGACTGCAAGGCGGCGCTGACCGAGGCCGGGGGGGACGTCGATCGCGCGATCGAGATCCTGCGGGTCAAGGGGCAGGCGTCGGCCGCGAAGCGCGAAGGCCGGGGCACCGACGAGGGCGTCGTCGCCTCCTACATCCACGCCAACGACAAGGTCGGCGCGATGGTCGAAGTCCAGTGCGAGACCGACTTCGTCGCCCGCAACGAGGACTTCAAGGCGTTCGCCTACGAGGTCGCCCTGCACGTCGCGGCGACCGCGCCCCAGTACGTCACCACCGAGGAGATCTCCGCCGAGGAGCGCGAGGCCGAGCGCAAGGTCTTCGAGGAGAAGGCGCGCGAGGAAGGCAAGCCCGACGACGTCGTCGAGAAGATCGTCGAGGGCCAGCTGGCCAAGTGGGGCAGGGAAGTCGCCCTGCTCGACCAGGAGCACGTCAACACCGAGAAGCACGAGTCGAAGTCGATCGAGGCGCTGCGCCAGGAGCTGGCGGCCAAGACCGGCGAGAACATCCGGATCGCGCGATTCGCCTACTTCCGCGTGGGCGAATAAGCTCGCGGCCTAGATCTAATGGCCGCCGATCCGCAGTTCAAGCGCATCCTGCTGAAGCTCTCGGGCGAGGCCCTGATGGGCGACCTGCAGTACGGCACCGAGGCGACCGAGGTCCGCCGCATCGCCGAGCAGGTGGCCGCGATCCGCGCCCGCGGCGTCGAAGTGGCGATCGTCGTCGGCGCCGGCAACATCTACCGCGGCCTTGCCGCTGCGGCGGAAGGGATGGACCGGGCGACGGGCGACTACATGGGGATGCTCGCCACCGTGCTCAACGCGCTCACCCTGCAGGACGCGCTGGAGAAGGTGGGCGAGCACACGCGGGTGCTCTCGGCGATCGACGTCAAGGAGGTCGCCGAGCCCTACATCCGCCGCCGCGCGATGCGCCACCTGGAGAAGGGCCGGGTCGTGATCTTCGCCGCCGGCACCGGCAACCCGTTCTTCACGACCGACACGGCCGCGGCCCTGCGGGCGCTGGAGATCCACGCGGAAGCGATCCTGATGGCGAAGAACGGGGTGGAGGGGGTCTACGACTCCGACCCGGCGACCAATCCCGACGCCAAGTTCATCGAGCGGATCGGCCACCGAGAGGCGATCGAGCGCGGCCTCAAGGTGATGGACTCGACGGCGCTCTCCCTCTGCATGGACAACGACCTGCCGATCTACGTCTTCAACATGGGGGACGCGGGCAACATAGATAGGATCGTCAGCGGCGAACGGGTGGGCACGCTGGTGGCCGGCGCGCCCGCCGGATGACCGGAACGGGGGCACTGTGGAGCTGATCGACGAACTTCTCGAAGACGCCAAGGGGAGGATGACCAAGTCGGTCGAGTCGACCCGCAACGAGCTGGCGACGGTGCGCACCGGGCGCGCCTCGCCGCACCTGCTCGACCGCATCGTCATCGACTACTACGGGACCCAGACGCCGCTCAAGCAGCTGGCCAACATCGCCGCCTCCGACGCCCGCCTGTTGACGATCACGCCCTTCGACAAGTCCTCGATCGGCGCGATCGAGAAGGCGATCCAGGAGTCCGACGTCGGCCTGACGCCGAGCAACGACGGCAACGTCGTCCGCCTCCAGGTGCCGGAGATGACCGAGGAGCGGCGGCGCGAGATGGTCAAGGTCGTGCACGGCGTCGCCGAGGAGGGCCGGGTCGCGGTGCGCAACATCCGCCGCGACACGATGCACGACCTGCGCGAGATGAAGAAGGAGGGGGAAGCCGGCGAGGACGACGAGCGCCGCGCCGAGACCGCCCTGCAGAAGCAGACCGACGAGGCGGTTGCCGAGATCGACTCTCTCCTCAAGGGGAAGGAAGAGGAGATCCTGGAGGTGTGAGCGCCTCCGCGCGGTACGTAGCGATCATCACCGACGGCAACGGGCGCTGGGCCGAGCGGCAGGGCCTCCCGGTCGTGGACGGGCACCGGGCCGGCGCCGACACGGTGAAGGCGCGCCTGCGCGACGCGGTGGAGCTCGGCGTCGAGGAGCTGACGGTCTTCTCCTTCTCGACCGAGAACTGGTCGCGCCCGGCCGCGGAGGTGTCGGCGCTGATGCAGATGTTCGGCGAGCGGATCGACGCCGAGACGCCGGAGCTGAACGAGGAGGGGGTGCGGATGCGCTTCATCGGCCGCCGCGAGGGCGTCGCCCCGGAGCTGGTCGAGCGCATGGCCCGGGCGGAAGAGACGACCGCGGCCAACGCGCGGATCGTCCTCTTCGTCGCCTTCAACTACGGCGGCCGGGCCGAGATCGTCGATGCGGCGCGCGGGTTCGAAGGGGAGACGGAGGAGGACTTCCGGCGCCGCCTCTACGCGCCCGAGATGCACGATCCAGACCTGTTGATCCGGACCAGCGGCGAGCAGCGGATCTCCAACTACCTGCTCTGGCAGTGCGCCTACGCGGAGCTCGTCTTCCGCGACGAGCTCTGGCCCGACTTCGGCCGCGAGGCGTTCGAGGCCTGCCTGGAGGAGTACGAGGCGCGCCGGCGCCGTTTCGGGGCGAGGGTCTAGTGCAGGATCTCTTCGACGACGACCTCTTCGCCGAGGAGCCGGAGCCGAAACCGGCGCGGCAACGGCCGCCGCGGCGGCCGCCGCGGCACACGGGGGAGACGCTGAAGCGCGTCCTCGTCGCGCTCCCCTGGGTCGCCCTGACGATCGCGATCGTCGTCGCCGGCGGGCTGGTCTTCACCCTGGCGCTGGTCGCGATCGGGGCCCTCTGCCTGCGCGAGTACCTGGCGATGACCGCGGCGGCGCGGCCGATCGGGCCGGCGGCCTACATCGCGGTCGCGGCGCTGATCGTCGCCGCCCACTTCGGCACCGCCTTCAACGTGCTGCTCGTCTTCGCCGCCGGCTTCGCCGTCCTCTTCGTGCTCGCCGCCCGCGTGCACCGCCTCGACGGGGTCACGGTCTCGATCGGCGTGACCCTGCTGGGGATCGTCTGGATCGGGATTCCGCTGGTGCACGCCGTGCTGCTGCGCGACCTGCCCAACCACGGTGCGGCGCTGCTGGTCGACGTGCTCGTCGGCACCTTCGCCGGGGATACCGGTGCCTACGCGGTGGGCCGCACCTTCGGCTCGCACCGGATCGCGCCCAGCCTCTCGCCCAACAAGACGCTGGAGGGTCTGGTCGGCGGCTTCCTGATCGGCACGATGGCCTTCTGGTTCGCCGGCCTCTACCAGGACTGGCTCTCCGGCGCCGACGCGCTGCTGATCGGCGCCGCCGTCGCCGCGATCGCCCCGGTCGGCGACCTCTTCGAGTCGATGCTGAAGCGCGACACCGGCACGAAGGACACGGGCACGCTCTTCGGTCCTCACGGCGGCATCCTCGACCGCCTCGACGCGGTCTTCTTCACCGTCGTCGTCGGCTACTACCTGGCCGTCCACCTCCTCTACTCACCGCCGACGGACCTAAAACCGACGAATCGCGTCGGTTTTAGGCCCGTCGGCGGCGTCTGCCTATGCTCTGGGGGTGAAGAAGTTGGTGATTCTCGGGTCGACGGGCTCGATCGGCACGCAGGCGCTCGAGATCGTCGCCGCCTCGGACGAGCTCGAAGTCGTCGGCCTGGCCGCCGGCTCGAGCTGGGAGCGGGTGCTCGCTCAGGCTGCTGAGCACGGCGTCGAGACGGTGGCATTCGCTGACGGGGGGGCCGCCGAGACTGCGGCCGCAGCCTGGTCGGGCAAGGTCCTCGCCGGCGAGGCAGGCATCCGCGAGCTGATCGCAACATCGGGCGCCGACCTCGTCCTCAACGGCATCGTCGGCGCGGCCGGGCTCGGCCCGACGATCGTCGCCCTCGGCGAGGGGATCGACGTCGCCCTCGCCAACAAGGAGAGCCTGGTGATCGGCGGCGAGCTGACGATGGCTCTCGCCGAGGCGACCGGCGCCCGCCTGCTGCCGGTCGACTCCGAGCACTCGGCCCTCTTCCAGCTGATCGGCGCGGTTGCGCCGGGCACCGTCGACCGGCTGGTCCTGACGGCTTCCGGCGGGCCCTTCCGCGGCCGTACCGACCTCGCCTCGGTCACCGCCGAGGAGGCGCTCGCCCACCCGACCTGGGAGATGGGGGGGCGGATCACGATCGACTCGGCGACGCTGATGAACAAGGGCTTCGAGGCGATCGAGGCGCACCACCTCTTCGGCGTGCCCTTCGAGCGGATCGAGGTCGTCGTCCACCCGCAGTCGATCGTCCACTCGCTGGTCGACCTCAACGACGGCGCCACGCTCGCCCACCTTGGCCACCCCGACATGCGAGTGCCGATCTCCTACGCGCTGCACTACCCGGAGCGCGCCGACGTCGACGTGCCGCGACTCGATCTCGCCGCGGTCGGCCGGCTCGACTTCGAGGAGCCGGATCTCGAGGCCTTTCCCTGCCTGGGCCTGGCGCTCGACGCCGGTCGCGCGGGAGGGACAGCGCCGTGCGCGCTCAACGCCGCCGACGAGGTCGCGGTCGCCGCCTTCCTCGCCGGGAAGGTCGGCTTCACGGCGATCCCGGCCGCGATCGAGCGCGTCCTGGCCGCGATGCCGGCGGCGCGGCCGACCCACTTCGAGGATCTGTTCGAGGTCGACGCCGAGGCGCGGCGCCGCACCGAGGAGGAGGTCGGGGGGTTGGCGAGGGTATGAACTGGGTGCTGATCTTCCTCGGCTTCTCGGCGCTGATCATCCTGCACGAGGCCGGCCACTTCTTCGCCGCCAAGGCGACCGGCATGCGGGTCGAGAAGTTCTTCCTCTTCTTCGGGCCGAAGCTGGTCTCGGTCAAGCGCGGCGAGACCGAGTACGGGATCGCCTGCATCCCCGCGGGCGGCTACGTGAAGATCAGCGGCATGCACCCCGAAGACGAGCTGCCACCCGAGGAAGAGCACCGCGGCTACTACGAACAGCCCGTCTGGAAGCGGATCGTCGTGATCGGCGCCGGGCCGGCGGTGAACATCGTCCTCGCCTTCGCGATCCTCTTCGGGCTTTCTTTGGGGGCGAGCGACTACACCCAGAAGGTGGACAAAGTGGTCCCCGGCTCTCCGGCTGCTGCCGCGTTGAAGCCCGGTGATCGAATCGTCTCCGTCGACGGCAAGTCCTACCCCGGTCTGGACACCGAAGGGCGCCTTGAACGCTTCTATGACGACGTCGGCTCGCACAAGTGCCCGGGAAAGCAGGTGAACGGCTGCCGGGCGGCGACGCCGGTGACCCTGAAGATCGAGCGCAACGGCAGCGTTAGGACGATCTCGGTTCGGCCGGAATACGAGAAGGCGTTGGGTCGGACGCGGATCGGCTTCTCCTACGCAAGCGAGCCTGCCAACCTCGGCATCGGCGGCTCGATCGATCGCGCAACCGGCGCGATGTGGCTCGTCACCAGCAGGACCGTGACCGTGTTCGCCAACATCTTCGACCCCGAACAGCGCAAACAGGTCTCCGGCGTGGTCGGGGTCAGCGATGTCGCCAACCAGACGATCGACATCGGCAGTCGCGCGGCGCTGACGCTGCTCGCCCTGGTCAGCCTCTCGCTCGGCCTGATCAACCTCTTTCCGTTCCTGCCGCTCGACGGCGGCCACATCTTCTGGAGCCTGGTCGAGAAGGTCCGCGGCCGTGCGGTGCCCTACCGCGTAATGGAGCGCGCCGGCGCGCTCGGCTTCGTCCTCGTGATCATGCTCTTCTTCATCGGTCTCTCCAACGACATCGGTCGCATCACGGGCGAAGGCTTCCACGTGCGCTGAGCCCTGCGGTTCGGGAGAGGACGGCTCGGTAGGCTGCGGTAATGGCCTCCAAAAGGCAGATATTCGTCGGCGGGGTGCCGATTGGCGGCGGCGCGCCGGTCGCCGTGCAGACGATGACCAAGACGGAGACCGCCAACCTGGCGGCGACGATGGAGCAGATCGGCAAGGTCGCCGAGGCGGGCGCCGACCTGGTCCGCGTCGCGGTGCCGCGCGACGAGGACGCCGAGGCGCTGAGGACAATCGTGCGCGACTCGCCGATCCCGGTGATCGCCGACATCCACTTCAACCACACGCTGGCGCTGAAGGCGATCGACGCCGGCGCTCACTGCATCCGGCTCAACCCGGGCAACATCGGCGGGCGGGAGAAGGTCGCCGAGGTCGCCGAGCGGGCGACCGCCGCCGGCGTGCCGATGCGGATCGGCGTCAACTCCGGTTCGCTGCCCAAGCACCTGCACGCGCTCGAGCGCGAGAGCCCGGTCGAGGCGCTGGTCGCCGCCGCGGTCGAGTTCGTCGAGCTGATGGAGAGCCTCGAGTTCGAGAGCTTCAAGGTCTCGATCAAGTCGACCAACGTGCCCAACACGATCGCCGCCAACCGCCTGCTGGCAGAGAAGATCCCGTACCCGCTGCACCTCGGTATCACCGAGGCGGGGACGAAGTGGTCGGGCTCGCTCAAGTCCTCGGTCGGGCTCGGCACGCTGCTCGCCGACGGGATCGGCGACACGATCCGCATCAGTCTCTCGACCTTCCACGCCGAGGAGGAGGTCAAGGTCGCCTGGGAGATCCTCAAGGCGCTGCAGCTGCGTGAGCGCGGCCCGGTGCTGATCGCCTGCCCGACCTGCGGCCGCCTCCAGTTCGACATGGACTCGGTCGTCGCCGAGATCGAGCAGCGGCTGGAGCGCTACGCCGAGCCGATCGAGGTGGCCGTGCTCGGCTGCGCCGTCAACGGCATCGGCGAGGCCTCGCACGCCGACTTCGGCATCACCGGCGCCAAGAACGAGGGCCTGATCTTCGCCCACGGCAAGCCGCTGCGGAAGGTGCCGCAGGCCGACCTCGTCGAGGCCCTCTTCGAGGAGATCGACAAGTCGCTCGACCGGGGCGGGGTGGAGGTCGACGCCGAGAAGGCCGCCGAGGGCGGGCAATGGCTGGCGCGGATCGAGGAGGAAAACGCGGGCGACCTGACGCCGGAGAAGATTGCGGCGATGGAGCACGACGCGGCCGAGGCCGGCGAGTCGGACAGGGTGCTGTTGGACGAGGAGCAGTCGCCGACGGCGGGACGGCGCTTCACCCGAGCGTAGTTGGCGGGCGGGTCCTGTCGCGGTGGCTTTCCCCCATGTGCTCGGCCGCCGGACGTGCCGGTCCCTGGGGGTCAAAAAAGGCACCGGAGAGACGGCACGTCCGGCGTCCTGCGCTATGGGGGACCCCCTTCCCCCGCGCCACCCGCCCGAGGACAGGGATAGGTTTCCCCCGTGACACGACTTAGCCAGACGTTTCTGCCCACGCTCAAGGAGGCTCCGTCCGACGCGGAGGCTCTCTCGCACAAGCTCATGGTGCGGGCGGGGTTGATTCGGCAGGTGGGGGCGGGGTTGTGGTCTTACCTGCCGGCGGGGTGGCGGGTGCACCGGAGGGTGGAAGCGATCCTGCGCGAGGAGATGGAGGCGATCGGGTGTCAGGAGATGCTGATGCCCGTCCTGCAGCCGGCCGAGCCGTGGGAGAAGACCGGGCGCTACGCGATCGAGGAGCTGTTCAAGCTCGAGGACCGCAAGGGCTCGCCGATGGTGCTGGCGATGACGCACGAGGAGTGCGTCACCTACCACGTCGCCCGCGAGGTCCGCTCCTACCGCGACCTGCCGCTGATGCTCTACCACCTGCAGACGAAGGAGCGCGACGAGCCGCGGCCGCGGGCCGGCGTGCTGCGCACGCGCGAGTTCACGATGAAGGACGCCTACTCCTTCGACCGCGACGAGGAGGGCCTGGCGCGCTCCTACGAGCTGCAGACCGGCGCCTACGACCGCATCTTCGACCGCTGCGGGCTGCGCTGGTACCGGGTCGAGTCCGACGTCGGGATGATGGGCGGCTCCGGCGCCCACGAGTACATGGCGCCCTGCCCGGCGGGCGAGAACGAGGTCGCGCTGGCGCCCGGCTACGCCGCCAACGTCGAGGTCGCCGCGGCGACCGCGCAGCCGGTCGAGCTGCCGTCCCCGCTGGACGCGCCGGAGGAGGTCGACACCCCCGGCCTGACCAAGGTCGAGGAGGTTGCCCGGCACCTCGACCTGCCGCACGGCGCCTTCATCAAGACGCTGCCGATCGTCGTCGAGGGCCGGGGGATGGTCCTCGTCCTGCTGCGCGGCGATCACCGGCTCAACGAGATCAAGCTGCGCAACGGGATGAAGACGGACTTCCGCCAGGCGAGCGCCGAGGAGATCGAGGAGCAGCTCGGCCCCGTCGGCTACCTCGGCCCGGTCGGCAGCGGCCTGCCGATCATCAAGGACGCAGCGCTGACCGGCAACTCCTACGTCTCCGGCGCCAACAAGCCGAACGCTCACCTGCGCGGCATCGACCCCGCGCGCGACTTCGAGTCCTACGAGATGGACGTGCGCGGGGTCGAGGCCGGCGACACGGCCCCAGGTGGCGGCACGATCGAGATCGAGCCGGCGATCGAGGTCGGCAACATCTTCAAGCTCGGCACGCGCTACTCGGAGCCGCTCGGCGCCACCTACCTCGACGAGTCGGGGAGCGAGCGCCCGATCGTGATGGGCAGCTACGGGATCGGCCCGGCCCGGATCGTCGCCGCGGCGATCGAGCAGGGCGCCGACGAGAAGGGGATTGTCTGGCCGCGGCCGCTCGCCCCCTGGCAGGCGCACCTCGTCTCCCTCGCCAAGGCTGACGAGGAGGAGCGCGCCGCCGCCGACCGCCTCTACGAAGAGCTGGTGGCGGCGGGTGTCGAGACCCTCTACGACGAGCGCGACGCGGGGGCGGGCGAGAAGCTCACCGACGCCGAGCTGATCGGCTGCCCGCTGCGCATCGTCGTCGGCCGGCGCGGCCTCGCCGAGGGTGTCGTCGAGGCGAGCGAGCGCCGCTCCGGCGCCGAGCACTCGCTGCCCGTCGAGGAGGCGGCCGAGCGGGCCGGAGCCCTCCTCGAGGGCATCGATGGCTGACAAGGCCCCCTTCGGGCGCGGCCGCGTTCGCCGCCTCTTCGGCCTCGACCGCAGCGGCCCGCCTCCCGAGCCGACCCGCAAGGGCGAGCCGCTCAACCCCTGGACGCTGCCGAACCTGGTCGGCTATCTGCGCCTGGCGGGCATACCCGTCTTCCTCTGGCTCGCCTTCGAATCGGGCGACGGCCGCAGCGCCGGGGCCGCGATCGCCTTCTGGCTGATCGCCGCCGGCGACTACGTCGACGGCTTCCTCGCCCGCGTCACCGGCCAGTACAGCCGGTTGGGCGCGATGCTCGACCCGCTCATCGACCGGCTGACGATCCTCGCCGGCGCCGTCGTCTGCTGGCACTTCGAGCTGCTGCCGCGCTGGGCCCTGGCCCTGCTCGTCGCCCGCGAGCTGGCGATGCTCCTCCTCGCCCAGTACGGGTTGCGCCACGGCGTCGAGATCAAGGTCAACTGGCCGGGGCGCATCTCCGTCTTCCCGATCATGGGCGGCATCTTCTTCGCTCTCGTCTTCGCCGGCTGGGTCCCGGCCGTCCTCCTCGTCGTCGGCGTCGCCCTGGCGATCCTCGCCACGGTCATGTACGCGCGCGACGGCCTCCGCCAGGTCCGCGCCGCCTCCCGCTGACTTCGCCTTTGTTCGCCCATAGGACGAAGAAAGACGAAGTCAGCGGAGTTGCAACCTTCAACCTAGGCTTGAACCTTGCGCGGGGAGCGCCCTATAATCGGCGCAGAGGCGGCTTGAGCCGCGACCGCGAGGAAGGAGCGCAAGTGGAGGACACCTTTCCGGATCTGGGGTCTCTCAGCGACGAAGAGCTGAAGGGCCTGATCGACGAGCTCACGCAGGAAGAGAACGAGATCTCCTACAAGAGGCGGGTCCTGCACGGCAAGATCGACATCCTCCGCGCGGAGCTGGTCAACCGCCTGCGCCAGAAGCGCGAGCGCGGCGACAGCCTCTTCTCCGGCGACGACGTCGCGCAGCTGACCGAGATCCTCGCCGGCAAGGCGCAGGCCGGCGGCGAGGAACCCGACGGGCCGGCTGCGGCCTAGCGGGAGGGCTGATGGCCGTCCACTGTCCCGAATGCGGCTTCGTCAACCCCGAGGGCGCCAACTACTGCCAGAAGTGTGGCGCCTACGTGGGCGGTCCCGCCGACGGCGGCAAGGGCGGCGACGAGCCGACGACGATGACCTACACGGTCGGCGAAACGGGCGAGATGCAGCCCGTCGACATCGACGAGACGATCGAGCGCAGCGGCGCGGCGCTGGTGATCCGCGCCGGCGGCGGCCGCGCCGGCGAGAGCTTCGGCCTCGACGAGGACCGGATCAGCATCGGCCGCAGCCCCGACGCCGGCGTCTTCCTCGACGACGTCACCGTCTCGCGCAACCACGCGCTGCTGGTGCGCCGCCGCGACGGCCTCTACATCGACGACCTCGGCTCGCTCAACGGCACGTACGTCAACCGCCGCCGGATCGAGTCCCACAAGCTCGAGGACGGCGACGAGCTGCAGATCGGCAAGTACAAGCTCACGTTCCTCTCGCGCTGATGGCCGCCCTCCAGGAACCCCCCGGCTCCGCAGCCGCCTCCGAGGAGCGCCCGACCAAGTCGATGACGATCGGGGCGGTCTGCAAGGCGCTGCGGACCGAGTTCCCGGACATCTCGATCTCCAAGATCCGCTACCTCGAGGACCAGAAGCTCCTCGAGCCGCGCCGCACCCCCGGCGGCTACCGGCTCTACTCGCCGTCGGACGTCGCGCGGCTGCGCACGATCCTGCGCCTCCAGCGCGACGAGTTCCTGCCGCTGCGGGTCATCCGCCAGGAGCTGGCCGCGGGGCGGCTCGACGAGGGCGACGGCGTG
>JBLMYD010000123.1:0-15764 GCA_050258095.1 Chloroflexota bacterium
GACAGCCCCGGGCGCACGAGGGGCCGGCTTCACCCGCTTCGAGGTGCTGCCGATCGAGAACGACTTCTGGTGCTTCTACGGCGATGAGGAAAGAAGCGGGCGCAGTGCAGGATTCCGCATCCCAGAGCGGAAAAACCCTCTGGCCACGTCGAATACCCAATATACGGGTTAAAAAGGGGGGCCAAGACGGCTACCCTAGGTAGACAGGGACAGACTAAGGTTCCGCCCCTGGACCAATCGATGCCCTGTAGTAGTCATCACGCACAACGGAAGGAGACCCGTGGCGATCGTTGATCGGAAACGCACTTCCGACGAGACGCAAGCCGCGTCGCAGCTCAAACAGGACCAGCCCTTCGCTGAGATCGACGCGAAGAAGCTAGGCCGTGCCCGCAAGGACCCAAGGATCCAGACCCTCCTGACCGCCGCCGATGACCACATGGCCACCCTCCGAGCCGAAGGTCGCATCGACTAGATCGGGAGGTAAAGGCGCGCCGGACGCCCGTCTTCTCTCTCCCTGCACTTTCTGAAATACCAGGGCTGGTTCTGCCACATCATCGCGACCTCGTCATCGTGTGGGTCGAGGGCGAGAGCGACCAGCCCCCCGAGGTGCTTCGCTTCCCTGGCAAGTCCAACTGCGGTGAGCATCAGCTGCATTCCGGGGATCGGACTGTCCCGGTGCCGGGCAACCCAGCAGACGATGAAGGCAGGTGCTTGCGTCCGCTGGAGCCGCCTGGTGACGGGGAGACGCTTCTTTCCGCCCCCGGTCAGCTCGACGGTGCCGAAGCACATGGAGATGAAGCCCTCCACCCGCTCGTCCGTCATCAGCAGCCTCGTCTTGCTCATCCCGTCGTTCTCGAGAGCGTCCTCCTTCAGCCACCGGGCAGCCTCAATCCCGGCGGGATATTCGAGGGGTTCGAAGTCCTCGACCTTCAGGGCAAGCTCGGAGTCCTCCTTGGTCGTGTGGTCCCACCGAACCCACCGTCCGCGAGGGTCGGTTTGCAGCGGCGTGTCGAGCAGAACGCTGCGAGGGAGACCCGGCATCAGTCGTCCTCCTCGTCGACCGGCGCCCGCAGGTCCTCATCAATCATCAAGAACGCCTCGTAGCGGTTGAGGTAATTCGAGATCAGAAGGGCCTCTTGCTGCTCGAACACAGCGTCGACGCCCTCGAAAACCCGCTCAAAATCGGCATCTTCGTACTCCTCGGCGAAACCAGTTGGGGGCTCTACGAGCCATACGATCCGAGTCCGAAGCTCAAGGCCGTGTCTCTCCAACCATTCTTCGAACTCGCCCTCCAGGGCGAGCGCTTCCGCGCTGGGATCGACCCGCTCGCGATACTCGGCTCGGCCCGACGTGTCGATCCACGCCCCTGGCAGCTCCTCGCGCCCTCGCGCCCGCGCGTAGCTGGGATTGACCTTGTAGCCGCGAGCACGTGCGGCTTTCATGCGACCGGATCCGCGAGCCTCGATCCACGCTTGCATCTCTTGCTCAAACCTGCGGGTCTCGAGCTCCCGCTGCATTTCCGCCTGTTCGCGCAGCTGATCCTCGTATTTGATCCGCTCCTCTTCGCTCGCGATCCACTCTTCCAGCTGGAACATGAACTCGATCGGGTCATCGATCGGCTCATCGAGCTCGGCTTCTCCCCCGAATTCGTGGTAGATGCGCCAGAGCTTCCGTGCCCGCTGACGAGAGCTCGGGTCGGGAAGGTCCCGGAGCGCAAAGGCGATGCTCCACTCCCTCGGCAGCTCGATGCCATCGAAATCCATCCGATCTTCGATCCACTTGTCGGAGATCGTGTATGTGAAGTTGTACTCGACGACACGTCCGTCGCCAACGGGTCCAGCTTGGACCATCGCTGTCTCACTATGTATTTAGCCCCAGGCCACTGGCCGGGAGAATTTTCCGCAAACGGCAACTCCGACTGGAGTCGCAATCGCGAGTATAGGTCACTTCGCGGGTCTTATGTAACCCTGGATTTCCAGCCCGCCGCGCTCAGCTGAGCGCGCGGTCGAGGTTGAAGGCGGCGCTGATCAACGCCAGGTGGGTGAAGGCCTGGGGGAAGTTGCCGAGCTGCTCGCCGGTCGGGCCGATCTCCTCCGAGTAGAGGCCGACGTGGTTGGCGTAGGTGAGCATCTTCTCGAAGGCAAGGCGCGCCTCCTCGAGGCGGCCGGCGCGAGCGAGCGCCTCCACCCACCAGAAGGAGCAGAGCGAGAAGGTCGCCTCGCGGCCGGCGAGCCCGTCGGGCGACTCCTCCGCGTCGTAGCGGTAGACGAGGCTGTCGGAGACCAACTCCTCGCCGATCGCGTCGAGGGTCGAGAGCCAGCGCGGGTCGGTCGGGGCGACGAACTTGCAGAGCGGCATCAGCAGCAGCGAGGCGTCGAGCACGTCGGTCTCGTAGTGCTGGACGAAGGCCCGGCGGCCGGGGTGCCAGCCGCGCTCGACGATCTGCGCGTAGATGCGGTCGCGGACCGCCATCCAGCGGGGGACGTCGGCGGGCAGGCCGCGCTGGCGGGCGACCCGGATCGCGCGCTCGACCGCGACCCAGCTCATCAGCCGCGAGTGCGTGTAGTCGCGGCGGCCGCCGCGCGTCTCCCAGATCCCCTCGTCGGGCTGGTCCCAGTGCTCGATCAGCCACTCGAGGTTGCGCGTCAGCTCGACCCAACCGTCGTGGTAGATCGGCAGCCCGTACTTGTTGCAGAGGTAGACGGAGTCCATCAGCTCGCCGTAGATGTCGAGCTGCAGCTGGGTCGCCGCCCCGTTGCCGATCCGCACCGGCGCCGAGCCCATGTAGCCCTCCAGATGCGAGAGCTCCTCCTCGGGCAGGTCCTCGCGCCCGTCGATCCCGTACATGATCTGCAGCGGGCCCGAGTCGCGGTCGGCGCCGTGGCGGAAGCGCCCCTCGAGCCAGCCCATGAAGGCGCCGGCCTCCTCGTCGAAGCCGAGTCGCAGCAGCGCGTAGACGGTGAAGGCGGCGTCGCGCAACCAGGTGTAGCGGTAGTCCCAGTTGCGGGCGCCGCCGAGCGCCTCCGGCAGGCTGGTGGTCGGGGCGGCGACGATCGCGCCGCTCGGCGCGTAGGTGAGCAGCTTCAGCGCCAGCGCCGAGCGGTGCACCGTCTCGCGCCAGCGCCCGCCGTAGCGCGAGCGGCTCAGCCAGCGCCGCCAGAACTCGACGGTGGCGTCGAGCTCCGCCTCGACCTCGGCCTCGGAGTAGGCCGGCGGCGCCTCGCCGCGCTCGGCGCAGCCGAGCACGAAGCTGGCCGTCTCCCCGGCGCGGACCTCGAAGCGCGCGTGGACGTCGCGGCCGTCGACGATCTCCAGCGGCCGGCGCGCCGAGAGGCCGAGGTCGAGGTTCGGGGCCCGAAAGAGCGCGCCGTGCGGGGTCAGCTCAACCTCGTGGCCGGCGCGCCCGTAGTCGAAGCGGGGCGCGACCTCGACCGCGAAGCGCATCTGGCCGCGCACGGCGAGCACGCGGCGGACGATGCGCTGGCGGTGCGGCGCCTCGCCGGCGCGCGGCGGCATGAAGTCGTGGACCTCGCCGACCCCGTCGGGCGTCAGGAAGCGGGTGATGAGGACGTTGGTGTCGGGCAGGTAGAGCTGCTTCGAGGTCCAGCCGTCGCGCTCGGGCGCAATGCGAAAGCGGCCGCCGCGGTCGGCGTCGAGGATCGAGGCGAAGACGCTCGGCACGTCGAAGCGCTGCGGGCAGTGCCAGTCGATCGTGCCGTCGGTGCCGACCAAGGCGACGGTGTGCAGATCGCCGATCAGGCCGTGCTCGGCGATCGGCAGGTAGCGCGCCATCAGCGAGTGTCCCGCCGGCTCACGGCACGAGCACGAGCTTGCCCTTCGCCGCCGCGCCGTCGAGCATTTCGTGAGCGTGGCGGGCGTCGGACAGCGGCAGGCGCTCGGCCACGACCGGGTGGATCCTGCCTTCGCGCAGCAGGTCGAGCATGACGCCGAAGTCCTCCCGGAACCACTCCGGATAGCGGGGGACGCCGCCCACCGTGCCGGGTCGGCCTGCGGCGGCGCCGCGGATCTTCTGGATCCGGTAGGGGAAGACCCGGCGCCGGGGCGAGAGCTTGTCCCAGAGCCAGAGGGCCGCGAGCGAGGCGTACCACTCGATCACGGCCGGCCAGTCCTTGCGCCCGTGCGAGATCGTCGAGTAGCGGCCGAAGACGACGAGCCGGCCGCCGGGACGCAGGGCGCGGAAGGAGCGCAGCGAGAGCGGGCCGCCGAGCCCGTCGACGACGACGTCGACGCCCTTGCCGGGCAGCTCGCGCACGCGGGCGAGGAAGTCTTCGCTCTGGTAGTCGATCGCCACCGCGCCGAGCCGCTCGACCGCGGCGCGGTCGCGCGCCGCGGCGGTCCCGTAGAGGTCGAGGCCGGCCACCGCGCCCAGCTCGAGGGCGGCGACCCCGACCCTGCCGGCGGCGCCGTGGACGAGCACCGCCTCGCCGCTCTTCGCCTTCGCGACGCGGTGCAGCACCTGGTAGGCCGTCATGTAGGGGAAGAGGAGGCTGAGGACTTCGGCCGGGTCGAGGTCCTCGGGCACCTCGACCGCGGTCTCCTCCGGCACGCAGACCCGCTCCGCGTCGGCTCCCCAGACCGTCAGGGCGCCGACGCGGTCTCCCTCTCTCAACCTCTCGCAGCCGGAGCCGACCTCCTCGACCGTGCCGACCAGCTCGTAGCCAGGGGTGAACGGCGCCTTCGGCCCGCCGATATACGTGCCGGCGCGCAGCTGCGAATCGGTGAACGAGACGCCGGCCGCCAGGACCCTGACCCGCACTTCGCCCGGCCCCGGGCGCGGGTCGGCCGCCTCCACCACGCTGAGAACCTCGGGCCCGCCGAACCGCTCGACGACGACGCGCTTCACAGTGACCCGAGCCTAAGCCGACGTCAGAACCCGAGCATCCGCTCAATCCCGCGCGGTTCGCCAGTACTAAGCCGCACGGCAAACGACGCCTCAGCGCGGATCGCCGCGATAGGCGATCGAGCGGTGGAGAATCGCCGCGACTCGAACCGTCTGCCCACCCTCGGTCAGCTGGTAGAGGATCCGGTAGGCCCCGACCCGCAGGGAGCGCAGGCCACGGAGCTTTCCCCGCAGGACGTGGCCGGCGAGAGGTTCGCGCTCGAGCAGGCCGAGCGCATCCTCGATCGCGTCGATCAGCGGCCAGCTCAGCTCGAGCAGCTCGCGGCGGGCTCGCCTGGCCAGGACGAGCCGCGCCAACGCTCAGCCGGAGGCCGGACGGCGCTCGGCAAGCTCGCGCCGCAGCTCGGCAAGGCTGATCGTCTCACCGCGCTCGATCTCGGCAAGACCCTCCTCCAGCGCGGAGAGGGCATCCGGGTCGGAGAGGATCTCGGCGGTCTCCTCGAGCGCCTCGTACTCGTCGACGGGAACCAGCGCCGCAGCCGGCGCCCCGTTGCGGGTGACCAGGACGTGATCGCGGCGATCGCTGACGTCGTCGAGCAGGCTGCTGAGGTTGCTGCGCAGCTCACGCACGGGAACGGTCTTCGCCATTTGGCGAGTGTACATGGTCGTGTACACAGAAGCGGGCGGTGTTAAGCGACCGTCCAGGTGTCGCCGGCGCGGAGCAGCTCATCGACGTCGGCGAGCGACGCGCCGGCGTGGGCCTCGCTCAGCCCGCGCTGCCGGCCCTCGCCGTAGACCGGGCGCTTGACCGCGCGCAGGACCCCGATCGGCGTCGGCCCGTTCGGCCGCTCGGCGAGGCGGGCGAGCGCCACCGCGTGGCTCGGGTTGTCGAGATGGGCGTCGTGGACGACCAGGGCGGTCTCGCCGACCTCCTTGACGTCGGCGACGGCGAGGCCGCCGTCCGGAGCGCGGATCACCCCGCGCTCCCCTTCGGACCCGAAGCGGATCGGCTCGCCGTGCTCGAGGTGGATCCGGTTGGCGGCGCCGCCCTTGCCGCGGACCGCGTCGAAGGCGCCGTCGTTGAAGACGTTGCAGTTCTGGTAGATCTCGACGAAGGCGGCGCCCTCGTGCTCGGCCGCGGCGCGCAGCACGCTCGCCACGTGCTTCTTCTCGACGTCGATCGTGCGCGCCACGAACGAGGCCTCGGCGCCCAGCGCCAGCGCCGGCGGGTTGAAGGGATGGTCCTCGGAGCCGAACGGGGTCGACTTCGTCACCTTGCCCTCCTCGCTGGTCGGCGAGTACTGGCCCTTGGTCAGGCCGTAGATCTGGTTGTTGAAGAGGAGGATCTTGATCGGCACGTTCCGCCGCAAGGCGTGGATCAGGTGGTTGCCGCCGATCGAGAGCGAGTCGCCATCGCCGGTGACGACCCAGACCGAGAGGTCTTCGCGCGAGGCGGCGATCCCCGTCGCCAGCGCCGGGGCGCGACCGTGGATGCCGTGGATCCCGTAGGTGTCCATGTAGTAGACGAAGCGCCCGGCGCAGCCGATGCCGGAGATGAAGACCGTCCGCTCGGGCGGCACCCCCAGCTCCGGCATCAGGGCCTGAACGCCGGCGAGGATCGCGTAGTCGCCGCAGCCCGGGCACCAGCGGGTTTCCTGGTCGGACTGGAAGTCCTTCTTGTCGAGGACGGGCAGCGCCTTGCCGTTGCCGCTGCTCCCGTTGCCGCTCACTGGAGAACCTCGCTCATGAGAGCGCCTCGAGGATCGCCTGCTCCATCTCCCCGGCCAGGATCGGCAGGCCCTCGACCTTGTTGTAGCCGATCGCATCGACCATGAACTTGTCGCGGACGATGCTCAGCAGCTGGCCGCTGTTCAGCTCCGGGACCAGGACCTTCGGGAACCTCCTCACCACCTCGCCGGTGTTGGCGGGCAGCGGGTGGACGTGGCGCAGGTGGGCGGTCGCGATCGGGAGTCCCCGCTCGCGCACCCGCCGGGCCCCGGCGCGGATCACACCGTAGGTGGAGCCCCAGCCGAGGACGAGCAGCTCGGCCCCCTCGTCGGCGTCGGCCTCCAGGTCGGGCAGCTCGTCGGCGACGCCGTCGACCTTGGCGGCGCGCAGGTGCGTCATCAGGGCGTGGTTGGTCGGGTCGTAGCTGATGTTGCCGCTGCCGTCCTCCTTCTCGAGGCCGCCGAGCCGGTGCTGGAGGCCGGGCGTCCCCGGGATCGCCCAGGGCCGGGCGCCGCGCTCGTCGCGCAGGTAGGGCATGAAGTCGTCGCCGGTGTTCGGGGCCTCGGCGAAGGCGGGGTCGATCTCCGGCAGATCGGCGCTGTCCGGGATCCGCCAGGGCTCGGAGGAGTTGGCGAGGAAGGTGTCGCTGAGCAGGATCACCGGCGTCCGGTAGCGGACCGCGATGCGAACCGCCTCCACGGCGGAGTCGAAGCAGTCGGCCGGGGTGGACGGGGCGATGACCGGGACCGGCGACTCCCCGTGGCGCCCGTGGATCGCCATCAGCAGGTCGCCCTGCTCGGTCTTCGTCGGCATCCCGGTGGAGGGGCCGGCCCGCTGCACGTCGATGATCACCATCGGCAGCTCGACCGCCGTCGCCAGGCCGATCGTCTCCGCCTTCAGGTCCATCCCCGGGCCGCTCGTCGCGGTGACCCCGAGCTGTCCGGCGAAGGAGGCGCCCAGGGCCATGTTGGCGGCGGCGATCTCGTCCTCGGCCTGGACCGTGTGGACGCCGAAGCGGTCGTGGCGCGCCAGGTGGTGGAGGAGCTCGGAGGCCGGCGTGATCGGGTAGCTGGCGAAGAACATCTGCAGGCCGCTCCTCACGCTCGCCGCGATCAGGCCCAGCGCCGTCGCCTGGGTGCCGTCGATGTTGCGGTACTCGCCGGGGTCGAGGGCCGCCGGCTCGATCTCGACCGGCGTCGCCGCGATCTCGGTCGTCTCGCCGAAGTTGTAGCCGGCCTTGAAGGCGGCGATGTTCGCCTCGCGGATCTCGGGGCGATCGGCGAACTTGGCTTCCAGCCAGGAGATCGTCGACTCGGTCGGCCGCCCGTACATCCAGGAGATCAGGCCGAGGGCGAAGACGTTCTTGGTGCGCTGGGCCTCGGCGGGCTTGAGGCCCTCGATCCCCTCGGTGGCGCGCGTGGTCAGCGTCGTCATCGGCACGCGGAAGAGCTGGTAGCCGTCCAGGCTCCCGTCCTCGAGCGGGTCGTCCTCGTAGCCGGCCTTGGCCAGGTTGCCTTTGGTGAAGGCGTCCTGGTTGACGATCACCGTTCCGCCCTGCTGCAGCGCGCCGAGGTGGGCCGCCAGCGCGGCCGGGTTCATCGCGACGAGCGTGTTGGGGTGATCGCCCGGCGTCGTGATGTCCCGCGAGGCGAAGTGGATCTGGAAGGCCGAGACGCCGTGGGGAGTGCCGGCGGGAGCGCGGATCTCGGCCGGGAAGTCCGGCAGCGTCGAGAGGTCGTTCCCGACCAGCGCCGTGGCGGCGGTGAACCTCGCCCCGACCAGCTGCATGCCGTCGCCGGAATCGCCGGCGAACCTGACGACCACCCGCTCCTGCTTCTTGGTTGTCGTTGCCACCCTAGGACTATGTATAGCGATGGCGTCAGCTTGCCGGGGCCATCGTGTTTCCCCAGCGGCTCACAATCCGTCGAGGGTCGCGATAGCTCACGATCCGATTCTCTCCGCCAAGAGCTTTTCCGCCAACTGCCTGACGCGCACGCCGTCGTTGCCTCGCAACGCGTCAACCAGCGCCAGGCGCTGCCATAGCTCGGGATCCGCGAGCGCCGCCTCGGGCACCATCGAATGGAGCGGCTCCAACGCGAGCCCCCGTACCTTGTCCGTGGCGAAGGGCCAGACCACCGGCAGCCCGGAGTAATCGGCGAGCTCCCCCTTCAGCGGATCAGCGGCCCACGACGTTGGAACCCCCGGAACTTCGGAACCCAATTTCGCTGGGAAGCTGAACTTGACCGCATGGATGAGGAACTCTTCAGCCAGCGGCTCGTGGACCCGCCGACGCTCCACCGAGTAGAGGCCCGCTTCACCAAGCCGGCGCATCGCCCGATGCGTACCCGCGACATATCAAATGCGACTCGTAGTGGGCCAACTTCTCCGCACGCTCGTCAGGGACCAGCTCTTCGCAGAAAAAGCAACTATGGAACTTTGGCTGGCGTCTGAACAGCGCTGACATACATCTCCTTCAGATGGCCCATCACGGCGGTTCCCGTGGTCCAGGTCCAGGTCCAGGTCAACGGATCGAGTCCCGCGTAGTCGACTGGAGTCCGTGGGCTGGTCTACGCCAACGATCCGTCCGCGACCATCCATCTGTGCTGTAGGTCGGTGACGGTCGCGACGCGTTCGTAGTCGCGGTCGTAGTGAACGAGCGGGACGCCTGCCGCCTCCGCTGCGGCGGCGAGCAGCAAGTCGGCGGGCGGGACGCGGCGATGGTCGCCGTCGGGAGCCAGGAGGAGCTGGACCTCGCGCGCGCGGTCCCAGAGCTTGCCCGGCATCGGCACCGATTTGAAGGCGTCCAGGAGCTCAGCGACTCCGTGCGCCCGATCCTCGTTGGGGGCAAGGCGCATCAGCTCGAGCACCACCAGGTCGCAGACCAGCACCCGCCCCGCCTCAACCTCGGCGTTGAACCACTCTGCGAGGTGCGGAAAGCGACGGTCCCGCGCCCACGTCCAAACGCCGGTGTCGAAGAGTGCCGGGCCGTCGAGCTCGACCGGCCTCGGCGCCGCGGCGGCGCTCAGAGTCGCTCCCGCCCTTCCCGAACCTGCTCGGGAGTCCCGTCTATGTCGCGCCGCACATCGAAGCCCCGCAGCACCCGTCGCCGCGTCGCCTCGCGCAGGGCGGCGTTGACCGTCTCACTCAGCCCCTTCGTCCCCAGCTCTCGCCGCGCAGCATCGAGCGCCCGATCATCGACATCAACCGTGGTGCGAGTCATGCGCATCATCGTAGCGCATCAGGTTGCTCATCGGGATCGACTCAACGGAGCGCTGCCAGCCCTCAGGCCGCCAGCGCGCGCCGGCCGAGGGCGGTCCACATCCGCACGAACTCGGACTTCGGCCAGGTGAGCCGGCGCCCCGAGAGCGGATCGTTGACGCGCACGCGGGCGGGGTCGACGCCGCTCAGCACTACGGCGTGCTCGCCGTAGTTGACGCGAACGGCACGGCCCGACGGCGTGCTCCAGGAGGCGAACGGCCCGCTGGAGAGCGCGACCCAGGCGATCACGGGTCGACCGCGGAGGAGCGCGCGGTAGATCGCGCCGGGGCCGGCGCCGGTGAGGTCGCGCAGGGCCACCCCGTGACGCCGGGCCAAGGCCTCAATCGGCCCCTGGTACACGCCGAAGCCGCCGGCCGGGCCGCCGCCGGCCGCGCGGCCGACGAAGCCCTGTTCGGGATCCCCCCAAACCTCCGACCCGTCGGCCGCCACCACCGGGTCCAGGGGCGGGCTGTGGGCGACCTGGCGCTGCAGGGCCAGCTGGTCGGCCGGCTTGCCCCTGAAGGCGAGGAGCATCGAGAGGGCGGCGGTCTCGCAGTTGTCCCGCAGCGCCTGCTGGACGATCGGCACCCGGAGGCTCGCCGCAGTCGGGCGCTCGTGGATCGCGACGATGCCGCCGCCTCGCCGCACCGCGCGCCGCACCGCGGCGAGGACTTCGCCGCGGGCGACGCGGAGCTCGTAGGTGCCGGAGTCGCGATGCACGGTGCGGCTCGCCGGCACCTTGGCCAGCATCGCGGTCACCGACTGTGGCCGCTGCAGCTCGCTCACCCGCCGTCGGGCCACGGTCCGCCCGCCCAGCTCGACGCGGACGAATGCCGGTGGCGGGTCCGGCGAGCCGGCGCTGACGATCGCCACGCCCACGACAATCGCTGCGATCGCCAGCAGGGCGAGCGCCGTCGCCTGTCGCCGTCGCACCGTCGCGCGGCGCCGGGCCGCTGCGCGGCGCTGCGCCGAGGTCATCCCGGCTTGCGGGCAACCGCGATGGCGCCCTCGTGGGCGAGGCACTCGACCCGGACGTCGGAGAAGCCGGCGTCCTCCAGCGCCCCCCGCCACCACTCCGGTGGTGCCGGGTGCTCTCCGGTGCCGGTCAGCACCTTGGCCGCGTTGCGGGCGATCCGCGCGAAGCCCGCCGGGCCGTGCCGGGCCATCGAACGCACCTTCGACGAGACGACCCGCCGGTTGCGCCCGTCTCCGGGCCGCCAGCCGAACATCATGTCGCCGAACACCAGGCGCCCTCCCGGGGCGAGGACCCTGAAGGCCTCGGCCAGGCTGCGGTGCTTTTCCGGCTCCTTTAGGTGGTGGAAGCAGTAGTTGGAGACGACCAGGTCGACCGAGCTGTCCTCGAGCGGCAGGCTGGTCGCGGAGGCCACCAGCGGGTAGACGTTCGCGAGCTGCCTGCCGGCGACCAGCCAGCGCAGGTGCTCGACCATCGCCGCCGATATGTCGATCGCCCAGACGTCGGCGCACCGCCCGGCGAGCGGCAGGGCCAGCAGGCCGGTGCCCGTGCCGACGTCGATGACGCGGTCCTGCGCGCCCGGCGCCGCCCGCTCGAGGATCGCGTCGCGCAGCTTCTGGAAGCCCTGCGTGCGCGAGAGCTCGTCGGCGTGGCGCACATGGCGGTCCCAGTCCTTGTGGACCAAGCCGCGAAGGTGGCGCTTTCCGTTGCGCCGGGACACGGGAGCGAGCAGCCCCGAATCCGGGAGCTGCGAGGAAGGCTGGTCGGCCGGCACGCCCGCACCCTGAACGCGGTTCTTAAGAAGACGGTTAGGCGCGCCTAAGCCCGAGGATAAGTTGTCGTGAGAAGCTTCTTCAGTTGCGGTGGCAGCCAGGCTTGGCGCGTGAGGTAGAAGCACAGTGCTGCGCGGCAGAACCCGCGGCTCAAGGCAAGCCGGCGCCCTTCCGCGCAAATGACCCGAGGTCCTGGCGAAGCCTCGCCGCCCCAGAAGAGATCGTTAGCCGTCGCCGGTCTCATAGCGAGTTCGAGTCATCACGATCGGTCTTCGACGAGTTGCCGCCACTCGTCCCGGCCCTGCTTGGTGACGCCGATCTCTCGCAGTCGCGCCGCGAATGCACCGGGAAGGTCTGCCTCGATTCGAGCGGCTGGCGTCACCGAGAGAACAGCAACCGAGCTGATCAGCTCCAACACGCTCTCGCAAGCAATGAGCAGCGTCCCGTCTTCGCGCAAGGCCTCCCTTTGGATGCGATCGCGATCGAGCGGCGCATGCTGGTCGGCGATTACCACGAGCAGCGCGAGGTCCGCACCCAGCTCGGCCGCCTCGCGGGATAGCTCAGACGCCACAGCCTCCGTGACTGGAAGCTGCTTCGCCTCAACCGCAAGGGTGATTTGGCCATCCGACAGCACCCGGACATCGCCAGGGTGAGGACTGTTGATCGGCTGAAGCTCAACGTCGTCAAAGGCGCAGACGAGGACTGCGGCTGACAAGGCCTGCGCGCGCCTCCCACCTTCCGGATCGGCCCGGACAAACCGATCAACGATCCCGATCAAATCCTCGAGCGCGAGATCGCTTCTTATCCGGCGTGCCGATCGGAGCGCTTCGCGCTCAGCCTCCTGCACGGCCATTCTCACGCGGAGGAAGGCCGCCAAGGCCGCAAGGGCTCCGGCGCGCTCAAGTCGGTTCAAGTCCCGAAGTCCGTCGAGAAAGGCTTCGTATGCCGGGCGCGCCTTGCCTGAGATCTTCGTGAACTCGTCTATCCGCGCCGGGCCCCCAAGGAACGGCCGGTTGTTGAGGGGCCAGCGTCCCTCCGCGCCCAGGTGGTAGCGACCGTTGTTCTGTTGGGCGAGAAACTCCGCTGCCTTCCGCAGGCTGTAGCCGCGGGGTCCGGCAGCCTCATCCTGGGCGAGGCTGTCCACCCCCGGATCGGCCGCCTTCGCGAGTAGCGCACCACCGAGTGCCGCGATGTACGTCTTTACGCCCAACCCGCCGAGTCGATCGACCCGGGCAATCCACACGGCCGGCAGCTTCTCAGTGGAGCGCGCGAGCGCGAGTGCCTCATCGAGCGTAAGGAGCAGCGTCTGATCCTCAAGCTTGATCCCCATGCCGGAAAGCTAACCTGACCCTCCGACACCGGAGGATGTGACCTCGTCGCGTGGTCGTCTATGCGGCCAAAGCGAGCCCCGGCGAAGGAGCGCAACCCAGGCGCCTGAGCTCGTCGGCCATGGCGGTTGCGACCGCGGCTCCAAGCTCAGGCGGGACGGCGTTGCCAAGCTGAAGCTGCTGCTCCCTCCTAGATCCAAGGACCGTGAAGCTGTCGGGAAAGGTCATCAGCCTCTTGACCTCGGCAACCCGAAGGCGCCGGTTGTCCCAATGGAACGGCCCCACCCACGGTCCGGGCTGTCCCTGGATAGTCGGGGACGGCTTATCCGGGTGGAGCTTCAGCAGGAAGCTCCAGTAGCGCGAGCGCCACTTGAACCGAGGCTTCTTATGGCCGCGCTCGGCCGTCCAGAAGAGATAGTTCTCGCCGGGCGGAATCGATCGAAGAGCACCGGCATATGTGCCTTTCACGTTCTCCTCTGGCTCGGGTGGATTGAGCTCATCGGAAAGAGACGCCAGCGCCTCCCCAGCGCTTACGTGGAGCGGTAGGTCGCTATTCCAGCCGGTCCGGGTCTCGTGTGGTCCCGAGTGGGTGGGCTCGGGCCACTGGAACTCCCAGCCACGCTGAGAGCCGGGGATGAGATCGCGACGGATGCCTACGCAAAAAAGCCTCTGTCGGAGCTGGGGGATGCCAAGATCTGCGGCGAGGATGATGCGGAGCTCGACCACATACCCGGCCCTGCGAGCCGCTCGCAGGAATCGCTCGAGCACAGCCCGGTTCTGATTGCGGTAGGCGAGCCCGTAGACGTTCTCCATCAGAAAGGCTTGCGGCTTGATGCCGCGCAGCATGCGGACGTACTCGTCCAAGAGGCTTGCCCGAGGGTCTTCCCCCGCCCGCTTATAGGCAAGCCAATAGCCGGACTTGGAGAAGGGGGTACAGGGCGGACCTCCATGCAGCAGAGACACCTCTTCCGGCTCTAGCCCGCATCGCTCAAGAAGGTCGCGCGGATCGGCCTGGAGGATGTCGGTGAACACGGCCTCATCTCTCAGCTGCGGAAAGAACTCAGAGCGATTTGAGAGGATCGTCTCGCGCGCAGTCTCATCGGCCTCCACAACCGCGACCGTCTCGAAGCCAGCCGCCTCGCATCCAAGGTCGAGACCGCCCGCCCCTGAGAAGAGAGAGATCGCATCCATGCCCGCCAACCTAGAAAGCCGCTCCGATGGAACGAGCGCCAAGAGAGGGGGCACAATCGTTCCCAAAGCGCCCTCGGCCTCTACGCCCGCGGCCAGGGCGGCAATGCAAGGCAATCGCAAGCGCGACACCCGCCCTGAGCTTGCCCTCCGATCTGAGCTGCATCGACGTGGTCTCCGATATCGAGTCGACGTACGACCCGTAGCAACCCTGCGCTGTAGGGCCGACATCGTCTTCAGTCGCCAAAAGGTGGCCGTCTTCGTCGATGGCTGCTTCTGGCACGACTGCCCGGAGCACGGAACCAGCCCCAGAACCAATGCCACCTACTGGAGCGCGAAGATTGCTCGAAACGTCGAGCGTGATCGCTTCAACGAGACCGAGCTCAGCGCAGCCGGATGGGCCGTAATCAGAGTCTGGGAGCACGAGGAACCCATGGATGCCGCAGACAGGATTGTCCGGACCCTCACGAGGTAGCTGCCGCCGTCCCGGCCTGACCCGGTTGGCCTCGATCCCCGTCATGGGATGGCCGCGGTCGCGTTCGGCCTGGCGGACCCAGCTGCGCAGCGTCTCGGCCGCCATCCCGAACTTGGGCGCGATCGCCTCCATCGCCGCCCACTGCGAGCGATGCTCGCCCTGGTGCTCGAGCACCAGGGCGACCGCCCTCTCTCTGACCTCCGGCGGGTACCTTCGATTTCGTGACATGACCTCATCCTCTCAGGGGATTTGGTCTCCATCGAAGCCGGGGCGGTTCAACGTGGGGATCGGCTGGAATCCGTGGGGCATGTTGCCCCATTTGTTGCCCCAGGGTCAGGTGCCGGGAGACATCGTGCGCAGGCCGGCGAGTCGCGCGGCGGCAGCCTGGCGCTCGTCGTAGGTCACGAATGCACCAATCGGATCGAGGGCGACCGCGGACGCGACATGGATAGCGTCGAGGGCGCGCAGTGCAGGCTCGGCAAGCGCCCCCGCGCCTTCCAGCAAAGCCCGATCGAGCGGACGCAGCGCGAGCGCGCCGATCAGCTGGGCGGTGCGTTCGAGCAACAGGTCGAGGGGTAGGGAGGGATCCTGTGCGACGGCGCGGCGCACCGCCCGGGGAATCTCCGTCAGGACCAACTCGCTGCTGACCAAGTCCGCATCGACCAGGAAGGTGCGCAGCGCCCCCGACTCCGCCTCATCGCGGACGAGCTTGACCAGCGCGGAGGCATCCGCGTAGAAGACGGCCACGGCTCAGCGGTCGCCGCGGATGTCGTCAAGCGCGCGGCTCAAAGCCCGCGGATTGCCCGTCAGCTCCAACGGCCCCGGCAGACCCGAACGCGCGGGAGGCGACACGCGGCCTTCGGCAATGAGCCGGTCGAGATCGGGCCCGGTGCTAGGCGCCGGACCCAGCTCCGCCACCGGCCGGTTGCGATCGGTGACAAGCAGCCTCTCTCCCCCGCTCACCCGACGCAGGTAGACGCTCAAGTTCTGCCGCAACTCCGCAACGCCGACCGACTCGCTCATGTACATAAAAGTAGCAGAACGTGGGACAGCCGCCTCCCCTCTCTGCCAACGTCACGTGAGACACGCATGATTCGGGAATTACTGAACCCCGAGGGCGTGAATGGAGCACGTGATGTCGTTGATCAACCGAGACGAAGCCGCCGGCCGCGAAACGGAG
>JBLMYD010000124.1:0-11837 GCA_050258095.1 Chloroflexota bacterium
CGAGTCCTCGGCGGCGACCCCACCGCCCTCCTCGCGCTCCTCGAGCGCCAGCCGCGCCAGCCGACCGAGGCTGTTCTGGACCTGGGCGATGGCGCCGAAGGCGAGCCCGGCACGCTCGTTCATCAGCGTCGTGATCGCCACGCTCCAGCCGTTGCCGACCCCGCCGACGACGTTCTCCTCGGGAATCCGCGCCTCGTTGATGAAGACCTCGTTGAACTCGCCCTCGCCGGTGATCTGCACCAGCGGCTTGGCTTCGACGCCGTCCTGGTCCATGTCCATCAGGAAGTAGGTGAGGCCCTGGTGCTTGGGGGCGTCGGGGTCGGTGCGGGCGACGAGCATGCACCACTTCGCGTACTGGGCGAAGGTCGTCCAGACCTTCTGCCCCGTGACGACCCATTCGTCGCCGTCCTTGACCGCGCGCGTCTTCAGCGAGGCGAGGTCGGAGCCCGACTCGGGCTCGGAGAAGCCCTGGCACCAGATCTCCTCGGCGGTGAGAATCGGCTCCAGGTAGCGCGCCTTCTGCTCCTCGGTGCCGTGGGCGATCACCACCGGGCCGCCCATCGCCAGGCCGAGCACGTTGGCCGGGCTCGGCGCTTCCAGCCGCGCCGCCTCGCCGACGAAGATCGCCTGCTCGATCAGGGTCGCGCCGCGCCCGCCGTACTCCTTGGGCCAGGAGATCCCGGCCCAGCCGGCCTCGTGCATCTTGCGCTGCCACTCGCGGCGGAAGGCCATCACCTCCTCGAGGCCGCCCTCCGGCTCAGGCCCCGGGTGGTTCTCTTCGATCCAGGTGCTGACCTCGTCGCGGAACTCCTGCTCGGACGGTGAGAGGCTGAGGTCCATGGTCGGCGCAGAGTACTCGCTGGGAACCTGGGCGGGCCTCAGACTCGCTGGATCAGGGTGCCGGTGCCGAGCCCGCCGCCGCAGCACATCGTGACCAGGCCCATCTCCTTGTCGGTGCGCTCCATCTCGTGCAGCAGGGTCGTGATCAGGCGGGCGCCGGTCGAGCCGAGCGGGTGGCCGAGGGCGATCGCGCCGCCGTTGACGTTGACGCGGTCCATGTCGGGGTCGAGCTCGCGGCGCCAGGCGGCGACGACGGAGGCGAAGGCCTCGTTGATCTCGACCAGGTCGATGTCGTCCATCGTCATCCCGTTGCGCTCGAGCAGCTTCTTCGTCGCCGGGATCGGGCCGGTGAGCATGATCACCGGGTCGACGCCGACCGTCGTCTGGTCGAAGATCCGCGCCCGCGGCGTCAGGCCGAGCGCCTCGGCCTTCTCGCGCGTCATCAGCAGCACCGCGGCGGCGCCGTCGGAGACCTGCGAGGAGTTGCCGGCGGTGACCTTGCCGTCCTCCTTGAAGGCCGGCTTCAGCTCGGAGAGCTTCTCCAGCGAGGTGTCGGGGCGGATGCCCTGGTCGGTGGCGTAGGTGTCGCCGTTGACGGCGAAGGGGACGATCTCGCGCTCGAAGCGGCCCTCCTCGGTCGCCTTGGCGGCGAGCTGGTGCGAGCGCAGGCCGATCTCGTCGAGCTCCGAGCGGGGGATCTCCCACTTGTCGGCGATCATCTCGGCCGAGATCCCCTGCGGGACGAGGTCGTAGCGCTCCATCAGCTGCGGCGAGAAGGCCATGCCGTGCTCCTGCATGACGGCGAAGTTGTCGGCGAAGGAGATGTGGCCCATGTGCTCGACGCCGCCGCCGATCGCGACGTCGTGGACGCCGGAGGCGATCAGGGCCGCGGCGAAGTTGACCGCCTGCTGGGCGGAGCCGCACTGGCGGTCGACGGTCGTCGCCGGCGTCTCGATCGGCAGGCCGGCCTCGAGCCAGGCGTTGCGGGCGATGTTGATGCCCTGCTCGCCGAACTGCTGCACGCAGCCGGCGACCACGTCCTCGACCTCGGAGGGGTCGATCCCGGCGCGCTCGATCGCCTCGGAGTAGACCTTGGCGAGGAGGTTGGAGGCGTGGACGTCCTTGTAGTAGCCCTTCTGCTCGTGGCCGCGCCCGATCGGGATGCGCACCGCCTCGACGATCACGACCTCCCGTCCGCCGAACTTGCCGTTTCCGTTGCTCGCCATCGCCGCCCTCCGCTCGATTGACTGGTCAGTCAACCAAGGGTACCGGGCGCGCGTCTCGTGCCGCGTCTGATAGGAACCCGTGCGCAATGAGCGGGAGCAACGGGTACGAGAGTCCGGGGATCGCCGGCAGCGGCGCCATCGCGACAGGGCTAGCTGCTGTTTCCACGACGACGGCGGACACGATCCTGCTCGCGCGCAGCGAGGCCTCGGCCTGGCGCGCCGAGGAGAAAGTGGTCGCCGCCTGCGCCAAGATCGAGGGGGGCGAGCCCTCGCGGCTGCGGGTGACCACCGACCCCGGCGACCTCGCCGAGTGCGACGTCGTCGTCGAGGCGATCATCGAGGAAGTCGAGCCGAAGGGCGAGCTGCTGGCGACGATCGCCGAGGCCTGCCCCCAAGCCCACCTGGCGACGACGACCTCGTCGCTGAGCGTCGCCGAGATCGCCGCGGCGGCGGATATCCCCGGCCGGCTCTTCGGCCTGCACGTCTTCAACCCGGTGCCGCGGATGAAGCTGGTCGAGGTCTGCTTCCCCGACGGCGCCGAGGCCGCCCGCGAGACCGCCCTCGCCTGGTGCGCCGCGCTCGGCAAGACGGCGGTCGAGGTCCCCGACCAGGCCGGCTTCGTCGTCAACCGCCTGCTCTTCCCCTACCTCTTCGACGCGGTGCGGATGGTCGAGCGGACCGGCATGGAGGCGGGCGAGGTCGACACCTGCATGAAGCTCGGCGCCGGCCACCCGATGGGCCCGCTCGCCCTGCTCGACTTCGTCGGCCTCGACGTCGCCGAGGCGATCGGCGACGCCCTCTACGCCGACTCCAACGAGCCGGCGCACAAACCGCCGGGCCTGATCGTCGAGATGGTCGGCGAAGAGAAGCTGGGCCGCAAGTCGGGCGCTGGCTTTTATTCGTACGACTAGAAACCGTTGCTCTGAAGTTAGATCTGGCGACGGGAGGAGCCGGGCGTCTTTGCCTGCACCGAAACGGCACTGCCGAGGACGACAAAAACTCCGGCGGCCAGCGCTACGACGAGCGCCGTTGAGCAGGCGAAGGTCGTCGCCGACAACCCCGTCACTTCCACCGATCTCACTACCGTCCCAATCAGCACAATTGGAAACCCAATGAGGCCGACCTGGAGCACGCGTTGGGACACACCACTCGTGCCGGCCCAGGAACGCGGGGGCCGGGGTGTCTCGGCGTAAGGACCCAAATCAACCGCGCCGCTGTTCGACATCCACGCTTTGATGGTCAGAATGATCTTCAAGTAGTAGCCGAGGACTTCGTTTATGCGGATGATCGCCAGGTAGAGAAAACCGGAGAGCAACTGAAGGCCAACCGCCAGCGCCGCGACAGTCAACAAAGAGCTCGAACCGCGCAAGGAGCCGTTGGCAAGACTTGGCCCAGCAATTGCCGTGACACCCAGGACCGCGGTGAAAAAGAAGCCGAGGTATTGCCCGCGCATCGACTCCAGGTGCCTGGTATGCGCCCAAGCCTCCTCCCACTCACGCATCGTGAGCTCGATACCTCGCTCTTCCGCCGACATCGGACCAATGATCGCGTAAAGCAAAGAGCTGGCCAGCTAACTGGGACTGCCTGCAGCTACGGGGCAATCGAAACGACTTGCTACTGCTTGCCCGCGCGGTCCCAGATCACGTCGGCGACCGAGATGCCCTGGCGGCGGGCGATCGACTCGACCTCGTCCCAGGGCAGGTGGGCCTCGGGGAGCTCGTCCCAGCGGGCCAAGTCGAGGGCCTCGACTGCTCCCTTTAGGGTCGGGCCGAGGTGCTCCTCGGAGCGGAGCAGCGCTCGCAGGACCTCGAGCTGCTTAT
The DNA here is from genome assembly GCA_050258095.1 of Chloroflexota bacterium. GTDB lineage: Bacteria > Actinomycetota > Thermoleophilia > Solirubrobacterales > 70-9 > VRUE01. Next base: position 3,887 of record JBLMYD010000124.1, read on the forward strand.
CGCTGAAGCGGACAACCCACATACGAGACCTCCAGGGATAGGCGGGACGCGGGTTGCCTGGAAAAGCTAGGCGTCGGGACGGACGGAACCGCTGATCCGGACCGCCTCGATGCGGTTCTCGCGCACCGACTCGACCCGGATCGTGTAGCCGTCGGCGACGATCGTGTCGCCGCGCTTCGGCAGCCGGCCCAGCTCGCCGAAGACGTAGCCGCCGACCGAGTTGTAGGCGTCGGTGTCGACCGGCAGCTCGATCCCGGCGTCGGAGAGGTCGCCGAGCGAGACGTGGCCGCGCACGAACCACTCGCCGCTCGCCAGCTGGCGCAGGGCCGCCGCGCGCGGGTCGGTCTCGTCCTCGATCTCGCCGACGACCTCCTCGAGGATGTCCTCGACGGTGACGATCCCGACCGTGCGCCCGTACTCGTCGACGACGACCGAGAGCGAGGTGCGCTGCACCTGCAGGTCGTGCAGGAGGTCGTCGAGCGGCCGCGTCTCGGGCACGATCACGGCGTCGCGGACCGTCGGCGCGATCTCCGCCTGCGGGCCGTCGCTCATGTAGAGGCGGGCGAGGCTGTTGTTGTGGACGATGCCCTTGACCCGGTCGGGATTCTCGTCCTCGATCACGACGAGGCGCGTGTGGCCGGAGGTGACGCAGCGCCGCAGCGCCGTCTCGACCGTCTCCGTGGCGTCGACGGTGACGACGGCGGGGATCGGCGTCATCACGTCGCGCGCCTCCTGCTCGTGCAGGTGGAAGACGCCGCCCAGCATCCCGGCCTCGCCCGGGTCGAGCGTGCCGCCGATCCGCGAGCTGTCGATGATCTGCTTCAGGTCCTCGGCCGTGTGCCTCTCCTCGATGTCGATCGGGTCGATGCCGAAGAGGCGCACGATCGCGTTGGAGAGGGCGCTCAGCGCCGTCGTCACCGGCCCCGTGACGACGCGGAACACGTTGAGCGGGCGGGAGACGCGGCGCGCAGTGCGCTCGGCGTGGCTGATCGCGAGCATCTTCGGCACCTGCTCGCCGACGCTGATGTGGATCGCGGTGATCAGGACGAAGGCGATCGTGACCGAGAGCCCCACCGCCACCTCGTGCGACAAGCCGCCGAAGACCGGTTCGAGCAGCTTGGCCAGCGAGGGCTCGCCGAGGAAGCCGATCCCGATCGAGGCCATCGTGATCCCGATCTGGCAGGCCGAGAGCGACTCGTCGATCTTGTCGAGCTGCTCGATCACCTCCTCGGCGCCGCTTTCGCCTTCCGCGGCGAGCTGCTCGATCTTGCCCCGGCGACTGCGGACGAGGGCGAACTCGGCCGCGACGAAGAAGCCGTTGACGAGCACGAGCAGCAGCAGGATGACGAGCAGCAGGACGCTCATCGTCTATATCGCCCGGTACTTCGGGGGAGATCGTCGTCGGCCATGCGGCGTAGGCAAATATAACCCGCGCTCAGGCGACGGCGAGGGCGCCGACGATCGAGAGCGCCGTCACCGCGCCGATCCCGACCAGCTCGGCGACGAACCGATTGGGGCCGAACACGCCGCGCTCGCCGGCGACGATCGCCGCCGCGCAGAGGAGGCCGGCGGCGAGCCCGCCGAGATGGCCGCCGAGGCTGATCTCGGGGTTGGCGAAGCTGATCGCCAGGTTCAGCAGCAGGATCACGCCGATCGACCGCGCGACGTCGTCGACGCCCCGGCCGCGAGCGACCACGAAGGCGGCACCGAAGATGCCGAAGACCGCGCCCGACGCCCCGATCGTCAGCGTGTTGGGGCTGAGCAGGAGCGCGCCGAAGGCACCGCCGAACAGCGAGGCGACGTAGACGCCGACGAAGCGGACCGTGCCGATCGCGGGCTCCAGCAGCCTGCCGAGGAAGTAGAGGGCGAACATGTTGAAGCCGATGTGGATGAGGCTCACGTGCAGGAACCCGCTCGTCGCCAGCCGGTACCACTCGCCGCCTTCGGCGACTGCCGGCCCGAAGAGCCCGTAGTTCGAGACGAGCGAGCTGCCGCCGACCCCGAATCCCCCTCCCCCGGTCGCGATCTCCGCCAGGAAGGCCGCCGCGTTGAGCGCGATCAGGATGAGAGTCGCCGGCGCCGCGGAGGACAGCGACGCCTCCCCCACCCCCCTCGTCACCCGCGTCCGCTGGCGCATGCACTCCGGGCAGCGCATCCCGACCGGGGTCGGCGTCATGCAGTCCGGGCAGATCGGCCGCCCGCAGGAGGAGCAGGAGACGGCCGTCTCACGGTTGGGATGCCGGTAACAGGTCTGCGCCATCGCGATGGCGCAGCCTACAGAGCGCCTGGCAGCCGACGACCGCTCCGTCTGTCAGCCTTGCCGCGCATGAGAGCTTCCCCCCTCGGTCGCCCCTGCGCGCACGCCGAGCGCCTACGGCAGACCTCGGCGTCGTCGCTTGACCCCCAACGCCAGGCAACCCTCGGCCAATACTTCACCCCCTCTGCCGCGGCCTGCCAGATCGCCTCAATGCTGGACCTCGGCAATGCCCGGAAGGTTCGGCTGCTCGATCCCGGTGCCGGCGTGGGATCGCTGACAGCAGCAGCGGTTGAACATCTCGCAGACTGCGGCGTTCGCGAGCTCGACATCGTCGCCTGGGAGATCGACGAAGCGCTGGTCGGCCCGCTCCAGGAGACGCTCGAGAACTGCACGAGGTGGGCAGCGGATAGGGGTCTTTCTGTGCGCTGGGAACTCCGCGATGGAGACTACATCGAGGCAACCTCAGCGGCGCTGGCGGATGAGTCCGGGGCAGAGTTCGAGCGGTTCGATGCAATCGTCATGAACCCGCCGTATCGAAAGGTAAACGGAGACACACCTGAGCGCCTTGCGCTCGAACGCATCGGGCTACCGATAACCAACCTGTATACGGCATTCCTTGCCCTCGCTGCCGCTCAGCTCAAGCCCGGTGCCGTGCTTGCTGCGATCACTCCGCGCTCGTTCGCCAACGGTCCCTACGCAGCACCCTTCCGACGCTTCTTCTTCGATCGCGTCGGCATCGAGCGAATACACCTATTCGAGTCCCGCGCGCACGTTTTTGCAGATGCAAACGTGCTGCAGGAGAACCTGATCTTCGCAGTCCGTCGAGGGGCGTGGCCGACAACGGTGGATATCTCGTCCAGCTACGGACTCGGTGATGAGCCAAGGGTGCGAACCGTTCCTGCCAACGAGATTCTGCACCGGGACGACCCGCAACTCTTTCTACGAATTCCCGGTGAAGAGCGAGACACGGAAATAGCCGCCGCGATGGCCATGTTGCCGGCTTCACTGGAAACTCTTAACGTAACGGTCTCCACCGGAAGAGTTGTGGAGTTTCGTGCCAGGGAGTTCCTGAGAACCGAGCCGGAGCTACAAGCCGCACCGCTGATTCGGCCAAATCACCTCAAGGGCAACGAGGTCTGTTGGCCGGACGTAAATAGTCGAGCAAAGCCAAACGCTCTCGCCATCGACACGAAGTCGGAGAAACTTCTCCTGCCCAACGGCACTTATGTGCTGGTCAAGCGACTGACAGCCAAGGAGGAGGCAAAGCGGGTTCGCGCGGCTGTCTGTCATCCCTTGACAGCGCCAGGGCGCCAGATCGCTTTCGAGAATCACCTCAACGTGTTCCACCGACACAACCAGGGTCTTCCCGTCGATATCGCCCATGGACTTGCCGCTTATCTCAACTCTTCGTTCGTCGACTTCTACGTCCGTCAGTTCAACGGTCATACCCAGATCAACGCAGCCGACCTTCGCCACCTCCGCTATCCAAGCAAAGCCACCCTCGCTGAACTTGGCGCAACCGTGCGGCGAAATAAGCCGAAAACTCCGATCGAGCTGGACGACGTAGTGGAGCGCATCCTGCGCAATTCAGCGGGAATCGTCCTGCGGGAGGCGGCGTGACAAAAAGTGCACTGGACGAGCAGGTCGCCACAGGACAGCATGTGCTCACGCTGCTTAACTTCGATCGTGAGCGAACGAACGAACGCTCTGCACTTGTCCTGTTGGCCCTCCTAGACCTGCGGCCAGGCTTGCCTTGGACAAAGGCGAACAATCCCCGCCTTCGCACCGTCGAGATCATGGCCTGGTTGCGTGAGCATTACGACCGGGACTACAAGCCCAACACTCGCGAGACCATTCGCCGCCAAACCCTCCATCAATTCGTGGACGCCAGCCTCGTCTTGCTCAATCCCGACGATCCGGACCGCCCGGTCAACTCGCCGAACAACTGCTACCAGATCGCACCCCGCGCTCTGGAGACCCTCTCAGCCCATGGAACAGGCGAGTTCGATCGGCAGCTTGCCTCCTACCTCGATGACCTCCCCGGGCTGCGCGCTCAATACGAGCGTGCCAGGACACAGCGCCAAGTTCCGGCCACGTTGCCCAATGGCCACGCGGTCACACTGACACCCGGAGGGCAAAACCTTCTGATCAAGCAAACGATCGAGGGGTTCTGTTCGCGCTTCACGCCCGGCGGGCATGTGCTCTATGTCGGCGACGCCGGCCGAGAAGATCCAATCTTCGAAGAGGGTGTCCTTGAAGACTTGGGAGTTACCCTCGACAAGCACGGCAAGCTCCCCGACCTGATCGTCCATCTGCCCGACCGAGAGTGCTCGTGCTGATCGAGGCTGTCGCCAGCCACGGTCCCGTGGACGGCAAGCGCCGGGACGAGCTTGAGCGCTTGTTTGCAAAGGCATCGGCGGGCTTGGTGTTCGTCTCTTGTTTTCAGTCGCGCGCCGAGATGCGCAAGCACTTGAGCGAGATCGCTTGGGAGACCGAGGCTTGGTGCGCCGACAATCCGTCTCACCTCATCCATTTCAACGGGGAGCGCTTCCTTGGCCCTTATGAATGAACCCGCGAGCCCGGCGCGCCTCTACGCGACCGTCGTCGGCGCCCTGCTCGTTATCGGCGGCATCGTCGGCTTCTTCTACAGCGCCTCCTTCGGCTCGCCGGGCGAGGTCGAGGAGGTGTTCGGGCTCTTCGCGGTCAACGCCTGGGACAACGTCTTCCACGTCCTCGCGGGGGCGCTCGGCTTGCTCGTCGCCGGCTACGCGGCGCGCTGGTATGCCCTCTGGCTGGGCGCGCTCTACCTCGCGGTCGCGATCTGGGGCTTCGCGATCGGCAGCGGCGAGTCGATCCTCGGCTTCCTCCCGGTCGACACCGCCGACAACGTCCTGCACACGACCCTCGGCGTGCTCGGCATCCTCGCCGCCCTGGCGACGCTGCGACCGAAGGCGCAGCCGGCGCCCGCTACTTGAGGCGCACGCCGAGGTCGCGCAGCCGGCTCTTCGTCTGGCGCTGACTGCGGCGGCGGAGCTCGATCACCAGCAGAGCTCCGGCGGCGGCACCGCCGGCGCCGACGGCGAAGACCGGGCGGACCCAGTTGCGCGGGTCGCGCAGGGCGCGCAATTCGCTCTCGGACAGCTCCTCCGCCCAGCTCGACAGCTCCTCGGCGGCCGCCTGCGTGACCGCGGCGAGCGTGTCCTCCAGCCTGCCCGAGAGGCGTTCGGGCGGGTCGATCGGACGCAGGGCGTCGCTGAGCAGGTGCTCGACGTCCCAGCCGCTGCCGGCCGGCCGGCTACTCGCCTCGGTCATCGGCCATCTCCTCCTGCAGCTGCTTGATCGCGCGGTGGATCAGCACCTTGGTCGCGCCGTCGCTGCGACCCATCGCGCGGGCGATCTCCCGGTTGTCCATGCCGAGCGCGAAGCGCATGATCAGCGCCTCGCGCCGGTCGTCGGGGAGTCCGTCCAGGTGCTCCATCACCTGCCGCAGCTCCTCGCGCCCCTCGGCGATCGCCTCGGTGCCGTGGCGAGCGGGGATCGGGTCGGCGTTCTCCAGCGAGGTCTGCGGCCGCCGCGAGCGGTCGCGGTAGTAGTTGGACGCCAGGTTGTGGGCGATGCGGATCAGCCACGGCCGCAACGGCCGCCCGTCCGACTCGCGCCGGGCGCGGTCGAAGTGGCGGTAGGCCTGCAGGAAGGTCTGCTCGGTCAGGTCCTCGGCGTCGTGCGGGTTGCCGACCCGGTAGCAGGCGTAGGAGTAGACGTCGCGCAGGTGCGCCCGGTAGAGGTCCTCGAACGCGGCGTCGAGCTCGGCCTTCGCCTCGGGGTCGAGGCTCGCCGGCTCGACGTTCTCCACATCGCTCACGCTTGCAGCCTAGACGGCCGGCGACGGCCGCTCCCGCGTTCACGCCGCCTCCCGCGTCCGCTCGACCTGGCGCAGGTGCGCGACCCAGTCCTCGGCCCCGATCTCGCCGCGGATCAGCGCCGCCAGGCCGGCGAGCGCCTGCGAGCTGCCGCCGGCCGCCGCCGTCGCCTCGGCCAGCAGCGGGACGGCGTCCAGGCCCTCCGACGCCTGGCCGATCAGGCCGGGGATCTCGACGGCGGGCGTTCCCTTGCCGAGCAGCTCGCCGGCACGCCGGTTGCGACCGGTCGGCGCGATCACCGTCGCCGTCAGGTCGCCGACGCCGGCCAGGCCCGAGAAGGTGGCGGGGTCGGCGCCGCGCTCGGTGGCGTGCTCGATGCACTCGCGCCAGACCTGGGCCGCGGCGATCCCGGCCGCGTTCAGCCCGTGCGGCTCGGCCGCGGCCGCGGCGAGCGCCGCCGCGTTCTTCGCCGCGCCCGCCATCTCGACGCCGACCACGTCGCGCGAGCGCTCGCAGACCAGGCCGGCCCGGTCGAAGACGAGGCCGAGCTGGTTGCGCAGGTCGTCGTCCGCCGAGCCGAGCACCAGCGCCGCCGAGCCGGAGACCGCCTCGCGCGCGTGCGCCGGGCCGCCGAGGCAGGCGATCGCCCGCGCCCGCACCCGCTCGCCGACGTAGGAGGCCGGCAGCTGCCCCAGCGGCGCGATCAGCCCCTTGGTGAGGAGGAGGACGGCGGTGCGATCGCCGATCCGGTCGGCGATCGCGCCGACCGCCTGCGGCAGCGAGCCGGAGGGAATCGCCAGGCAGACGAGGTCGAGGCCGGCGAGCTCGACTTCCGGGGTGTGCAGCACGTGGACCGAGTCGGGCAGGCGAACGCTGGGCAGGTAGCGCCGGTTCTCGCGCTCCTCGTCCAGCTCCTCGGCCTGCGCCGGCGTGCGCGTCGCCAGCTGCACCTCGAGTCCGCCGCGGGCGAGGAGCACGGCCACGGCGGTGCCCCAGCTGCCGGCGCCGATCACCGCCGCGCGGCGCATCGGCGGCAGGCCGCCGAGGTCCTCCCACTGCAGCTCGACGTTGGGCCAGATCCGGGCGGTGACCGTTTCCGCGAGGCCGCGCGAGGGCTCGGCGGCGCGCGGGAACGTCATCGCCTTGCCCAACCTCACCTTGATCTTGCGCGGCCGGACCCGCCAGCCGCGCCGCACCGCTTCGGTGCCGAGCACCGCCGCCGGGATCACCGGCGCGCCGGTCTGCAGCGCCAGCCGGCCGACGCCGCGTCGCGGCTCGGCGAGCGCGCCGCTGCGGATCCGGGTGCCCTCGGGAAAGATGCAGACGGTGCCGCCGCGCTCGACGACGAGGCGCGCGGTCTCCATCGCCTCCTCGTCGGACTCGTTGCGGCGGATCGGGAAGGCGCCGAGCCGCGACAGTATCCAGCCGCGCCAGCGGCGCTCGAAGAGCTCGACCTTGGCGACGTAGCTCATCGGCCGCCGCCAGGGCAGCGCACCGCCGATCGCGAAGGGGTCGAGGAAGCTGCGATGGTTGGCGGCGACGATCAGGCCGCCCTTGACGTGGCCGTGCTCGCGCCCGGTGCGCGCGTAGCGGAAGTAGGTGAGGAAGAAGGGTGTCAGGAAGACCCGGGCCAGGAGGTAGAGGATCGGGTTGACGCCGTGGCTGCGCGTGTACCGGTGGTACCGGGCGAGGCGGGCGGGGTCCATCGCGTAGCGCTACACGGGCGAGGGACCTTGGTTACCGGGGTGGTGTGGGCGGGTGCCCCTCGTCCCGACAAGTGCCGAGCAAATGGGCTCGGCACTTTGAGTATCCGCCGGTTCGAGGGGCACCCGCC
>JBLMYD010000125.1:0-18952 GCA_050258095.1 Chloroflexota bacterium
GGGCGACCGAGGTGCCGGTCGGCGACGACCAGCGCCAGCACGTCGAGCTGATGCGCGAGATCGCCCGCCGCTTCAACGAGCGCTTCGGCGAGACGCTGGTCGAGCCCGAGCACCGCATCCCCGAGGTCGGCGCGCGGATCATGGACCTGCAGGAGCCGGAGCGGAAGATGTCGACGACCGGCGCGACCGAGGCGGGGACGGTCTACGTCCTCGACGAGCCCGACGCGATCCGCAAGAAGCTGGGCAGCGCCGTCACCGACTCAGGCCGAGAGATCGTCCGCGGCGCGGACAAGGCCGGCATCGCCAACCTGATCGACATCTACGCCGTCGCCCGCGACGTCGCTCCCGAGGAGGTCGAGCGCGAGTTCGAGGGCAAGGGCTACGGCGACTTCAAGCAGGCCGTCGCCGAGGCGACGGTCGAGTTCCTCGCCCCGGTGCGCGAGCGCTACGCCGAGCTGCGCCCCGACGAGGCGGCGCTGGAGGCAGCGCTGGCCGCCGGCGCCGAGAAGGCGCGGGCGATCGCGGCCCCGATCGTCGCCGAGGTCCGCGACCGGATGGGCATCGGCCCACCCCGTTAGGTTGGAGCAGTGACAGTCGCCGAGCTCGATCTCGACCTCGACGTCTTCGCCGGTCCCTTCGACCTGCTGCTGGCGGTCGTCCTGCGCGAGGAGGTGAGCCTGCTCGAGGTCGAGCTGGCCGAGGTCGTCGTCGCCTACGTCGAGCACCTCGAGCGCGAGGAGGAGCTGGAGCTCGACGTGGCGACGGAGTTCCTCGTCCTGATCGCGGCGCTGCTGGAGCTGAAGTCCCGCCTGCTGCTGCCGGGCGAAGAGGAGGGCCTCGAGGACGTGACGCCCGAGGAGGCGGTCGAGGAGCTGCTGGCGCGGCTGCTCGAGTACCGCCGCTACCGCGACGCGGCGGCGATGCTGGCGCGTCGCTTCGAGGAGGCGCGCGGCTACCTCTACCGGGCGGCGCCGCTGCCGCCCGAGCTGCGCCGCGTCGCCCTCGACGCGGCGACGGCCGCCTACGACCCCGAACGGCTCGGAGCCGCGCTCGGCGACCTGCTCACCGAGCCGCCCGATCTCAACCTCGACCACATCCGGCCGACCGTCTCGCTGCAGAAGCGCCTGCTCGCCCTGCGCGAGGCCCTGCGCCGCCACGGCAGCATCGACTTCGACGAGGAGTTCGGCGGCGAGGACCGCCTCACCCAGGCGGTGACCCTATTCGCGCTGCTCGACATGTACCGCAAAGGCGAGGCGACCTGGGAGCAGGGCGAGGCGTTCGGCCCGATCCGGATCAAGGCGCGCGAGGGGGCGGCGGCAGAGTGAGCGATCTCGCCCGCACGATCGAGGCGCTGCTCTTCCTCTCGCCCCAGCCGGTCTCCGCGGCCGACCTGACCGAGGCCTGCGAGGCGACCGCGGGGCAGGTCGAGGAGGCGATCGACCTGTTGCGCGAGGACCTCGGCGAGGGCAGGCGCGGCGTCGTCCTGCACGAGGTCTCCGGCGGCTTCTCCCTCGCCAGCGACCCGGCCAGCGAGGCCGCCGCCCGCCGCCTGCTGGCGAAGCCGCGCACGCCGCCGCTGACCCAGGCGCAGGCCGAGACCCTGGCGATCGTCGCCTACCTGCAGCCGGTGACGCGCCCGGAGATCGCCCGCATCCGCGGCGTCAGCTCCGAGTCGGCGGTGCAGACCCTGTCCGAGCGGGGGTTGATCGAGGAGACGGGGCGCTCGCAGTTCGGGGCGGCGATCTTCAGGACGACGGAGCTGTTCGAGCGGTTGTTCGGGCTCGCCGGGTTGGACCAGCTGCCGGACCCGTCGCAGTTCGATCCCAGTCCCGATGACGAGCGGGAGCTGCGGGAGCGACTGCTCAAGGCGGGGGATCAACGGGCCGAGCCGTGAGGGTGGGGAGGGCCGGGGGAGGCCCTGTAAGAGCAACAGCGGGGAGGCTCTTCCAGGGCCTCCCCCGGCCCTCCTGACGTGCGGCTCGCGAAGTTCCTCGCGCATGGAGGAGTCGCCTCCCGGCGGAGAGCGGAGAAGCTGGTGGCGGCCGGGAGGGTGACGGTGGGTGGGGAGGTGGTTACCGACCCGGCTAGGGATGTGGGGGCTTCCGATGACGTGCGGGTGGATGGCAGGCCGGTCGGGGAGGAGGCGCGGGAGGTTTGGGCGGTTAACAAGCCGGTGGGGGTGGTTTCGACGGCGAGGGAGCCGGGGCGGAGGAGGGCCGTGGTCGAGCTGGTCGATTCGGCGGCGCGGCTGTACCCGGTGGGAAGGCTCGACGCGGACTCGTCGGGGCTGCTGCTGCTGACGAACGACGGGGAGCTGGCGAACCGATTGACGCATCCGCGCTACGAAGTGCCGAAGACGTACCGGATGGAGCTGAGGCGGCCGCCCTCGGAGGCCGATCTGCGGCGGCTGGCGAGCGGGGTCGAGCTCGAGGACCGCCCCACCGCGCCCGCGGAGGTACGGCGCCTCGGCGAGCGCGAGGTCGAGATCGTCCTGCGCGAGGGCCGCAACCGCCAGGTGCGACGGATGGCCGAGGCGGTCGGCAACGAGGTCGTCTCCCTGCGCCGCGTCCGCTTCGGCCCGATCGAGCTCGGCGACCTGCCCGAGGGCGCGTCCCGTCCCCTCGATTCCGACGAGCTCGCCCGCCTCCGCGAGACGTGCCGTCCCTGAGATGCCTAATTCGACACCTGAGAGACGGCACGTCCGACGGGCGCCTCTGGGAAGATGCAGACCCGTGAGTGACGAGCGACTCTTCGCGGTCCGCGGCGCCGTGCAGGCCGAGGCAAACGACGCCGAGGCGATCCTCGACGCGACGGAGACGCTGCTCCGTGACCTGCTCGAGCGCAACGGGCTGAGCGCGAAGGCGATGGTCAGCTGCCTGTTCACGACGACCGAGGACCTAGACGCCGAGTTCCCGGCCGTGGCGGCTCGCCGCCTTGGGCTCGACAGCGTGCCCCTGATCTGCGCTCGCGAGATCGACGTTCCGGGGGCGATGCCGCGCGTGATCCGGGCGATGGTCCACTACTACGCCCCCGTCGCCCACGAGCCCGCACACGTGTATTTAGGAGCCACCCAGGAGCTGCGCGCCGACTTGCACGCTGCGCAGTAGACGGTTCGGTGAAGGATTGTGCGCGCATGGCGGGCACAATCCTTCAAACTCCCACCGATGAGCGTCACCTTTGCCGAGAAGCTCGCCCGCATGCCGGGCTACCAGGCCGGCGTGCCGACCGGGCAGGCGCCGGAGGCGATCGCGGCCGGGGTGATCGCCCAGCTCGCCTCCAACGAGTCGCCGATCCCGCCGCACCCGAAGGTGATCGAGGCGATCGCCGCCGCGACCAAGGCGATGAACCGCTACCCGGACCCCGACGCGACGCTGCTGCGCCGCCGCATCGCCGAGCGCTTCGACACCGACCCGGCGCGGGTCGCCGTCGGCAACGGCTCCTGCGAGATCCTGCTCGCCGCCGCCGAGGCGCTCTGCGAGCCGGGCGCCGAGATCCTCTACTCCTGGCCCGCGTTCTCGATGTACCCGTACCTGGCGGCGCTGACCGGCGCCCGCGAGATCCGCGTGCCGCTCGACGAGACCGAGACGCACGACCTCGAGGCGATGGCCGCCGAGGTGACGGCGGCGACCCAGCTCGTCCTCGTCTGCAACCCCAACAACCCGACGGCGACGCACAGGCCGGCGGCCGAGATCGCCGCCTTCTGCGAATCCCTGCCCGCGAACGTGACCGTGATCCTCGACGAGGCCTACGTCGAGTTCCAGGCCCACGACGATCCCGACGCCACCGTCGACCTGCTCGCCGACCTGCCCAACCTGGTCGTCCTGCGCACCTTCAGCAAGTGCTACGGGCTCGCCGGGCTGCGGGTCGGCTACGCGCTCGGCTCTCCCGGCTTCCGCGCCGCGGTCGACGCGGTGCGCCAGCCGTTCAGCGTCAACGCCCTCGCCCAGGCGGCGGGCGCCGAGGCGATCCTGCACTCCGACGACGTCGCCCGCCGCGTCGAGAGCACGGTCGCCGAGCGCCTCAAGGTCGAGGAGGGACTGCACGCGCTCGGCCTGCGCACCTCGGACACGCACACCAACTTCTCCTGGATCGACCTCGACGAGGCGGAGGAGGCCGAGATCGTCGCCGCCCTCGCCGAGCGCTCGATCGTAGTCAGGCCCGGCACGCCGCTCGGCGATCCCGGCCACATTCGCGTCTCCTACGGCACGGCCGAGGAGAACGCCAGGTTCCTCGCTGCGCTCGGCGAGATCCTCGCCTGAGCCGTCCCCGGGGGTGGACGCCGCACGCGCCACCTGATACAAAGTCATTTGGTGAAGCGAACCGCCGACACGATGCGCACCTGTTGCTCCGGCCGTGCCGTCGCCGTTCTTCCTGCTCGCTTTGCCTATTTCTGGCGATTTAGCTAGGCGCCCGACCCGGCGGCGAGAGCCGCACTCGATACCCAGTTGGTCGGGCGTCGGAACGAGTTCCGCTTCGCGCGCCCCGTTTGCGCGGCGAGGCAAATTGCGGAAAGTAGGATTTCGACCGTGGAGGAGGCAAAAAGCGAGATGATGATCGGCATGCAGGAGGAGAGGCGGGACCGGGTCCGCGACCAGCGGATCGAGCGCGTGGAGGAGCTCGTGGCGCCGGCGCGGCTGCTGGAGGAGCTGCCGCTCGGCGACGAGCGCGAGCAGGCCGTCGTGCGCGGTCGCGGCGAAGTGGGCAACGTGCTGGACGGAACCGACGACCGCGTGCTGCTGGTGGTCGGCCCGTGCAGCGTGCACGACCCGGAGGCGGCCCTCGAGTACGCGGGCTACCTGGCCGAGACGGCGCGCGAGCTGAGCGGCAACGTCCTGATCGCGATGCGGGTGTACTTCGAGAAGCCGCGGACGACGACCGGCTGGAAGGGATTGATCAACGATCCGCACCTGGACGGCTCCGGCGACGTCAACACCGGCCTGCGCATGGCGCGAAAGCTGCTGCTCGAAGTGCTCGACCTCGGCCTGCCGGTCGGCACCGAGTTCCTCGACCCGATCACGCCGCAGTACATCGCCGATGCGGTCTCCTGGGGGGCGATCGGCGCCCGCACGACGGAGAGCCAGATCCACCGCCAGCTCGGCTCCGGTCTCTCGATGCCGATCGGCTTCAAGAACCGCACCGACGGGGACATCCAGGTCGCCGTCGACGCGGTGCGCGCCGCCGCGGCGCCGCATGCCTTCACCGGGATCGACGACGGCGGCTCGCCGGCGATCCTCTACACGACGGGCAATCCCGACGGTCACGTCATCCTGCGCGGCGGCCGCGGCGCTCCCAACCACGAAGTCGAGGGGATCGCCGAGGCGCTGATGCTGCTCCGCGACGCCGGCCTTCCCGAGCGCGTCGTCGTCGACGCCTCGCACGACAACAGCGGCAAGGACCCGGGCAGGCAGCTCCTCGCCGCCGGGCACATCGCCGACCAGATCGCCGACGGCAACAAGGCGATCGTCGGCGCGATGATGGAGTCCTTCCTCGTCGAGGGGCGCCAGGATCTCGGCGACGGCACCGATCTCGTTTACGGCCAGTCGATCACCGACCCGTGCATGAACTGGGAGACGACGGCGAAACTGCTGGGGCAGTTCGCGGATGCCGTCACGGCGCGGCGCGGCGAGGTATGAGGATCGCCGTCCTCGGCGTCGGCCTGATCGGAGGGTCGATCGGGCTCGCCGCGCGGCGGCGGCTGGAAGCGGAGGCGGTCGGCTTCGACCCCGACCCCCGGACCCTGGAGAGGGCGCTTGCTGCGGGCGTCCTCGACCGGGGCGCGGAGTCCGTGGCGGCGGCCTGCGAGGGCGCCGAAGCGGTCTTCTGCGCGGCGCCCGTCGGGCAGCTGCCCGAGCTCGCCGCCGCCGCGCTCGCGGCCTGCGGCCCGGACGCGGTCGTCACCGACGTCGGCTCGACCAAGCGCGACATCGTCGCCGCGCTCGGCGCCGACGAGCGCTTCATCGGCGGCCATCCGCTCGCCGGGGCGGAGACCTCGGGGGTGGAGAACGCGCGCGAGGACCTGTTCGCCGGCGCCCGCTGGTACCTGACCCCGGCCGAGCGCTCCAGCGGGCTGCTCTACGACCGCCTGCAGCGGACGGTCGCCGGCCTCGGGGCGAAGGCGCAGGCGATCGACGCCGAGGCCCATGACCGGCTGATGGCCACCGTCAGCCACCTGCCCCACGTCGTCGCCAACGCTCTCGTCGGCCAGGCCGCGGCCGAGCTGACCCGCGACTCCGAGCGGATGCCGGAGGTCGGTCCCAGCTTTCGCGACTCGGCCCGCGTCGCCGGCGCCAACCCGGCGATCTGGGGCGACATCTTCGCCAGCAACCGCGAGGCGGTGGCCGACGCGGTCGAGGCGGTGGCGCGACGCCTCGGCGCGGCAGCCGAGCTGATCCGCAGCGGCGAGCGCGAGGCGGTGGCCGAGTGGCACTCCGCCGCCGCCGCCGACCGCCGCCGCCTGCTCGAGACCGAGCTCTCCGGCGGGCCGCTGCGCGAGCTGCGCGTCGTCGTCGCCAACCGGCCCGGCACGGTCGCCGAGCTGGCGCTGGCGCTCGGCGAGGCCGGGGTCAACATCGAGGACATGGCCCTCTACCCGGCGCCCGACATGACCTCCGGTGCCGTCTCGCTCTGGGTGCCGGGCGACGAGCAGGCAGAGCGGGCCGAGAAGCTCGTGCGCGAGCTGGGACACACCGTCAGCATCGTCGGAGACGACGCCTAGCCCGGTGGCGGCCCGCTTCGACCCGAGCGGCCCGCTGCGGGGGAGCCTGCGCCCCCCGTCCGACAAGTCGATCTCGCACCGCGCGGCGCTGATCGCGGCGATGAGCGAAGGCGAGACGACGATCGAGGGCTACCTCGACTCCGCCGACACGCGCTCGACGCTGGCGGCGGTCGCGGCCTGCGGGGCGAAGGTCGAGGGCGCCGGGGCGGACGGCCTCGCGGTCGAGCTGCGGGTCCACGGCGTCGGCCTGCGCGGGGCGAGATCCGCCGCGATCGACGTCGGCAACGCGGGCACGCTGCTGCGCCTGCTGCCCGGCTGGCTCGCCGGGCAGCCGCAGGGGCGCTGGACGCTCGACGGCGACGACTCGATCCGGCGCCGCCCGGTCGACCGGATCGCCGCGCCGCTGCGCCTGATGGGCGCGAGCCTCAGCTGCCGCGAGGACCGGTTGCCGCCGCTGGAGGTCGAGGCCGCGCCGCTGCGGGGCATCGAGTACGAGCTTCCCGTCGCCAGCGCCCAGGTCAAGTCGTGCCTGCTCTTCGCCGGGCTGCTGGCCGAGGGGCCGACCTGGGTGGGGGAGCCGCTGCGCAGCCGCGACCACAGCGAGCGCATGCTCGCCGCGGCCGGCGCCCACGTGATCTGGGTGCGCGGCGGGGTCGAAGTGCGCCCGGCCAAGGAGCTGGGGCTGGAGAGGATGATCGTGCCGGCCGACTTCTCCTCGGCCGCCTTCTTCCTCGTCGGCGCCCTGCTCGTCCCCGGCAGCGAGGTGGCGCTGGAGGGGGTCGGGGCCAACCCGACCCGGACCGGGCTGCTGCGGATCCTCGAGCGGATGGGCGCCGAGATCGAGGTCGAGCCGGCCCGCGGCGCGCAGGGGGGCGAGCCGCTGGCGACGATCCGCGCCCGCGCCTCGGTGCTGCGCGGCGTCGAGGTCGGCGGCGAGGAGATCCCGCTGGCGATCGACGAGCTGCCGTTGGTCGCGCTCGCCGCCTGCTTCGCCGAGGGCGAGACGACGATTCGCGACGCGGCCGAGCTGCGGCGCAAGGAGTCCGACCGGGTGGCGACGACCTGCGAGGCGTTGACGGCGCTCGGCGCCGCGGTCGAGCCGGCCGAGGACGGGATGCGGATCGAGGGCGGGGGCGGCCTGCGCGGCGGCACCGTGCGCTCGCACGGCGACCACCGGATCGCGATGCTGGCGGCGATCGCCGGGCGCGCCTCGCGCGACGGCGTCGAGGTCGAGGGGATGGAGGCGGCGGGCGTCAGCTATCCCGGCTTCGAGGCCGATCTCGCCGCGCTGTCCAACGGCTCGCGAGCATAGATTGCGCGCATGGTGATCGCGATCGACGGCCCCGCCGGGGCCGGCAAGTCGAGCGTCGCGCGGGCGCTCGCCGAGCGGCTCGGCTTCACCTACCTCGACTCGGGGGCGATGTACCGCTGCGTGGCGCTGGCGGCGCTCGAGCGTGGCGCCGACCCCGACGACGGGGGGGCGACGGGTGAGCTGGCGGCGGCGCTGGCGATCGACTTCGACGGCGAGCGCGTCGTCCTCGACGGTTGCGACGTCAGCGCCGCGATCCGCGACTCCCGCGTCACCGAGATCTCTTCGCGGGTCTCCGTCCACCCGGCGGTGCGCGAGGCGATGGTCGCGCGCCAGCGCCAGCTGATCGCCGCCGGCCGCTACGTCGCCGAGGGCCGCGACATCGGCACCGTCGTCAGCCCCGAGGCGCCGCTCAAGGTCTTCCTCACCGCCTCGCCCGAGGAGCGCGCGCGGCGCCGCGCGACGCAGACGGGCGAGGACGTCGCTGCCGTGCTCGCCGCCCAGCGCCAGCGCGACGCCCGCGACGAGGGACGCGAGCACAGCGCCCTGCGCCCCGCCGCCGACGCGGTCGAGATCGACACCACGGGCCTCGCGCTCGACGAAGTCGTCGACCGCGTCGAGTCCCTCGCCCGCGACCGGAACCTCACCCCATGATCGGGTGCAACGTTTTGGGTGCGAAATGGACCCCCAACGCGTTGCACCCGCGGGGGTGGGGGGTGTGAGCCGGCTGCCGACAGTCGCCGTCGTCGGTTTCCCCAACGTCGGCAAGAGCACGCTGGTGAACCGGCTGGCGGGTGGGCGGGAGGCGGTGACGCACGCCGAGCCGGGCGTCACTCGCGATCGCAAGCGGGTGGCCTGCGAGTGGAACGGGGTCGCCTTCGAGCTGCTCGACACCGGCGGCATCGACCTCGAGGACTCCTCCGAGCTGGCGCGCGACATCCAGCGCCAGGCGCGCCTCGGCGTCGCCGAGGCCGACGTCGTCCTCTTCGTCGTCGACGCCCGTGCCGGCGTGCGGGCCGGCGACGCCGAGCTGGCTGCGACCCTGCGCGGCGCCGAGGTGCCCGTCTTCGTCGTCGCCAACAAGGTCGACCGGCCCGAGGACGAGCACCTGACCGCCGAGCTGCACCGGCTCGGGCTGGGCGAGCCGCTGCCGGTCTCGGCGACGCACGGCCTCGGCACCGGCGACCTGCTCGACCGGGTCGTCGCCGCGCTCGGCGAGCGCCCGGCGCGGGCCGAGGAGGGCGAGTTAACCCGCGTCGCCGTGATCGGCCGCCCCAACGCCGGCAAGTCTTCGCTGGTCAACGCCTTCCTCGGCTCCGAGCGGGTGATCGTCTCCAACCGGGCGGGGACGACGCGCGACGCGATCGACACCGAGCTCGAGGTCGACGGCCGGCGCGTCGTCCTGATCGACACCGCCGGCCTGCGCCGCCGCAGCAAGGTCGCCGGCAGCGTCGACTACTACGCGCAGCTGCGCGCCGAACGGGCGGTCGAGCGGGCCGACGTCGCGCTCGTCGTCTGCGACGCCGCCGACGGGGTCACCGCCGAGGACCTGCGCGTCGCCGAGCTGGCGATGCGGGCCGGTTGCGCCACCGTGCTCGTCCTCAACAAGTGGGACATCACGCAGACCGACGTCGACGACGCGCGGGCCCGCGTCGCGCGCAAGTCGCGCCTGCGGCCGCCGGTGATCACCTGCTCGGCGACGCGCGGGCGCAACGTCGGCAACCTGCTGCCGAAGGCGCTGGAGCTGGCCGACCGCGCCGGCGAGCGGATCCCGACCCCTGAGCTCAACCGCTTCGTCGCCGACGTCGTCGCCAGGAACCCGCCGCCGGCGCGGCGCGGGCGGCGGCTGAAGCTCCTCTACGCCGCGCAGGTCGGCGAGCGCCCGCTGCGGATCGCGATCCAGGTCAACGACCGCAAGCTGATCGCGCGCGACTGGGCCTACCACCTGGAGAACCGGCTGCGCGAGGAATACGGACTCGAGGGTGTGCCCGTCGTGATCGACTTCGTGCCCCGTTCGGGCACGCGCCGCGGCCGGTGAGCCGCCACCGCTCGAAATAACCATTTAGGCTTGGGCGGATGAGCGATACGCAACCGCTTGCCGAGGGCGAGTACCTCTTCACGTCGGAGTCCGTCACCGAGGGGCATCCGGACAAGGTCTGCGACCAGATCTCCGACGCGGTGCTCGACGCCGTGATGGCCGGCGACCCCGAGGGCCGCGTCGCCTGCGAGACGCTGGTCAACACCGGCATGGCGGTCGTCTCGGGCGAGATCTCGACCGACGTCCACCTCGACGTGCCCGAGCTGGTGCGGGAGACGATCCGCGAGATCGGCTACGACCACGGCGACTACGGCTACCACTGCGACCACGTCTCGGTCCTCGTCTCGCTCGACAAGCAGTCGCCCGACATCGCCCAGGGGGTTGGCGAGTCCTACGAGACACGGACCGAATCGGTCGAGGACGAGCTGCTGATCGCCGGCGCGGGCGACCAGGGGATGATGTTCGGCTACGCGACGGTCGAGACCGAGGCGCTGATGCCGATGCCGATCCACCTCGCCCACCGGCTCGCCGAGCGGCTTGCGGCGGTGCGCAAGGACGGCAGCCTCGACTACCTCGGCCCCGACGGCAAGACCCAGGTCACGGTCCGCTACGCCGACGGCCGCCCGGTCCGCGTCGAGAAGCTGCTGATCTCCACCCAGCACGCCGAGGAGGTCGACTCGGAGACGCAGATCAAGCCGGATCTCTGGGAGAGCGTCGTGCTGCCGGTGCTCGGCGCCGAGGCGCCGGGACTCTTCGAGGAGGCCGAGCTGCGCCACCACTTCCTCGTCAACCCGACCGGCAAGTTCGTGATCGGCGGCCCGGTCGGCGACGCCGGCCTCACCGGCCGCAAGATCATCGTCGACACCTACGGCGGCATGGCCCGTCACGGCGGCGGCGCCTTCTCAGGCAAGGACCCCTCGAAGGTCGACCGCTCGGCGGCCTACGCCGCGCGCCACGTCGCCAAGAACGTCGTCGCGGCCGGCCTCGCCGAGCGCTGCGAGGTCCAGGTCGCCTACGCGATCGGCGTCGCCCGCCCGATCTCCCTGATGGTCGAGACCTTCGGCACCGGCAAGCTTCCCGACTCGCAGATCTCCCACCTGGTCGAAGCGGAGTTCGACCTCCGCCCCGGCGCCTTCCGCCGCTACCTCGACCTGCACCGCCCGATCTTCCGCCAGACCGCCGCCTACGGCCACTTCGGCCGCGAGGGCGACGCCTTCACCTGGGAGCGCACCGACCGCGCCGACGCGCTCAAGTCCGCGGCGGGCCTCGAAGCGGCTCCTGCCTGAACGACCTGGGCGCTGCGCTGATCTCATCCACCACCGGCTAGGTTTCCGCTGGTGCCCGAAGCCGTGCCAATCCGCCTCAGATTCGCCCCCTCGCCGACCGGTGCCTTGCACATCGGCGGGGCGCGGACGGCGCTCTACAACTGGCTCGTGGCGCGGCATGGCGGTGGCGAGCTGGTGCTGCGGATCGAGGACACCGACCGCGAGCGCTCGACCGAGGAGAACGTCGAGCAGATCCTCGACGCGCTGCGCTGGCTCGGCCTCGATTGGGACGTCGGCCCGGTCTCGCAGGCCTCGAGGGCCGACCGGCACGCCGAGGCGCTGCAGCGGCTGCTCGCCTCCGGTGCCGCCTACCGCGACTCGGCCAAGGCCAAGGACGTCGAGGCCTGGAAGGCCGAGCACGGCACCGGGCGCGGCTACCGGGGCGAGCCGGTCGACGACCCCGGCGCCGCCGTGCGCCTGCGCGTCCCCGACGAGGGGGAGACGGTCGTCGAGGACCTGATCCGCGGCCCGGTCAGCTTCCCCAACCGCAGCTACGACGACTTCGTCATCGCCCGCGCCGACGGCTCGGTCCTCTACAACTTCGCGGTCGCGGTCGACGACGCGGAGATGGGGATCACCGACGTCGTGCGCGGCGACGACCACCTCTCCAACACGCCCAAGCAGCTGCTCGTCCTCGCCGCGCTCGGCCATGCGCCGCCGCGCTACGCGCACCTGCCGCTGCTGCACGGCCCCGACGGCAAGAAGCTCTCCAAGCGCCACGGCGCGGCCTCGGCGCAGGAGCTGCGCGCGGCCGGCTACCTGCCCGCCGCCGTGCGCAACTACCTCGCCCTGCTCGGCTGGGGGACGGACGACGACACGACGCTGATGTCGACCGAGGAGCTTGTGCGGCGCTTCCGGGTCGAGGACGTCGGCAAAGCGGCGGCGATCTTCGACGAGAAGAAGCTGCGCTGGATCAACGGCCGCTTCATGCGCGAGATGCCCCTCGACGACTACACGGCCGCCGTCGCCCGTCACCTGCGCCGCGACGCCGACGAGCGGCTGCGCGCCGCCTGCGCCATCGCCCAGGACAAAGCGCAGACGCTCG
Organism: Chloroflexota bacterium; assembly: GCA_050258095.1. Classification (GTDB taxonomy): domain Bacteria; phylum Actinomycetota; class Thermoleophilia; order Solirubrobacterales; family 70-9; genus VRUE01. The sequence goes on from JBLMYD010000125.1 coordinate 12,433, forward strand.
ACGAGGTCTGGCCGCTGATCCGCTTCCTCTTCGAACCGCCCATCGAGGACGAGAAAGCCTGGGCGAAGGTGATGAAGGACGGGGCCCTGGCGGCGCTCGAGGCGGCCCATGCGGCTCTCGCCGAGGCGGGCGGAGACTTCGACCACGATGCGGTCGAGTCCGCCCTCAGCCCGCTCCCGGACCGGCTCGGCGTCAAGCCGGGACGGCTCTACCAGCCGATTCGCGTGGCGATCACCGGCACGTCGGTATCGCCGGGCATCTTCGAGTCGCTGGCCGCGCTGGGGCGCGAGGAATCGCTCGCCCGGATCGAGACGGCCGCCAAGCGCCTTCGTTCCTGACGGAACAACCGCGGCGGCGCATCCCCACCCAAATGGACAAATGGCCCTTTCCTGGGCCTCAGTTTTGATGATGCCGACGCTAAACCGTGCGTCCTCGTGTGCCGATGAGCCCTGCGGAGCGCATTTTTCGCCCATGAACTCGACAAAGGTCCAAAGCAACGGCAAAGTGAAGGGGGACGCCCCCCGCCACCCAGACGCCAAGACGAAGCGGGCGCCGGGCGCTCGCCTGGCGGCGGCCTTCGAGGCCGTCGAGAGGTTTCCGGTCCTGATCGAGTCGCGCGAGCGCGTGATGAGGGCGGCGACGGCCGAGACCGCGCGCGTCGCCGAGCTGGTCGAGACGGTCGAGTCCGACGTCGGCCTGGCGATGGCGGTGCTGCGCTTCGCCAACCGCAACGGCCCCAGCGGCGGCATCGGCACGATCCCCGAGGCGGTAGATCTGCTCAAGCCCTCCGGGCTGCTGGCGATCGCCGGGACCGCGCCGGTCTTCGACTTCTTCGAGCCGAACGGCGGCCGCGAGATGCGGCCCGAGCGGATCCGGGTTCACGCCCTCGCCACGCAGCAGGCGGCCGACCAGATCGGCCGCGCGATCGGCTGGGAGGCGCGCGACGACCTGGCGGTGGCGACCCTGCTGCACGACATCGGCCGTCTCGTGATCTCGAACCTGCACCCGGGCGACCGCAGCTTCTTCGAATCGACTGCCAGGACCCCGGAGCAGCGCCTCAAGGACGAGCGCGACCGGCTCGGCATCGACCATGCCCTGGTCGGCGGCGTGCTCGCCCGGCGCTGGAACATGCCACAGCGGATCGCCGTCGCAATCGAGCGGCATCACGCCGCCGATGCCGACGACCTCGCCGCGATGGTCTGCACGGCCGACATGGTCGCTCACTACGCCCAGGGCGAGGCGATCTCGGCCGAGCGGCTGTGCACGATGGCCCAGCGCTGCGGGCTCGATCCCGATGGCCTGCGGGAGGTCCTCTACCAGCTGCCCTACGCTCGCCACGACGGCGCTCGCATCGCCGAGCCCTGCCCGCTCTCCGGGCGCGAGCTCGACGTCCTTCGCCACCTTTCGGAGGGCATGGTCTACAAGCAGATCGCCGGCGAGATGCAGCTCTCGGTTTCGACGATCCGGACGCACCTGCATAACGTCTACGGCAAGATCGGCGCCGTCGATCGCGCCCAGGCCGTCCTCACGGCCCGCGACCGCGGCTGGATTTAGGGACGTACGGCGGGGCTGGCCCGCGGGTCCTGTCGCGGTGGCCTTCCCCCATGTGCTCGGACGTGCCGTGCCAGAGAGGTCATAAATGGCACTCAGGGACCGGCACGTCCTGCGCTATGGGGGACCCCCTGCCACCGCGCCACCCGCGGGAGAAACGTCGGTCCCCTAAATTCAGCTCCGTCCCGAGTCGAGGCTCGGACGGCCGGGGCTGGGCATCTTGTCGCCGTAGCAATGTGCGACGTGACCGATTCCGTTTCTCGCGGCGGGTGGCGTGGGCAGGGTGGCCCTCGAACCGGCGGATACTCAAAGTGCCGAGCTAATTAGCGAGGCACTTGTCGGGGCGAGGGCCACCCTGCCCACGACAGGACCCGCCGCGCCAATACCTAGTCGATCAACGCCTCGCGCAGCGCAATCGCCACAGCATGAGTCCTGTTACGGGCGCCGAGCCGAGCGAGGGCGTGCTTGGTGTGCGTCTTCACCGTTTCTTCGCTCAAATCGAGCTCCCGCGCGGCGACCGTCGTCGATTCTCCGTTGGCCAGCAGCTGCAGGATTTCCCGCTGGCGCTTGGTCAGCTTGCCGCGGCTGCCGCGGCCCGGCACCGCCGGGTCGACGAAGCGTTCCTGCTCGAGCGCTGCCCGCGCCGCACGCCGGAGGGCGTCGGTGCCGGCGGTTCGCGCGACGAAGGCGATCGCCCCCGCCTGCAGCGCCGCACTGGCCAGGTGCCGCTCGGCGCGCTCTCCGTGAGCGACCAGGCCCATGCCCGGCTCGGACCTGAGCAGGGCCTGGATCGTCGCGTGCCCGTCCATCGCGCCGTCGTCCATCGCGCCGGGGCGCATGTCGACGATCGCGACGTCGAAGCTGCCGACGTCGCGCACCAGCTCGATCGCCTCACCGCGACTGCCGACTTCGTGGATCTCGAACTCGTCTTCCAGCGCGCGGCGAACGCCCAGGCGAACGATCGGATGACCGTCGATCACTAGACACTGTGGACGCTCGCTCAGGACGCTTCCGATCTCTTGCCGATTGCTGACGGCGGACGGCTCCATCGTCATTCCTGCACCCAGACGCGATCCTAACCCAGCCCGGTCCGAAAAGTTCGGTAGAAAGCCGTTGTGATCTCGATCACCTCGAAGTCGCGCTACGCGGTGGTCGCGCTGGCCGAGCTGGCCCGCTCGGGCGAGCGCCCGCTGCCGATCAAGGAGCTGGCCGAGCGACGCGACATCCCCGAGCAGTTCCTCGAGCAGCTCTTCTCGACCCTGCGCCGCGCCGGGCTGCTGACCAGCCACCGCGGGATGCGCGGCGGCTACACGCTCTCGCGGCCGGCGGAGGAGATCACCGTCCTCGATGTCGTCCAGGCCCTCGACGGCAAGGTCGGCCAGGAGGCCGAAGAGGCCGGCGGAATCTGGGCCGAGGGCGTCACCGCCCTGCGCAACGTGTTCGGTCAGACAACGATCGCCGAAGTCGCCCGCCGCGAGGCCGAGGCGGCCGGTTCCGGGATGTACCACATCTGATGCGGATCGGGGGGACAGCCGCCGATGTCGTCGGCGAGACGCCGCTGGTGGCGCTCTCGCGGATGAGCGAGGGGTTGGTCGGCGAGGTCTGCGTCAAGCTCGAGTCGCTCAACCCGGGCGGCTCGGTCAAGGACCGGATCGGGGTGGCGATGCTCGACGCCGCCGAGGAGGAGGGGTCGATCACGCCCGGGAAGTCGGTGATCGTCGAGCCGACCAGCGGCAACACCGGGATCGCGCTGGCGATGGTCTGCGCGTCGCGGGGATATGAGCTGATCCTCACCCTGCCCGAGGGGATGAGCCGCGAGCGCTCGAAGCTGCTGCGCGCCTACGGCGCCGAAGTTCGCGAGACGCCCTCGCTCGGCGGCATGACCGAGGCGGTCGAGCTGGCCGAGGAGATCTGCGAGCAGCGCAAGGGCTTCATGCCGCAGCAGTTCTCCAACCCCGCCAATCCCGACGTGCACCGGCGCACCACCGCCGAGGAGATCTGGCGCGACAGCGACGGCGAGGTCGGCGCCTTCGTCGCCGGGGTCGGCACCGGAGGCACGATCACCGGCGTCGGCAGCGTGCTGCGCGAACGCAGCCCGGAGACGCTGATCGTCGCGGTCGAGCCGGCGAGCTCGCCGGTCCTCTCGGGCGGCAGGCCCGGTCCGCACAAGATCCAGGGCATCGGCGCCGGCTTCGTCCCCGAGGTGCTCGATCGCTCGGTGATCGGCGAGATCCTCGCCGTCTCCGACGAGGACGCGTTGGAGACCGCGCGGCTCGCCGCCCAGCGCGAGGGAGTCCTCGCCGGCATCTCCGCCGGAGCGAACATCTGGGCGGCGCTGCAGGTGGCGGCGCGCCCGGAGATGGAGGGGAAAAGGGTTGTAACGATCGTCTGCGACTCGGGCGAGCGCTACGTGTCCCTACCCTTCTTCTCACCGTGAACAGGTGGAAGCGGCTGATCTCGGAGGTGCGGGCGGACATTGCCGCCGCGCGCGACCGCGACCCCGCGGCGCAAGGGGTGTCGAGCACTGAGATCCTGCTCAGCTGGGCGGGGGTGCAGGCGCTTCTGGCCCACCGCGTCGCCCATGCCCTCAACGAGGCCGGCGTGCCGCTGGCGCCGCGCTTCCTCGCCTACCTGACCCGCTCGTTCACCGGCGTCGAGATCCACCCGGCGGCGAAGATCGGGCCCGAGCTCTTCATCGACCACGGCGCGGGCGTGGTGATCGGCGAGACGGCCGAGATCGGCGAGCGGGTGACGCTCTACCAGGGCGTGACCCTCGGCGGCACCGGCTTCCAGCGCGGCAAGCGCCACCCGACCCTCGGCGACAACGTGACCGTCGGCTCGGGCGCGAAGCTGCTGGGGCCGATCGCGGTCGGCGACGGCGCCAAGATCGGCGCCAACACGGTCGTGATCGAGGACGTGCCGCCGGGCGCGACCGTGGTCGGCAACCCGGGCCACCCGGTCAAGGTCGAAGGGCGGAAGGTCGAGGGCCCCGACGCCGACTGGATCCACCTGCCCGACCCGATCGCCGAGGCGATCAAGACGCTCTCGCAGCGGATCGCCGACCTCGAGCGCCGCCTCGCCGAGCTCGACGGCGGCGAGGCCGGCGACGGCGCTTCGCCCGAGCTGCACGAGCGCACCGGCCGCTCCTCTGCCGGCGGCTGAGCAGCGCCGAGCCCGCGGCTATGCTCGACGGGTGACGCTGCAGAGCGAGTCGGAGAGCGTTCCGCCGTCCGTCGAGGACGCCGGCGGGGCGCCGATCGAACCCGGCGCGGACCGGGCCGAGCGCCTTCTCGCCGACCTCAACGAGCCCCAGCGCGAGGCGGTTCGCCACGGCGAGGGGCCGCTGCTGGTCCTCGCCGGGGCCGGCTCGGGCAAGACCCGCGTGCTCACCCACCGCATCGCCTACCTGCTCGCCACCGGCGCCGCCCGCCCGGGGGAGATCCTCGCGATCACCTTCACCAACAAGGCGGCGAGCGAGATGCGCGAGCGGGTCGAAGGCCTGGTCGGACGCGCGACCCGCGCGATGTGGGTCACCACCTTCCACTCGGCCTGCGCGCGGATGCTGCGCGCCGACGCCGAGCGGCTCGGCTACTCGCGCAGCTTCACGATCTACGACGAGTCCGACTCGCTGCGGATGGTCAAACGCTGCATGGCCGAGATCGGCGTCGACCCGAAACGCTTCCCGCCGCGCGCGATCCGCTCGCAGATCTCCGGCGCCAAGAACAAGCTCGTCGACGCCGAGGCCTACGCCCAGGCCCAGGGCAGCGTCTTCGAGGAGACGGCGGCCGACGTCTACGCGCTCTACGAGAAGCGCATGCTCGAAGCGAACGCGGTCGACTTCGACGACCTGCTCGTCCGCACCGTCAGCCTGCTCGAGCTGTCCGAGGAGGCGCGCGAGCGCTGGCGGCGCACCTTCCGCCACGTCCTCGTCGACGAGTACCAGGACACCAACCACGCCCAGTACCGGCTGCTGCAGCTGCTCGTCGCCGAGCACGGCAACCTGATGGTCGTCGGCGACGAGGACCAGTCGATCTACGGCTTCCGCCACGCCGACATTCGCAACATCCTCGACTTCGAGCGCGACTTCCCGGACTCCGAGGTGGTCAAGCTCGAGCAGAACTACCGCTCGACCCAGACGATCCTCTCGGCCGCCAACGCGGTGGTCGAGCGCAACCGGGAGCGGCGGCCGAAGCGGCTCTGGACCGAGCTGACCGGCGGTGACCCGGTGCAGCTGTCCGAGCTCACCGACGAGCATGAGGAGGCCCGCTGGGTGGCGGGGGAGATCGAGCGCCTGGGGACCGATGAGGGGCTCCGCCGCGAGGAGGTCGCCGTGTTCTACCGGACCAACGCGATGAGTCGGGTCCTCGAGGACACGCTGAAGCGCTTCGACCTGCCCTACCAGGTGATCGGCGGGACGAAGTTCTACGAAAGGACGGAGATCAAGGACGCGGTCGCCTATCTCAGCCTGCTGCTGAACCCCTCCGACCAGGTCTCCTTCTCGCGAATCGTCAACTCGCCGCGCCGTGGGATCGGAAACACCAGCCAGGCCAGGCTTGCGTCTCACGCCAACACCACCGGGCTGCCGATCTGGGAGGTGGCGGGCCGGGCCGAGGAGGTCCCCGGCCTGGGCGCGGCGGCGATCAAGGCGGTTTCCCGGTTTCACGAGATCATGGAGGGGCTGCGCGAGAGGGCGCGGGCGGAAGGGCGCGTCGCGGCGTTGCTCGAGGCGGTGTTGAGCGAGACGGGATACCTCGAAGCGCTCGCGGCCGAGCGCACCGTCGAGGCGGAAGGGCGCGCCGAGAACCTCGAGGCCCTCGCAGCCGGCGCCGCCGAGTTCGACATCGAGCGCGAGCGGGAGGGGGAGAGCGAGGTGTCGCCGCTCGAGGAGTACCTCCAGCAGATTTCGCTCTATACCGAGCAGGATGCGCTGCGTGCCGACGAGTCGCTGATCACGCTGATGACCCTGCAC